>DATNFM010000133.1:0-24146 GCA_035606435.1 Streptosporangiaceae bacterium | reverse complement strand
GCTCATCGAAGTGAGCCCGGCAGCCTTCCGGACGGTCGGTGGGCCGGGCTTTGCGCATCTCATAGCCTGATCACCTCCGTGACCAGCGGTTCCACTAGCTTCCGCCACTGGCTGGACTTTGACCAGGACCAGGCGACCGCGTCCGGGATCGACAGCAGGCACTCCTCGTAGGCCCGGCGATGCTCGTACCTGAGCGCGTCCTGCCGGTCGGCCTTCTTGAGCTGCTCCCGGATGACCCAGCGATCTTGGGCTTCCAGGGAGTCGTCCAGTTCGAGCACTACCATCTGGGCGCCTTGCCGCAGGGCGTCGCTGGTGAGTCTCGTGATGACGGCGTCGCGCGCTACCTTCTGGTCGCGGATCCCGCTCGCTTCGTAAATCGTGGTGCACGCCTCGGCCTCGACGAATGCCCTGATGATCTGAAGGCGGCGTGAATCGCGCTCGCCGACGAAGTGCAGGCGGCGCTGGCCCGGCAGCCGGAGGCTATTGACGACCTGGCGCATCTTGGTCAGCTGCTCCGTCGGGATGATCGTCGCCGCGAGCACGAACGAGTTCCGCTTCGACTCGTCGGCGAAGATGTGTGCGGTCATCGGCCTTCCGTTTCGCGCTGGCCTCAAGCCCTGCCAGTAGCTGGAGTATCGCCAGCGACTCGACGATTGGCGCCAGAGTGAGCAGTCGGCAGCGGCGACGGAGCAACTCAGGGCACACTACAGGTTATGGAGCACCAAGAGCAATCTATTGTGAACGTTGTTGCCATGGGTCGCCGGTGTTCACAGCGATCTGTCGAGGTGCTGGAGGCGGTCGCGCAGATTAGCGACTTCCTTGATAGTCCGGCGCTGGCGACCGTTGGCCTGTCGATGCGAATCCCTGCGGCGCTGAGGCATGCCGCTGCGCTTGCGGTCAGTGAGCTCGGAGTGGCGCCTTCGGCGATCGGTCTGTCGAGCACGGCTTTGCGCGCGACGTTGGAAGGGCTGGTGATGCAAGCCATCCTTGATGATCACTACTTGCGCTATCCGGATTCCAAGCCGGATCTAGGGGATCTGGCGGTCGCGGCGGCCGAGATCGACCGACATTTTCTGGCCGGGGAGCCGGATCGGCTGCGCCGGGCGGCGGCTGAAATTGTGAGTCAGCGTCCGGATGCCGGTCCGGAAGACGTGCTGTTGTGGGCCGAGGCGAGGGCTTACGCGGCGTGAGTCAGTTGGTCATTCTTGGCACGGAGGCCGTCCGGGCCCTCGGTGATCCGGCTCATCCGAAACATCGCCGGGTCGTCAGTTACCTGCAGATTGTCGCCAGCCGGAAGCGTCGCGCGGTCCCAGTCCAGGTCGTTGTGCCGACTACCGTCCGGGTTGAGGTCGGGTGGGACCGCGGGTCCGCGGCCTGGGCGTTCCTTAACCGGCTCCGCATCACAGACGTGTCGCTGGACCAGACTCACGGTGACGCGGCCGCTGCCATCCGGCGCATGTCTGGTGTCTCGGCCGCAGACGCTCACCTGGGCGCGACAATCCGGTCGTCGGCCACTCAGGTGACCGTTGTGACAGGAAATCCGGAAGCAATCCGATTGATCGCTGCTGATCGGTCGACAACGATCATCGCGATATGAGCGAGGCTCCAGGTGCTTGCGGACGTTGCCTGGGCGATCGAGAAAGCGGCGACGGCTCTGACCGGGACGCGCACCGTGCTTGCTGCCGGGTCACTGGCCCCCTTCGCCTGAAGACGGCAGAGCAAGTTTCACCATCGGACGGCTGGTGACTGTGTCGTAAAAGGATCCTGATCCCGACGCCAGCCAGGACGCGTCGCGGATGGTGATCTGCACAGGGCGACCTAGCCTTCGCTCAGCTCGACTAGCGGCCTCGTACAGTGCGTCGCGGTCAGGGTTGCCCAGGACCAGCACGTCAATGTCGCCCACGGGCCGGACACCGCTTTGTCCTGCATGACGTGCCGCCCATGATCCGAACACTAGCGCCGAGGTGATGTCCTGGATTCCGGCTAGTTCCTCGGCCAGCACCGCTGGGACCCCGAATGCACGGGTGAGCACCTCCGCCAGTCCTGAGTAGTACGGGCTGGAGACGTCTGCTCGCACCAGTCGGCTGTTGCGCACCTTACGGCTAGTCACTAGGCCCGCGCTTTCCGCGCGCTCAACCTCTCGGAACACCGATGGCTGCGGTGCACCTGTAAGCCGGGCGATGTCGGTCAGGCTGAGTTCTAGGTCAGGATCTCCCAGCAGCAACGCCAAGATCTCGCCTTGCTGTTGTGAGCGCAGGACTGGGAGCAGCGAGGGCGCCGGGGTTCTATCCACGAACTGAATAATACTATTCAGTTCGCGGAAGTAGGCTTGCAGGAGCTTGCCGCTCGTGCATGGAGTGCCCCGGGCGAGGGTCAGGCCACTTAGACAGCGCGAGCTTGGTCCTCGACGAGAAGGCGGCGGCAAGCGCGCGTTTGGCTCAGTGGGATCGCGATGGCATCGTATTTCCCATGGAAGCCATCATCGATCAGGCGGGCCGGATCGTGCTGCCCGAACTGCTCCGCGACGCGCTTGGCCTGCTTCCTGGCACGAAGGTGGACATCTTGGCCTACCGGGCTGGCGCGCAGCTCATTCCTGCGGGCCGAACGGCTCAGTTGGTCGAGGAGAACGGGGTGCTCGTCGCAGCGGGCGAGACTCCGATCGACGACGACGTTGTTTTCGCTCTCACTGGCGCAGGCCGCGGGTGACGATCGTGGTTGACACTAGCGTGGCCTTCCGCCATATGAGCAAGGCACTGTAAGCCGGGCGGCCGCGCGACTGCCCGGGATTCATCTAGCGGTCGGTGTCCTTGGGGTGCCTGGGGGACGCGTAGACCAGCCAGACGGTGCGGGACTGATCATCGATGAGATAGCGGACCCGGCCTCCGCTGGTGACCTCGTATTCCCACTGCTCGAGGTTCTTGCCGTTGTGCCTCTGGCAGGCCAGGTCGCCGCGCAATCGGTGCTGGCGGTCTGGGTTAGCTGCCGACCGCGGAGCGGTGTGCAGGATTTCCAGGCATCGCCTTACGTTGGCGACTACGTGTCGGCACAACTCCTCCCAGCCCGTAGCGGCGTCGCTGGTCGCAAACCGGACGTTCCACTGGCCATCCGGCGGCGGGACAGTAACCCGGTCCCCGCGCCGCGGACTCAAGTGATCGCCTCAACCGGACCGAAATCGCCTTCCGTCGGCACCAGCGCCTGGGCATAGAGGTCTTTATCGGCTTTGATTCGCGCCGTGGCCCGCCAGCCTGCGATAACCTCCCGGGCGGTCACATCGATCCCGAGTTCGGCCGCGTCTGACAAAGCTTCGGTCAGCTCCGCGGCGAATTCCGGCCGCTCGGCTTCGGAAAGATGCCGTACCCACGGGAAGACCTCCGCGATCGCTTCTACGATCGCCTGCGCGCCTCGGTCACTCCGGGCCAGAGCCGTGAACATTCGTGAGGCTGTCAGCAGGTTTTCGTCCCGTACTTCCTCGCGGTCAGCTGCCGTCAGATAGAAGTCATCGGCATCGCGGTGAGTGACGCGAAGCCGACCGAGTCGGCGGGCACGTTCCGCGACCGCTCGTGGGTTACGGGACAAGTCTGAGAACGTCACGGCATCAACAGGTTCAGCGACCACAGCTGAAGAATATCAGAACACGATCTGATACCTAAGGCGCCGTCCGGGTGCGACCGCCGGGAACTCACCGTAGTCGCACCTCGTCGGTTATCACGGAAATCAATGCTCGACCATGGCGCATTTTCTCGGCCGCCGCTACGAGACGGGCAGCGTTTGCTGGTGAGCGCAGTAGGTAGTCGGTCTCGCTGATGGACTCGTAGTCTTCGGCGGCCAACTGGTTGACGCGACCCGGCATCCTTCGAGGTCCGTAGCTGTCCACATATCTCGCGAAGTCGAGCGCGTCGTGTGCGTCTTCCGCTGAAACGGTCGGATAGTACTCGGCTATCTCCTCGGCTGGTATGCCGTCGGCAACGAGGCCGGCGACCAAGTCGTATGGGACGCGAGTACCGGTAATCACCGGGAATCCGCCTTGAACCTCCGGGTCGAGCACGACGCGCGGACGCAGTCGGAAGAGATCAGGTACGAGCACTCCGGGTCGTGACGCGAACGGCTCGACGACTCGCGCCATCTCCAGGGCAAAGAGCCATTTCTGCTCTGTGGGTTTGCTGAGGTTGATGGCTTCGGCGGAGGTCAGGAGTTGGACGTCACCAGCTGAGTCGGCGACGATCGTGTATGAGGCCAGATGGCTGCGGTCACCTAGCTCACGATGATTACCGACCGCTGACCGGATTTTCTGTAGCGCGGCGAACTCGCGCAGTCTCACACAGGTCCGCAGCGCGAGGATGTCGCAGAAGGAATACAGCGCCCGAGGAGCGGACTGCAGTTCCGGTACGAGCAGAAAGCCGGATTGCCGACTGCGCCAACGCTGGAGCTGACTAACCGTAGCCCCAGTTAACGCTGCCGTCATATTGGTCGGGTATGCCACATGACTCCATCTCGCCAGCGGTTTCTCGCATTGTCCTACATGCCACTGACAATCAGCTGGATTGGCCGCGCCCGAAGAGTTTTATCGGGCCGCGCCCGCCATTCCCGCCGGGCACCCGTAGCCAGTACCCCGTCGGGAACAGCCGCAGGTGCAGCTGCTCATCGACCAGCCCCCACAACCCTCGCCGGGCAAACAGAGCCACAACGATCGCGACCAGCCCCAGCACGATCAGGTACCAGGCATTGAAGTTCTGCAGCGTCTGCTGCAGCACCATGAACACGGCCGTCCCGATGATCGGCCCCTCGATCGTCCCGATGCCGCCGATGATCGTGGCGAACGCCATTTCGGCGGTCCACTGGATACTGAAGACCGCGCCCGGCTGGACCTGGAGCTGGCTGATCGCCAGTACGGCACCCGCCGCGCCGCAGCCGGCGCCAGCTACCACGAATACCAGGAGCCTGGCCAGGCCGACCCGGGCTCCTGACGACCGGGCCGCAACTTCGTCATCCCGAATCGCGGTCAGCACCAGTCCGATCCGGCCTCTGAGCAACAGGTAGATGACGACCAGCGCGGCGACGGTGACGGTCAGTGCGGCCCAGTAGGTATCGGCGGTGAGCTGGGTGGGATCGAGCCCGGCGAAGCCGGGCAGTGGCATGCCGGTGCCGCCGCCGATCGAGGAGAACTTCTCGACGATCAGCATGACGGTGGCGGCCAGCACCCAGGTGGCGATCGCGAAGTAGCCGCTGCGGAGCCGGGAGACCAGCCACCACAACGGCAGCGCGGCGACGCCGCAGCCGATCGCGGCTACCGGGAGCGCGGCGAACGGCGAGAAGCCATGGAGGGCCAGGATCAGCACGAAGTACGCGCCTAGCCCCACGAAGACCTGCTGCCCCACCGAGACCAGGCCGGCGTAGCCGGCCAGCAGGTTCCACATGCTCGCCAGCGTGAGCACGATGAACGCCTGGACCAGGATCGTCGTGGTGCCCGCGTAGACGATGTAAGGCAGCCGGAAGAGAACGAGCACGATGATCAGCGCGACGCCGCCGGTCCAGGCCACGTTGCGCTGTGACCTGGCGACCTTGATGCCCGCTCCGGGTCTTCCGGGTCCTCCGGACGCTCCGGGCTGGCTGGCGGTCTGGGTAGTCAGGCTCATGAGCCCGCCCTTCGGGAGATGATGCCCTGGGGGCGCACCACGAGGATGGCCAGGAATACCAGGTATCCGGCCAGCGCCTCATCGGTGATGTTGATCTGGGCGCCGATCTGCTGGGCTACGCCGAGTACGATGCCGCCGATCAGCGTGCCCCACAGCGAGCCGAGGCCGCCGATCACGACCGCGGCGAACGCGAGCAGCAGGATCGTGTCGGTGCCGGTGGTCGGGGCGAGCTGGGAGTACATGCCGTAGGCGATGCCGGCCAGGGCCACGGTGGCGAAGGCGAGTGCCGCCGCGATGCCGAACACGTGCCGGTAGTCGGCGCCGGAGAGCTGGGCCGCTTCCTTGTCATCGGCTACGGCGCGGATCAGCCGGCCATATTTGGACGCCGACAGGAAGTACTGCATGCCGAGCAGCACGGCTACCGCCACGGCGAAGATCGTCACCAGCAGATAGGCGATCTGGATCTGTGAGCCGATGTTGAAGGCGCCGGTGACGAGTGCCAGTCCGGTGCCGATCCCGCGGCTGTTGGCCGTGAAGAACTGGAGCAGGCCGTTCTCGATCACGACCGATAGCCCGAAAGTGACCAGCAACGTGGTGAGCACGCTGCGGTCGAGCGCGGCCTGAATGACCGTGCGCTGCAGCACATAGCCGATCACGGCCATGACCGGGATCACGATGAGGAACGACCAGAGTACGGGGACGTGGGTGACCGTGATGATGCCGATCGCCACGTACCCGGCGACCACGGCGAGATCGCCGTGAGCCAGGTTCACGACCTTCATCACGCCGAACATCAGCGAAAGACCGCAGGCGAACAAGGCGTAGAGTCCGCCGGTCAGCACTCCCTCGATGATGGCGTTCACCCAGGCCATGTCGACTCACTTCCTCCACCGGGTTGGCCCGTGGCATCGGACGGGGGCAAAGCTCCGGCGGTACCGGCCAGCCCGAAGTAGGCGGCCTCGATCTGCTCAGCGGTGACGTCCGAAGGCCGGCCCTCAAGCGTCGTTCGTCCCTCGAGCAGGCAGTGGATGTGCGTCGCCACTCGCTGGGCCTGACTCACGTCCTGCTCGACCAGCAACACGGTCAGGCCGGTCTCCAGGATCTGCGGCAGCATCGCGTAGATGCGGTGGACCACCACCGGGGCCAGGCCGAGCGACAACTCATCGAGCAGCAGCACCTTCGGATTGGCGACCAGGGACCGGCCGAGGGCGACCATCTGCTGCTCGCCCCCGGACAGTTGGGCGGCGCGCTGGCTGCGGCGAGCCGGCATCCAGTCGAAGAGCTGGTAGACCGCGTCGATGTTCCATGGACCTGGCCGGGCGTAGGTCGCGCCGACCTTCAGGTTCTCCTCCACCGTCAGCGACCCGAAGAGCCGTCGGCCTTCTGGCACCATCGCGACACCGGCGATGGCCCGGCGCTCGGGCCGCAGGTAGGTAAGGAACAGGCCGTCGAGCAGGATGGTGCCGAAGCTGGGCCGGTGCAGGCCGGCGATCGTGCGCAGCAGCGTCGACTTGCCGGCACCGTTCGCCCCGATGATCGCGTAGACCTCGCCGGGGTAGACCCGCAGTGAAATGGAGTCAAGCGCCCGAAGCTGCCCGTGATGCACGACCAGATCGCGCACCTCGAGCAGCGGCGTTCCGGTCATCTCCCGTTCCCCGTTACCGGAAGGCCCGGAAGTCCCGGAAGGCCCGGAAGGCCCGGAAGGCCCCGTCATAGCTCACCGCCCGACTCGCCGTCAGAAAGCGATCCTCCCGCCAGCGCAGCGGTAATGTCCGTTCCGAGGAACACCTCGCGCACCGCCTGGTTGGCCAGCACCGAGGCGGGGTCCCCGTCGCCGACGAACGAGCCGCCGGCCAGGCAGATCAGCCGGGTCACCACCGCGGTCAGGGCCCGGACCACGTGCTCGATCCAGATCACCGCGATCCCGTCGGCGTTCACGTCGCGGACGATCTCGACCAGTTCGGCGACCTCGGGATCGGTCAGCCCGCCGGCTACCTCATCCAGCAGAAGCAACTGCGGTTGCGTGGCGAGGGCGCGGGCGAGTTCGAGCCGCTTGCGCTGCAGCAGGCCGAGCCGTGCGGCCGGCCAGTTCGCCTGCTCGAACATGCCCGTCCGCTCAAGCGCCTGCGCTGCCGCCGCATAACTCGCCCGGCGCCGCAGGCCACCGCCCTGCTGCGCGGCCACCAGCAGGTTCTCGAACACCGTCATGTCCACGAACGGCCGCGGCACCTGATAGGTGCGGCCGATGCCGAGCCGCGTCCGTCCGGCCGCGTCGAGCCGGTTCACCCGGCGCCCGGCGAAGCGGACCTCACCCCGGTCGGAGGCGAGGTCACCGGAGATCAGGCCGAACAGGCTGGTCTTGCCAGCGCCGTTCGGCCCCACGATCCCGACCATGTCGCCGGGCTGGATCGCCAGCGACAGGTTCTCCGCGATGACAACCTGGCCGAACTTCTTCGACAGGCCGTCGAGTTCAAGCAGCGACCCCGGCCCTGAGGAGCCGAGCCACGGCAGCGGGCTTGTCATCCAGTCACTTGTTCGTCGGCAACAGGTCGGCGGTGATCTTCGCCTGCGGCAGCAGGGTGTTGTCGACGACCTGCATCTCGACCGGATACTTGGTGCCCTTCTGCCACTGGACGCCTAGCGGCGGGGTGATGGCCACGCCAGGAGCGGGGCCGCCCGAGGCGAAGTCCAGCGGTCCGGCGACGCCCTGGATGTTCACCTTGTGGATGGCGTCGGCGACCTCGGCCTTGTCGTGCGGGTCGCTGACCGACTTGAGCGCGGCGTAGGCGCTCTCGAAGAGGCTGTAGTTGCTGATGTTGGAGTTCCACTGCTGCTTGTTGGTGGCCTCGAACTCGTTGGCCAGCTGCTGGCAGGTCTCGCCGGTGAACGAGGACTTCCACGGCAGCGACGGGACCCACCAGGCGTCGGTGGCCACGTTGTAGGAAAGAGCGCCGAGCGCGTATGCGTCCGGCGGGAACAGCAGCACCTTGGCCACAGTCGCCAGCTTGGGCTTGAAGCCCTGCTGGGCCGACTGCTTCCACATGGTGGCGAAGTCGGGCGGCAGCGGCACGTTGGTGAAGAAGTCGGCCTTGTCCGCCTTGAACTGGGAGATCATCGACGAGTAGTTCGTCGTGAGGTCCGGGTAGGCGGCGGACATCTTGAACGTGTAGCCGGCGGCCTGGGCAATCGGCGGGAACACCGCCCGGAACGCGTTGCCGTCGGAGTCGTTCGGGAACGCGGCGGCGACCACCTTGTCGGTGTGCATCTGGTCGTGGATCCGGTCCCACATCGGGATGAAGGCCTTGATCAGGTGCTCGGCGCCGAGGAAGTACATCGTGACGAACTTGGGCTTGAGCGTCGGCTTGCCCGGGTTGCCGCCGAGGTTGATGTACCACGACTCCCAGGGGATGTTTGCGCAGATCAGCGGACAGCCAAGGCTCTCGGCCTGGCTGGCGACGGCGTTGACGGTCTCCGGAGTCGAGGACGCGAGCAGCAGGTCGACGTTGTCCTGCAGGATCGCCTGCTTGGCCTGGTCGCCGGCCCGGGTCGGGCTCGACTGGGTGTCGTAGGACTTGATCGTGACGTCGTAGGTCTTGCCGCCGATCTTGAACCCGCTCTTGTACGGGGTGGTGGCCTTGATCTTGCCGATCACCCAGTTGTCGGGGGCGCCGAAGCCGGCGAGGGCACCGGTGAGCGGGTGGATCCAGCCGATGGTGATGCCCTTGGTGCTGCCACCCGAGCCAGAACCCTTGATCTTCGAACTGCAAGCGGCGAGCAGTCCGCCGGCGGCGAGGGCGAGCGACCCGGCTCCGGCACCCTTGATCAGCGAGCGCCTTGAGATCTGATCCAGCGACGTCGGCTGGTCTGGTTCCTGACGGTCCATTCCGTCTCCTCTGAATAAGCGCCCGGGTATGCCAGTGGGCCGGAAGAGCGGCAGTGGCTCACGCGGGATGCCGTTTCTCCCAGGACAGGTACCTCAGGATGTTCGCTTGGCGTACGACTATACGCAATGTAGAACTTAGCCAGGCTTCTCCGCCAGTGTCAACGCTAACCACGTAACAGTGCGATAGATCAGGAAGGCTTACAGGCGGCGTGGGATGGCGGTCTATGCAATGGTTTGCAACCGAATTTTAGGCGAAAATTTTGCGGGGGTCTTTTAGCACGGTGCCTAAGGCGGTCGTCCCTGCGGGGACAACCCGGCGCCTTAGGTCGGTCCCTGGGACCTCAGGTCCGTTTCGATCTGGCGGGCGGTTTCTAGCATCGCCGGCAGCAGGTCGGTGCGCATCGCCTCGAGGCTGACCCGGCTGGCATGAGCGGACACGTTGATCGCGGCTGTCACCCCGTCGCCAGAACCCCGGATCGGCGCCGCGATGGCGCGCAGCCCTTCCTCCAGCTCCTGGTCGACGATCGCGTATCCCTGCTCCGCGGCCACGCGGACGATCTCCTTGAGCCGGACCGGGTCGGTCACCGTATTCGCGGTGAACGCCTCGAACGTCGCCTCGTCCAGGTAGCGATCCAGGTCGGCTTCGCTGAGCGCGCCCAGCAGCACCCGCCCCATCGAGGTAGCGAACGCCGGGAACCTGGTGCCCACCGAGATCGCCACCGTCATGATCCGCTTGGTCGGAACGCGAGCCACGTAGACGATGTGGTGACCATCGAGCACCGAGATCGAGGAGGACTCGCGCAGCCTGGCGACCAGTTCCTCCAGGTGCGGCGCCGCGATCTCCGGCATGGCCAGCCCAGACAGGTACGCGTACCCGAGTTCCAGCACCCGCGGCCGCAGCGAGAACTCTCGCCCATCGCTCCGCACGTACCCGAGCCTGACCAGCGTCAGCAGGAATCGCCGGGCCGCCGCCCTGGTCAGTCCCGTCGCCCGGGCGACCTCGCTCAGGCTGAGCCGCTCCCGGTCCGGCCCGAACGCCTTGATCACGGCCAGCCCGCGGTCCAGCGACTGTACGAAGTCGCTGTCCCTGGCCTGGCCTGACCCGGCGACCGCGGCCGAGGTTGTCTCCTCGCCGTCGGTTTCGGTCACGGGCTGAGCCGGAACGCTCTCAGCTTCGCCAGTGGTGTTCGCAATGCGCCCGGAGGTTCTCATCTCTTCAGCATCGTAACGCGCAGTCTGGACAGCACAGGCTACTCCCGCCGGTCGGATCGGCTGGTCAGGTGCTCAAGCAGCGCCGCCGTAACCACTTCAGGCGACGAAACATTCGCCAGATGGGCCGCATCATCGACCACGAGCAACCGCGCGCCGGCGATCCCGTCGGCAATGATGCCGCCGTGGTCAGGTGGCGTCGACGGGTCCCGTCCACCGGCGATCACCAGGGTCGGTGCCTCGATGTCGGCCAGGTCACCCCGTAGATCCATGTCCGCTATGGCCAGGCAGCACCACGCATATCCAGTGGGGTCAACCTGCCTAAGCTCGGCCGCGAACTCGGCCACGACCTCCGGCGAGCTCTCAGCGAACTCGGGAGTGAACCATCGCCCCAGCGAAGCCTCGACGACCGGCTCCATCCCGGAGTACTTGACGAGCCCGCCTCGCGCCCACCAGCCCTCGGCCGGCGGCAGGTAAGCGGACGTGCAGACCAGGCCGAGCGACTCGATCAGGTCGGGCGCGTTGGCCGCCAGCCACATCCCGAGCATGCCGCCGAGCGAGACCCCGAAGTACGCGGCTCGCTCGACGCCCATCCCGTCGAGCGTCTCAAGCACGAGTTCGCCCAACTGATCGAACGACGTGATCGGGTCCCACGAGTAGCTGTCGCCACCGTGCCCGGGCAACTCGAAATGCACGATCCTGAAGTCGTCCCAGAAAGCAGGCTTCTGCGCGTCCCAGACTCGATGACTGGTGCCAAGCGACGGGCCGAGCACGAGCACCGGCTGGTCGTCCGGCGCGTCGTAGGTCATCACCGGCAGCGAGGCACGGCGCTCAGACATCGAAGAAAACGGTTTCCCGGCCACCTTGCAGCCGGATGTCGAACCGGAACTCGTTCCCGCCAGAGCCCGGCGGCGCCACCGCGATCAGCGTCTCTCGTCGCTCGGGATCAATCCCAGCCAGCACTGGATCAGACGCATTGAGAGACTCGTCGGGAAAGTAGATCCGCGTCACCACCCGGTTGAGCAGCCCACGGGCGAACACGTTCACGTCCAGATGCGGCGCCTCAACCCCGCCCTCTGGCGTCGGAAGCGAACCCGGCCGCACGGTGACAATGCGGTACCGGCCCTCGCTGTCGGTAGCACATCGCCCGAACCCTCGGAACCCAGCCGTCCCCGACTCGACCGCCCCCCGCGGATCGCCCGGATGGTTGAACCGCCCGTTCTCGTCGGCCTGCCAGGTCTCGACCAGCGCGTCCGGCAGCGGCTGATTGTTCCCGTCGAAGACCCGCCCGGCAATCGTGATCGCCCCGGTCGTTCCCTCCGGCACGACGAACGGCCCCTCCGGCCAGGGCAGCCCGAGCGACAGGTAAGGCCCGACCGTCTGCGAGGGCGTGATCTCGACCTGCGGCGGTGTTAGGGGGTCGTCCCCCTTCGGCGAGGAGAGCAATGCCCGCTACCTTTCCTCGAAGACCGTGCCGTTACGGCCGCGCAGCACGATATCCCAGCTGTAGCCGAGCGCCCAGTCCGGTTTGGTCAGGTCCATGTCCAGCGAGCAGATCAGCCGCTCCCTGGCCTTGGCGTCCGGAATCGAGTTGAAGATCGGGTCGTACCGGAACAGCGGGTCGCCAGGGAAGTACATCTGGGTGACCAGCCGCTGGGTGAACGCCTGCCCGAACAGCGAGAAGTGGATGTGCGCGGGCCGCCACGCGTTCAGGTGGTTGCCCCACGGATAGGCCCCGGGCTTGATCGTGATGAACCGGTACCGGCCGTGGGAGTCGGTCATGCACCGGCCGCCGCCGTCGAAGTTCGGGTCCAGCGGTGCGGGGTGATCATCGACCTTGTGGTGATACCGCCCGGACGCGTTCGCCTGCCAGATCTCGACCAGTGTGTCCGGAACCGGCCGGCCGTCTGAGTCGAGCACCCGCCCGGTCAAGATGATGCGTTCCCCCAGCGGCTCGCCCGCATGGCCGGCGGTCAGGTCCGCGTCGGCCGCGGTGGGCGTCGTCGGCGCGTAGCGCGGCCCGGTGACCTCGGTCAGCCAGTTCGGCAACGTCACCAGCTTCTGCTTGGGCGAGCGGATCTGAGTGGACCGGTACTCCGGCGAGAACATCGGCGGGTGCACGCCGTCGGTCCGCACGTAGCTGGGCAGTTGCAACTCGTCCGTCATCGGCTTGCTCCTTGGCTGGCGGGCTCGCTCGGCGCCCTCTTGCTGGCCGGCATCGTGGCGACGAGCCCGCGCAGGACGGTCAGCTCCGCTTCGTTCGGAGGCGCGATCTCCTCGAGGTCGGCATCGACCCGCAGGTCCCAGCCGGTCTTTTCCTTGATATCGGAAACGCTTTGCCCGGGGTATATTCCGGTCAGCCTGAGCTCGGTCGTCTCCGGGTCGGGCTGCAGCACGCCAAGATCGGTGATCACCCGCTGCGGGCCGGCGCCGCGCAGCCCCAGCCGCTCCCGGACACCCGGGCCGTCACCGAACCCGATCGAGGTAATGAAGTCGACCCGGTCGACGAATGTCCGCCGTGACTGCCTCAGCACGACGACTACTTCCTTGCAGGCGGCCGCGATCTCCGGGGCGCCGCCCGCGCCGGGCAACCGCACCTTCGGGCTCGCGTAGTTCCCGCCGATCACCGTGGTGTTGATGTTGCCGAACTTGTCGAGTTGGCCGGCGCCGAGGAAACCGATGTCGATCCGGCCGGGCTGCAGCCAGTAGTTGAAGATCTCCGGCACGCTCACGACCGAGTCGGCCGTCTGCGCCAGGATTCCGTCACCGATCGAGAGCGGGAGCACGTCCGGCTTGGCCCCGATCGTGCCGGACTCGTAGATGAGCACGAGGTTCGGCGCGTGCGTGGCCCGGGCCAGGTTCGCGGCCTCGCTCGGCAGCCCGATGCCGACGAAGCAGGTCATCCCGTCGCGCAGCGCCCGCGCGGCGGTGACCGTCATCATCTCGTCCGAGGTGTAGCTCATGACTGTCTCCCAGCCGGGATGGCGGTCTTGAATACGTGCTCATCGAGCCAGGTGCTGAAGGCGTCCCGGTCTCGGCTGATCGCGTCCCAGGTCACGTAGAAGTCATTGTCCCTGACGCTGTAGTCGAGCGCGTAGGACGGATGGGACCCGCCGGGCACCTCGGCGACGTGCGACACCAGCCAGGACGGCAGCACTACCGCGCCGGGCTTGGGGTCGAGCTCGTCGACGACCTCCTCGACCGTGACCACCGAACGCTGCGCGGCCAGCACCGCTTCCTTCTGCACGCCGGTGATGCCCCAGTACTGCACGTTTCCGAGCCGGTCGGCCCGCTGCGCGTGAACGATCGCGACATCGGGCCGGAGCGCGGAGACCGCCGTCAGCGTCTCGCCGGTAAACGGGCAGGTGATGTCGGCGACCCCGGCCGTGTGCGTCGGCAGGTCGGTGCCCCGGTACCCGCGCAAGATCGCGAACGGCAGGCCGGAGGCCCCGGCGAGGTAGCGGTTCGCCATGCCGGCGTGGCTGTGCTCCTCTATCTCCAGGGGTCTGGGCCAGGAATGCTCGACCGCGTCCCTGAACCGGTGCAGCGAGCCGACCCCCGGATTGCCGGCCCAGGAGAAAATCAGCTTCGACGCGCAGCCCGCGCCGATCAGCTGGTCGTAGATGACGTCGGGGGTCATCCGCATCAGGGTGAGGTCGCGGCGCTGCTGCCGGATGATCTCGTGCCCGGCGGCGTGCGGGATCAGGTGCGTGAAGCCCTCCATCGCGAGGGAATCACCGTCATGTACGTTCGCGGCGATCGCTTCGGCGAGCGATACGATCTCCGCCATCCCGCACCAGCCTCCTCAGGGCGACATCCACCGTGCACTAACCACGGGGTTTACCGAAACGATAACGACAGGCCGCTAAGTGAACAACTGTGCGGTCTACGAAATGCCCGCCAAGGCCTGCGACGCGACAGCGAAAGCCCGGTTGGCGGCCGGAACCCCGGCGTACACGGCGACCTGCAGCAAAACCTCCTGGATCTGCTCGGCGGTCAGCCCGTTGCGGACCGCCGCCCTGACATGCATGGCCAACTCCTCCTCCTGCCGCAATGCGGCCAGCATGGCAAGCGTGATCATGCTGCGCTCGGGTCGGCTAAGGCCGGGCCGGGTCCAGATCTCGCCCCAGGCATACCTGGTGATGAGGTCCTGGAAGGGAGCAGTGAACTCGGTCGTGTTGGCGATGGCCCGGTCAACATGTTCGTCGCCGAGCACTTCGCGTCGTGTCCTGAGGCCGGTCTCGTTCGGGGCTGATGTCATGAAGACCAGGCTAGGGGGGAGCCAGGTGCTACAGCAGAGCCCTCCACTGCAGCAGGAAGGCTTTACTGCTGCTCGGAGCTGGCCGAAGAATGCGCCGCGAGGGCGGCGGCAATAAACGAACCCGCAGAACCCAGATAAGAGCCCGGGTCTAGCGCCGCGTCCAGCTGATCCCGGCTGATATTGCTAGCAGCAAGCTGCGCCGAGCTTTCTTCGTCGCTGCAAAGAGCCTCAGCCAGCGAAACGCCGTCAGAAACGGCTCGAGCGCTTGCCCGCGCAATAAGTTCATGCGCGCGCAGCCGTCCGATCTTCGGCGCGAGCAGCCCGGCGACCTGCTCAGCGAGCGGCAGCCCGTGAGTTAGTCCCAGGTTGACTTGCATTCTCGCCGCATCGACCCGCAGACCGGAAAGCAGGCGAGTCGCCCAGCCAGACGCCGATGTCGTGAGGCTCAGCAGGCGCGTTAGCGGGAGCCATTCCGCGTGCCACGCCCCCGCAGCTCTTTGCAACTCCTGCTCGGCGGCCGAAGCGAGCGCGGCATAAAGATGCGGGGCTTGTTTCGCGTGACCCAGAAGAACGATCGCGGCGACCGGATTCTGCTTGTGGGGCATCGTCGAAGAGCCGCCGGGGGCTGATTCGGCAACCTCGGCAACTTCGGTCTGGGACAGGAGCGTGACGTCCCGCGCGATCTTGCCGAGCGCCGCGCAAGCCGCCGTGAGGGCCGCTGCTATCTCGAGTACCCGCAGGCGGTTGGTGTGCCAGGGGAGTACTGGCACGGGGAGGTCCAGTTCCTCGGCTAGGAGCTGGGCAACCGCAACGCCTTTGGAGCCGAGCGGGGCCAGAGTCCCGGCGGCGCCGCCGTACTGGATCGCGAGGCGGGCGCGGGAGCAGCGGAGCTGGCACCGCGCCTCGTCCAGGGCGATCAGCCAGCCGGCCGTGACCAGGCCGAACGTGGTGGGCACGGCCTGCTGGAGCAAGGTCCGGCCGGACATGAGCGTCGCGGCGTGTTCGCGGGTGAGGCGGGCGCAGCTTTCGGCGGCGGCGGCCAGGTCCGCCAGGGTCGCGTCGATTGCCTGGCGGGCGAGCAGCATCGCGGCCGTGTCGATGATGTCCTGGCTCGTGGCGCCCAGGTGGATCGCCTGCGCGGCGCCGGACGGGACCAGCCCGGTCATGGCCTTGACCAGCGCCGGGATCGGGTTACCGGCGGCAGCGGCGGAGACCCCGAGCGATGCGTTATCCATAAAAGAGACTTTGGCTATTGATGTGACCGCCGCTCCGGATCCGGGGAGCGCCAGCCCGGCGCGTTCGGCGGCCCGGGCGAGGGCGGCCTCGGTGTCGAGCATCGCCTGCAGCCAGGCGTCGTCATCGATCGTCACGGAGCCCGCTTCGAACAGGCCCCCGAAAAGACTGACACCGTACAGGCCGCGCCGGGGTTCGGAGTTCACCGTTCCATCATGTCGTCTGGTGCGAGAGCTGTGCTGGCGGGCACGATGGGATCACGCGGACGGTCCGCCGGATTCGGGAGGTGGCCAGCGACATGCCAACCGTGAACGCGAACGGCATCGACATCAATTACGAGGTCACCGGCGAGGGCGAGCCGCTGGTCCTCATTCCCTATCTGGCAGCGGACCAGGCCTGCTACGCGTTCCAGGTGGCGCAGTACGCGAACCATTACACGTGCTATTCGGTTGACCTGCGCGGGGCCGGGCTGACGGACAAGCCCGAGGGCGAGTACACGACGGAGTTGTTCGCCGACGACGTGGCGGCGTTCATGGAGGCGTCGGGAGTCGGCCGGGCGCACGTGGCCGGGCTGTCGCTCGGGGCCGCGACCGGGATGTGGCTGGCCGCCAAGTATCCGGCGCTGGTCAAGTCGCTGTCGCTGCACAGCGCCTGGGACAAGACCGACCCGTTCCTGGCCGCGGTCGTGCAGACCTGGCGGGTGATGGCCGATGGCCTGGGCGACGTGACGGACATGGTGATCAAGGGGATCTTCCCCTGGTGCTTTACGCCCGAGTTGTACGCGGCGCGGCCCGAGTACATCGACTCGCTGGCCGACTTCGTTCGGGGAAGGCCGATGCCGCCGGTTGACGCGTTCTTGCGGCAGTCGGGGGCGGTGCTGGCCCACGATGCGTCGGCGGTGCTGTCTTCGATCTCGGCGCCGACGCTGATCACGTTCGGGCGGCATGACCAGGTGGCCTCGACTCGATTCGCCGAGCCGCTGTCGGCCGGGATCTCGGAATCCGAGGTCGTGATCTTCGAGGACGCTTCGCACGCGCCGATCTACGAGCAGGTGGAGGACTTCAATACGCGGACGCTGGCGTTCTTGCAGGCGCATTGAGCCTGATGCTGCCGGAGCAGCCGCCGGTGCTGCTGGGCTAGCCAAAATCCACGTCCGCTTGACACCGGGGATCACTAGCGTCCTATAGTGCTAGCATCCTAGTTAAATGAGTTACTGAAACTCTGGAGCACGGTGATCGAGTTCCATCTGGACGCGCGCTCGGGCCTCTCGCCCTACCTGCAGCTGATCCAGCAGGTGCGGCAGGCGCTGCGGCTCGGCCTGCTGTCCGAAGGCGACCAGCTTCCGACGGTCAAGGACGTCGTGGCCCGACTGGCCATCAACCCCAACACCGTGCTGAAGGCCTACCGGGAGCTTGAGTACTCGGGCCTCGTCGCGGCCCGGGCCGGCGTCGGCACGTTCGTGACCAAGACGCTGGCCGATTCATCGCTCGCCGCGCACGAACCGCTCAGGGCCGACCTTCGGGACTGGCTCGCCAGGGCCCGCAAGGCCGGGCTGGACGACGAGAGCATCGAGGCCCTGTTCGCGACCACGTTCCGGGCTCTAACTGAGGCCACGACAGAGGCCACCATCGAGGAGGAAGTCAGATGACCGCGGAGGCTCCGGTTCTTCAAACAACGGGACTCGGCAAGAAATACCGAAGCCGCTGGGCGCTGCGCGACTGCACGCTGAGCGTCCCGGCCGGGCACGTCACTGGGCTCGTCGGCCCGAACGGCGCAGGCAAGACCACCCTGCTGAACCTGGCCGTCGGCCTGCTCGCCCCCACCGAGGGTACGGTGCAGGTGCTCGGCGGAGAGCCGGCCGGCAATGAGACCCAGCTGGCCAAGGTCGGTTTCGTCGCTCAGGACACCCCGACCTACGCCGGGCTGAGCGTTGCCGACCACCTGAAACTCGGCAAGCACATGAACCCGGGCTGGGACGCGGCCGTCGCCGAAGACCGCATCGCCCGACTCGATCTTGACCCCAAGCAGAAGGCCGGCAAGCTGTCCGGCGGCCAGCGGGCCCAGCTCGCGCTGACGCTCGCCATCGCCAAGCGGCCCGAGGTGCTGATCCTCGACGAGCCGATCGCCAGCCTCGACCCGCTGGCCCGGCGCGAGTTCCTTCAGACGCTGATGGAGGTCACCGCCGAGCACGACCTCAGCGTCGTGATGTCCTCGCACCTGGTCTCCGACCTGGAGCGGATCTGCGATTACCTGGTCGTGCTGGTCAACTCCCGGATCCAGGTCGCGGGCGAGGTCGAGACGCTGCTGGCCACCCACTACCAGGTCACCGGCCCCCGCTGTGACCCGGCCGCGCTGCCCGCCGACTGGCAGATCGTCTCGGCCAGCCACACCGACCGGCAGAGCACGTTGCTGGTGCGCAGCGACACCCCGGTCGTCGAGCCCGGGTTCACCGTGGACCAGATCGGCCTGGAAGACCTTGTGCTCTCTTACCTGAGCGAAGCCGGCCGCACCGGCTCCCGGGGACACAAAGAGCTGGAGGCGCAGCGATGATCTGGCTGAGCTGGCGGCAATTCCGTCCTCAGGCGCTGGTGGCGGGCTGCGTGCTCGCGGGTCTGGCGATCCTGCTGCTCTCGACCGGATTCGGTGTGGCTCACCTCTATCACGACAGCGGCCTGCCCGGCTGCCCGGACACCCGCGCCTGCCAGCACGCGCTCTTTGTCTTCTCCAATGAATTGCGCGGCAGCATCTATGAGTTCGTGTTCTACCTAAGCATCGCGCTGATCTACCTCGCGCCGGCGCTGATCGGGGCGTTCTGGGGCGCTCCTCTGGTGGCGCGTGAGGCCGAGACCGGCACGCTCCGGCTGGCCTGGAGCCAGAGCGTCAGTCGCAGCCGCTGGCTGCTCGTGAAGGTGGCGATGCTCGGCCTGACCGCGATGGCCGTGGCCGGCCTGCTGAGCCTGATGCTGTACCTGTGGTCGCAGCCGGCCTACAAGGCGGGCAAGTACGCCTCCGCTCATGGCCCGAGCGGGCTCAGCATCACCCGGCTGTCCCCGCTGCTGTTCGGCACGAACGGCATCGCTCCGATCGGTTACGCCGCGTTCGCCTTCGCGGTCGGCCTTGCCGCCGGAGTGCTGATCAAGCGCACCTTGCCGGCCATGGCAGTCACGCTGGCCGTCCTCGCCCTCGTGCTGGTCGGCTGGCCGGCCTTGGTCAGGTCGCACCTGATCCCGCCGGTCCACAGCACCTCGATCCTGCGCGGGCCGAACATCGCGGGCCTCGGGATCTCCGGCAGCCAGAAGATGACGGTCTTCGTCGGGGCGGACAAGCCGGGCGCCTGGGTGATCAGCGACCAGGCGGTCAACGCCGCCGGGCAGCAGTACGCCGGCCGGCCACCGCGCGCCTGCCTGTCCAAGTCCTTCAACGGCTGTACCAAGGCGATCCTCGCGCTGGGTCTGAAGCAGGCGATCAGCTACGAGCCGGCCAGCCGGTACTGGGCCCTGCAGGGCTCAGAGACCGGTGCCTACCTGCTGTTCGCGGTCGCGCTGGCGGGCGCCTGCACCTTGCGGATCAGACGGCGCCGCCTCGCATGATCCGCCGCCGCCCCCGTCACCTAAGACCCTGGAGGTATCCGTCATGCTCTGGCTGACCTGGCGCCAGTTCCGCGTCCAGGCCGTGATCGCCGCCACGGCCGTTGCCGTCGTCGCGATCGGCCTCCTCGCTACCGGGTTCGGAGTGCGAAGCCGGTTCAAGGCCGCCGGCCTGCCTGGCTGTCAGGTTCACCACGACTGCCAGCACGTGGCCAGCCTGTACGTCACCGCGTTGCGCGAGAGCCAGCCGTACACGCTGTTCTTCAACTCCGGCGTGCTGTTCCTTCACGCGGTGCCCGCGCTGATCGGCCTGTTCTGGGCCGCGCCGTTGATCGCCCGTGAATTCGAGACCGGCACCTTCCGGCTGGCCTGGAATCAGAGCGTCAGCCGCAGCCGTTGGATCGCGACCAAGCTCGGCTTCATCGCCTTGGTGGCGATGGCGACCGCCGGCCTGCTCAGCCTCCTGATCACCTGGTGGGCCAGCCCGATCGACAAAGCGCTGGCGCTGGCCGGGCAGACCGCCCCGATCGGCGAATACACAATGGACCCGCTGATCTTCGGTGCCCGCGGCATCGCGCCGATCGGCTACGCGGCGCTCGCCGTCGCGCTGGGCGTGACCTTCGGCGTGCTGATCCGCCGCACGCTGCCGGCGATGGGACTCACGCTCGCGTCGTTCGTCGCCGTCCAGGTCATCTGGGCGAACTGGATCAGGCAGCATCTCATCTCGCCGAAGGTGGCCAGTTGGAAGATCAGCCCGGTCAACCTCAACGCGTTCATGATCAGCGGCCCGGCCAGGAAAGTGACCGTGATTGGCGCCTGGCGCCCGCCCGGCGGCTGGGTGCTGTCGAACCAGACCGTCACCCCGGCCGGCCATGTCTTTACCGGTCCCGCGACCAGTGCCTGCCTCAGCGGCAGCCAGAACGTGTGCGACGCCTGGCTGGCCAGCAAGCACCTGCATCAGCTCGTCACGTTCCAGCCGGCCAGCCGGTTCTGGACCTTGCAGTGGCTCGAGACCGGCATCTTCCTGCTGGCCGCCGTCGCGCTGACGATCTTCTGCGCCCAGCGGATCAGGCGCCGGCGGCTAACCTGATCCGCCCGAAGGTAGGAGTATCCACACCGGTCGCCGTATGGTGGCCGGTGTGGAAGCAGCAAACGACTGCGCGGACCTGCCGGCCAGGCTCCGCGTCGCGCTCAAGGACGCCATGCGCGCTCGCGACCAGGTCGCGGCGTCGGCGTTGCGCAGCGCACTGGGAGCGATCGGCAACGCCGAGGCGGTGCCCGCCGATCAGCACGCGCAAGCTCCAGGCCCAGGCGGCCCGCACTTCGCGGGCGCGGTGGCCGGCCTCGGCGCCGCGGAAGCGTCCAGGCGCCAGCTGACCCCGGCCGACCTCGGCGCGATCATGCGAACCGAGATCAGCGAGCGCGAGCGCGCGGCCGACGACTACGCGGCCAGCGGATTCGCCCCCCAGGCCGAACGCCTCCGCCGCGAAGCCAGCGTCCTGACCTCCATGTTGCTTCCAGCCGATCTCGGGTAACGGCAAAAACATCGAAGATCGGGGTGAAACATTGGCGGTGGTCGAGATGAATGCTGAAAACCAGCCCGACGACGGGGTAGATCACGCGGCCGCCTCTGTATGCACGGTCACGCCGACTAAATGCCAGGCCCGCACCAGGGTCTACAGCGGCGGCAAGCTGGTCGCCCAGGGATTCCCGGTCGACGACATCAGCGAACACCTCAAAGACGAAGACGCCATAATCTGGCTCGACCTGCTCGCGCCGGACCGGTCCGATCTGGCCGTGCTCAGCGAGGAATTCGGCCTGCACCCGCTCGCGATCGAGGACGCGTGGCTGGCCCACGAGCGGCCTAAGATCGACCGCTACCGCAGCCACCTGTTCCTCGCCGCCTACGCCGTGCAACTGGACGCCGACTCCGGCGAGCTGACGACCAGCGAGCTGGCGGCGTTTGTGACCAACCGCGCGCTGATCACCGTCCGCAAGGACGAGGGCATGAACATCGGCGCCGTCGTCGCCTACTGGGACGGCAGCCCGGACCTCGCGACCGAGGGCGTCGGCTATCTCCTGCACGGCCTGCTGGACAACATCGTGGACGGCTATTTCTCGGCCGTTCAGTCGCTCGATGATGAGATCGAGAAGCTGGAAGACCTGCTGTTCGCCACCAATGCGAAAGACCAGGGCACGGTCCAGCGCCGCAGCTTCGAGCTGCGCAAGAGCCTGGTCCTGTTCCGCCGGGTCGTGCTCCCGATGCGCGAGGTGGTCAACACCGTGCTGCGCCGCGACCTGCACATCGTCACCGAGAAACTGCAGCCGTACTACCAGGACGTCTATGACCACGCGCTGCGCGCGACCGAGTGGACGGAGAGCCTGCGCGACCTGGTCACCACGATCTTGGAGACCAACCTGACCGTGCAGAGCAACCGGATGAACGTGATCACGAAGAAGGTGACCAGCTGGGCCGCGATCATCGCCGTCCCGACGTTCGTCACCGGCTTCTACGGCATGAACGTCCCTTACCCCGGCTTCGACCACCGCGTCGGCTTCGACATTTCCCTCGCGGTCATGGTGGTCGCCGCGATCCTGCTCTACTTCGTCTTCAAGAAACGCGACTGGCTCTAGCGTTTCCCGAATCGCGGGTTGCTCTCCGGAGATCCGCCCGCCCGCAGTCCTGACGGCGAGCGGATTATTACGCCTTCCCACGGCTCGCGCCGCCTTGCCACGGCTCGCGCGGCCTTCCGACGGCTCGCGCGGCCTTCCGACGGCTCGCGCCGCCTTGCCACGCTCGCGCCGCCTTCTCACGGCTCGCGCCGCCTTCCCACGGTTCGCGACGCCTTGCCACGGATTCTGGACAAATTTTGCCCGGATACGCGGCTTTTGCGAGTGAAAAATCCGTGGGAAGACGTCGCGGTCCGTGGTAAGTGGGCCGGGGCGGGGGCGTTCACGGGCGGCCGGTGCCGGGAACCTCGACGGGGAGGGTGAGGATCTCGCCGGTGCGGGGGCCGTTGGCTAGCCGGTCGAGGTTGGCGACGTGGCCGTCGGCCGGGTGCCACTCGGCGGTGCAGATGAACAGGGTTCGCCGGTCCTGGCCGCCGAGCATCAGCGCGAACGGAGCCCGGTGCTCGTTGAGTTCGACCCGTTGCAGGACCGTGCCGCCCTCGGCGATGCGGGCGACCGAGAATCCGCCCGTCTGGACCCAGACCGCGCCCTCGGCATCCATGGTGATGCCGTCCGGGCCGAGGCCGTCGGCGAACACGCGCCGGCCGGACAGCCCGCCGTCGCTGTCGATGTCGAACGCCGTGAGCAGGCCCGCGAACGACTCGGAGATGATCAGTGTCCGGCCGTCCGAGGTAATGACCATGCCGTTGGGGAACTGGATGTCATCGGCGACCTGGCGCAGCCGCCCGTCCGGGGTGACCAGCATTATGTAGCCCGGCTTCGGCGCGCCGCCGCCGACGAAGTCGAAGTCCGCGCCGTTGACGTAGGCGTTGCCGCGCGCGTCTACGACGATCTCGTTCGCCGGCTGCTCGGCGTGTACCGCCAACGACCCGTCGGGCTCCTGACGCCGGAGTTTGTCGCCGGTCGTCAGTAGCCTGCCGTCGGGCAGCCAGTCGATGGAGTACCCCATCGAGTGGCTGGCGGGCTCACGGGTGAGCATGACCTCCGCTTTGCCGTCCATGTCGACCGCCATGACCTGCCGGTCGATCCAGTTGCAGAACCACAGCCTCCCCTCATGCCAGCGCGGCGACTCAGGAATCCCCAGGCCATTGAGCAGAACCTTCAGTTCAGCCATGATGTGTCTCTCCTCCCCGGCCGTGCGGTCTCACAGCCGTCTACCTCCTACACGAACGGCAACGAGCCCGATCGACAGCGTAGGACGCCCGGCCGGGACGGGGGTGCGCTAGGAACGGCTGCCGGTCAGCAAGCCGGCCAGGGTCGCTACGACCAGATCGCCGAGGGAGGGCAGGTCGTAGCCGCCCTCCTGGACGGCGACCACCGGGCCGAGCGCGCCGATCAGTTCGCCGGCTCGCCGGTAGCCCTCCGCGCTGACCAGCAGCGGGCTCTCCGGGTCGGCGGCCGCCGCATCGACCCCAAGGGACACCACAATCGAATCGGCGCCCCGGGCGCGGACCTCGTCGCAGATCAGCCCGACCGCCGCCAGCCACTCGTCGTCGCCGGTGGCCGGCGCCAGCGGCACGTTGCGGTTCGCGCCCTCGCCGAGGCCGGTACCGCGCTCGTCGGCCCGCCCCATATAGTGCGGGAACCACCCGGCATCCGGATCGACGTGCACGCTTCCGTAGTACACATCCGGCCGGTCATAGAAGATC
>DATNFM010000132.1:0-17534 GCA_035606435.1 Streptosporangiaceae bacterium | reverse complement strand
CAGGAACGGTCCTGATCGACAAGCTGAGCGCCGGGCGGTACGTGCTGTGGGAGACCGATGGCGAGCCCACCTCGATCGCTAGCGTCACCGAGACGATCGGCGGCGTCGCCCGGGTCGGTCAGGTCTATACCCCGCCGGATCGGCGCGGCCGCGGCTACGGCGGCGCCGTCACCGTAGCCGCGACGAAGCTTGTGCTTGATCAGGGCGCCGCGTCGGTGGTCCTATTCACCGACCTCGCGAACCCGATCAGCAACTCGCTCTACCTCAAGCTCGGCTACCGCCCGGTCGAAGACCGCGTCCAACTCGGCCCAGCAACAGCAACGACCTCCGCAAGTTGACCTGGCCGCCGCCTACTTCGCCACCCTCGCGTACGCCCAGGACGCCGGCCGCCTGCGTCGCTGGGAAGACGCGGCCAAGGACCCCTGCGCTGAGCCTGCGCCTTTCGAGCACTACCGCTCGTTGCCGGCGGGCTTGATCAGGGGTAGCTAGGGAGCGCTGGTGCCTGCCCGCCCGTAGGAGTCCTGCAGCCGCACGACGTCCTCGCGCCACCCGGGCGGGGCGTTCGACGCCTCGGCGAAGATGATGTCGGTGACGGCCGTAACGCGGTGTACCGCCAGCGGCGGCAGGTGAATGGTGTCGCCAGGCCCGAAGGTCACCGCCGTAAGCTCACCGTCGATCTCGCCGTACTGGATCTCCGCCGTGCCCGAGATCAGGGAGATCGTTTCCTCCTTCTGGAGGTGGTACTGCAGGCTCAGTGACTGCCCGGCATTCACGTGGATGATCTTGCCGACGTACTTGCCGTCCTCGCCAGCGAAGATCTGCTCAAAGCCCCACGGCTTGTCCTGGCGGGGGGCCTGGTAGACCCGGGCGAGCTGGTGTGGCCCCGTCGGCTCGGCCGCCTGTTCGCTTGTCACTGAACTCCCTCCGGGCTAGCTGGTTGCTCCGATCATTGTCTACGATCGGCTGGGGCAGTGGCAGTGACTGATGGAGGTTGCCCGCATGCTCCGTTACCCGCCGACACAGTACCCGGCTACGGACCTCGGCCTGGAGGCCGACGACTATCACGGCGAACTCGTCGCCGACCCGTACCGCTGGCTGGAAACGACGACCGACCCCAACACGCTCGCGTGGATCGCGGCGCAGAACGACGTCACAGAAGAGATCCTGAGCGATGTCTCGCGCCGTCCGCGGATCAAGTCCGAACTGACCGCGCTGGCCAGCTACGCCAGGGACGGCGTGCCGTTCGAGCGCGGCGGCCGGTGGTTCCAGTTCCGCAACAGCGGGCTGCAGAACCAGCCGGTGCTCTACGTGATGGATGCCCCGGACACACCCGGCACGGTGCTGCTCGATCCGAACGCCGAAGATCTGGACGGTACCACCGCCGTCAGTTCGGCCGCGGTCAGCGACGACGGGCGCCTGCTCGCCTACTCCTACAGCGTCGCCGGCTCGGACTGGCAGACCTGGCGGGTGCGCGACGTGGCGAGCGGCAACGACACCGACGACCTCGTCGAGTGGTCGAAGTTCTCGACCGCCGCCTGGCGTAAGGACGGGTCAGGGTTCTATTACTCGGCGCCAGAACGCCCGCCCGCCGGCGAGGAATATCTCGCCGAGATCGGGTTGCGGCGCATCATGTTCCACAAGATCGGCACCGGTCAGAGCGAAGACGAGTTCGTTTTCGCCAGCCCGGAGAACCCGGACTGGCACAGCCTGGCGAGCGTCAGCAAGGACGGCCGCTTCCTGATCATCGCCACCCACTACGGCACCGCACCTCAGACCAAGCTGTGGGTGCTCGACCTGTCCGACAGCGGCGCCGAGCTGACGCCGCTGATCGACGACTTCGACTCGATCGCCGATGTGGTCTCCACGCAGGGATCGACCTTCTACCTGATCACTGATTATCAGGCGGAAAGAAAGCGCGTGGTTTGCGTCACCCTGGAATCACCGGCCAGGCCGGACTGGAAGGAGATCGTCGGCGAGAGGCCGGACACCCTGCTCGCCGGCCATTTCTTCGGCGGACGGTTCGTGTTGCACTACCTGCGGAACGCCCACTCGGTGCTGCGGGTGCACGCCGTCGACGGCAGCTTCATCAGGGAAATCGAGCTGCCGGGATATAGCTCGGTCGCCGATGCCTGCAAGACCAGCGAGGGCATCGAGGGCCGGGCGAGCTGTGACCTCATGCACTTCGGGCTCACGTCGTTCGCCGAGTCGGGGTCGCTGTGGTCGCATCACCTCGCGACCGGGGAGACGACCCTGATCAAGCCGTCCTCGGCGGCGATCGATCCGGCGGACTTCGTCGTCGAGCAGGTGAAGGTCGCCTCCGGCGACGGCACGCCGGTGACCATGTTCCTGACCAGGCGAGCCGACGTGCAGCCGGACGGCAACCGGCCGGTGCTGCTGTACGGCTACGGCGGCTTTGACATCCCGATCACGCCGTCCTTCTCGGTGCTGCACGCT
This sequence comes from Streptosporangiaceae bacterium, assembly GCA_035606435.1. Lineage (GTDB taxonomy): Bacteria > Actinomycetota > Actinomycetes > Streptosporangiales > Streptosporangiaceae > Chersky-822. The sequence goes on along the minus strand of DATNFM010000132.1, from coordinate 15,080 downwards.
GCCTGGCTGGCCAGCGGCGGCGTGCTGGCGGTGCCTAACCTGCGCGGCGGCGGCGAATACGGCCGGGCCTGGCACGACGCCGGGCGCCTCGCGCTGAAGCAGAACGTGTTCGACGACTACTGCGCCTGCGCGCGGTGGCTGGAATCGGCGGGCTGGTCGCGAGCCAGCCGGATCGCGATTTCGGGCGGCTCTAACGGCGGCCTGCTGGTCGGTGCGTGCCTGACCCAGCATCCTGAGCTGTTCGGCGCCTGCGTGGCCAGCGTCGGCGTCCTGGACATGCTGAGGTTCCACCGGTTCACCGTCGGCCGCGCCTGGATCGCTGATTTCGGTGACCCAGACAATCCCGATGAGTACCCGTGGATCCGGGCCTACTCGCCGCTGCACAACCTGCGCGCGGGCGGCGACTACCCGGCGACCCTGCTGCTGACCGGTGATCACGACGACCGGGTCGTGCCGGGCCACTCGTTCAAGTTCGCGGCGGCTCTTCAGGCAGCTCAGGGCGGCAGCGCCCCGGTGCTGATCAGGGTCGAGACGGCGGCCGGTCACGGCGCAGGAAAGCCGGTCGCCAAGGTCGTGACCGAGTCCACCGACATCCTGGCGTTCCTCTGGCTCGCTCTCGGCCGCCAAGATTAGGCCCGTCGGGTAGTCGTACCTACCCGAAATTAGGTCCTGAGATAGGAGGCACCGTTCAGGTCGAGTACGGCGCCACTGGCCCACTCGGCCTGGGCGGAGGCCAGGTAGAGCACGGCGGCGGCGATCTCCTCGGGCTCGGCGACCCGGCCGAACGGGCTCTGCGCCCTGATCTCATCGCCCCGGGGTGGCTTCAGGTGCTCGTTGGTCATGTCCGTCGACACGAAGCCGGGCGCTACGGTGGAGACCGCGATCCGGTACGGGGCGAGCGCGATCGCGAGCGACTGGCCGAACGAGTTCATGCCGGCCTTGCTCGCGCCGTAGGCCGGGCCGTCCGGTTCGCCGCGGAAGGCGCCGCGCGAGGAGACGTTGATGATCCTGCCGCCGCGTTCCTTCATGTGCCTGACTGCGCACCAGGTGACGTTGGCCGCACCGATCAGGTTGACTCCCAGGGTGTCGCGCCAGTGCTCCTGCCAGTCCTCGTAGCTGACCTCGGCGATCGGGTGCGAGGTGAAGATGCCGGCGTTGTTGACCAGGACGTCGAGCCCACCGAGTTGGTCGACGGCCGAATCCACCATCGCCAGCACGGCATCGGCGTCGGCCAGGTCGGCCTGGACGACGACGTGACCGGTGCCAGGTATTTCGGCCGCGACCTTGGCGGCCAGCTCGGCCGATGCCCTGTGATGGATCGCGACCCGGTCGCCCGCCGCCGCGAACTGCGCCGCGATCGCCCGTCCGATGCCGCGCGACGCCCCCGTGATCAGGACCGCTCGGCCTGACTGGCTCATCAGGGTCAGGTCCCGGTCGTGGGCTGGGCGGGACAGAAGGCGGGAATCGTCGGCTTCGGCGGATACGGCGGGAACCTCAGCACCGTTCTCGGCTTGCCGTTGACCCTGATATGGACCTTGACCTTCTTGGTGGGCTTGTTCTTCTCCCACGTCTGCAGCTTGGCTTCCGCGGACTGGCAGGTGTTGTACTGCTTGGCGATGTTCCCCAGGAACTGCTGGGCCATGGCCAGGCTGCCGGTGTCGGCTCGCTTGAGCTCGGCCGCGGAAGCCTCCGGGATGCCGGAGACCGGGATGTTCGTCGGCTTGTACACCGAGTAGAGCTTGTAGCCGAGCACGCTGTCGTTGATGCCGCGGAAGATCGCGACCTTGCCGTCGGTCGTGGATCCCACGTAGTACTGGCTGTGCACGACCAGGTACCCGGTCACCAGGCCGCCGCCCACGATCACCACGAACAGCGCCAGCAGGAGTCCGACGATCGGCACCCGGCGTCGCCGCGGCGGCCGGTACGTCGCGTTTTCCTCGGCGTCGTCGGGCGGCCGGACCTGGGTCGGTATCCGGCCCGGCCTGGTGCCGCCCGGCCCGAATCCCTGCGCTGACCCCGGGCCTGTCTGGGTTGCCTGGCCGACTCCGGCCGCCATCGCCTGCTGACTGCCCGCCAGCGCGGTGATATCCGTACCCGGAGACCAGCCGCCGGCCACGCCGGGCGTGGCTCCGACTCTGGTCATGCCGCCGCCGTCGTGGTCGGACGGTGTCAGGCTGAACGCCTTGGTGTCGTCGTTGGTGACGCTGGCCACCGCTCCGGCCAGCACAGGGGCTCTGGTGGCGACGGACTGGCTCCGGTCGGTATCGATGACATCGGCGACGATGCAGGTGATGTTGTCCGGCCCGCCGCCGGCGATCGCGAGCTCAACCAGCTCGAGCACGGCTTGCGCCGGGTCGCCGAATTCGGCTAGCGCGTCCAGGATGGCCTCGTCGCTGACCGCGACCGGCAGGCCGTCCGAGCACAGCAGGAATCTGTCCCCGAGTTCGGCGGTCAGCAGCGACAGGTCGGGATCGGCGTCGGTCCGGCCGTCGAGGGCGCGCAGCAGCAGCGAGCGCTGCGGATGCGTGGCCGCCTCTTCTGGCCGGATGCGGCCCTGGTCGATGAGTGCCTGGACGAACGTGTGATCGCGGGTGATCTGGTACAGGTCGCCGGCTCGCAGCAGGTAGGCCCGCGAGTCACCGATGTGGCAGATGGCGGCCGTGTCGCCGGACCAGAGCATGGCCGTGAGCGTGGTCCCCATGCTGCCGACGGCCGGGTCGGCCTCGACGATGCCGTGCAAGTTCTGCTTCGCCGTGGTGACGGCGTCGGAGATCGCGTCGATGAGGTGGGATTCCGGCATCGGACTTCGATCCAGCGGCGCGATGCTCTGGATCACGCAAGCGCTCGCGACCTCACCGGCCTCGTAGCCGCCCATGCCGTCCGCGACCGCTAGCAAATGCGGTCCCGCGTAGGCCGAGTCTTCGTTGCCTTCCCTGAGCAAGCCCACGTCGGAGCGGACCGCGTAGCGGAGTGCAAAGTTCATCTGCGCAGCTCCATGACGATCTCTATCCGGGTCGGGTCGGTGCGGGCTTAATGCTTGGACTGAGCCTAGATCCTTACGGATCTAGATGAGTACCAGCAAGAGGCTAGAACACCAATGTCATCAAGCGGAAATACGGCTCACGCAAGATGCGGAAGTGACGCGAGTCGAGCCCGTCGCGCCTGATGATGGCAAAACCCGCGGTTGACGTTAGCATGCTCCAGACGGCGGTGCTGGCCAAGGGGGACAACCCCCTGTCAAACCCCCGCAGGGCAGCGGAACGCCCGGGGGGCGATTAGGCGCAGATCGGAGCGTGAGGGCCGATGAACGATCAGCCGGTGACGCTCAAGGACGTAGCGGCCCTGGCCGGAGTCCATCCGGCTACTGTCTCGCGCGCGCTCAATCCAGAGACAAGATTGCTGGTCAGCGACGAGACGGCGGACCGGATCCTGGCTGCGGCGGATTCGCTCGGCTACCGACCCAACACGGTGGCCCGCAGCCTGCGAACCAGGCGATCCAACACAGTCGGTGTGCTGCTGCCCGATCTGAACAACCCGCTGTTTCCCCCGATCGTGCGCGGTATCGAGGACCGGCTGTCATCGGCGGGCTACGTCGCGCTCATCGGCAATACAGATTCCGATGACGAACGAGAGCGTCTCGTCTTCGAATTGATGCGCGATCGGCATGTAGACGGATTCGTGTTCGCCACCGCCCGGCTGCGAAGCTCGCTGCTCGCCGAGGCCTCAGCGGCCGGGATTCCGGTTGTGCTCGTGAACCGGTCCGCCGAGGGCTACGGGTTCCCGTCGGTCTCGGTCGACAACGAGCGCGGAATCGCGATGGCGGTGGCCCACCTGGCCTCGCTCGGTCACCGGAAGATCGCGCACATCGCCGGCCCGCAGGACATCTCCACCGGGCTCAGCCGCTATCGCGGCTACGTCGCCGCGATGGCCGAGCACAACCTCTGCGTCGATCCGGATCTGGTCGTGACCGCGACCGGGTACACGATAGAGGAAGGCGAGCGGTGCTGCCGCGAACTGCTCGAGGCGAACAACGGGTGCACCGCTATCGCCGCCGCCAACGACATGCTGGCGATGGGCTGCTACGCGGCTATCGAGCAGGCCGGGCTTAGCTGCCCGAAGGAAATCTCCGTGGTCGGCTTCAACGACATGCCGTTCATCGACCGGCTGACCCCGCCGCTCACCTCGGTCAGCTTCGCCCACTACGAGGTTGGCCGCGAGGCCGGCGGGCTGATCCTCGAGCAGATCGCCAGCGGCAGCGCCATCTCGCGAGTGCACTACCTGGCCCCCGAGCTCAAGGTAAGGGGCTCGACCAGTCAGCCCCTGCCCTAGTCGGTCCAGTGCTGGTTACGCCAGGGCCGCGGCCATCCAGTCGGCGCCGTAGTTCCGGTGCTTGTAGGTAACGTTCGCGCAGCCGTGGTTGCCGTCGGGCAGCAGCATCAGCTCTGAGTTCGCGCCGACCTCGTGATGCAGCCGTTCGGCGTCCTGCCAGGGGAAGATCCGGTCCCGCTGACCGGCGATGATGAGCAGCGGCGCGGTGATCTTGGCTCCGACCCCGTCTAGTGACAGCCGGCTCGCGGCCGCCCTGGCGTGGCTATCCGAGGCCGATTTCGACCTGGCCGTGAAGGCGGCCCGGCTCAGCTCGGGCAGCTGATCCCAGATGTCGCCCAGGCAGTAAGGCCCGCACAGCGCGATCGTCGCGCGCACCCGGTGGTCGCCGCCGGCCACCCGGGCGGCGTAGTACCCGCCGAGGCTCACTCCCCAGATTCCGATCCGGCTGGCATCGATGTCGGGCCGGGCGCTAGCGGCGTCGATGATGGCGGTGCCTGGCACTTCCCAGTCCGGCCGGATCGCGAGGTCGTACTCGGCTTCACCCTGGCCCGGCCCGTCCACCGACAACGTGGCCAGGCCCCGGCTCAGGAATACGTCCTCGGTCGGCCTGAACTCCTCCTTGGCCGAGTCCAGCCCGGGGATCAGCACCACCAGCGGATGCGGACCGGGCCCGGCCGGGCGGCGCAGGATCCCGGCGATGACCGAGCCGTCGAACGGAATCTCCACCCGCTCACCCGGCGGGTCGAGGTACGGCATCGCGTCGGTCAGGCAGCTGACTCCCCGGTAGTGGGCCGCGCGCATCTGTCCGAGATCGTCGACGAACATGAACTTGGCGAAGTGGTAGTACACGGCGGCCCGGGCCAGGTGCGCGCCTGCGGCGCGCACCTGGCCTCTCGCCTGCGCCGTCCGGCCCAGTTCCTCGTGCACGGCTCCGGCCTGGCACCACTGATCGCACCAGGAGTCCCAGGCGTCGATCTTCGACGTCACCGTGACGAAGTCGCTGTAGTCGATCCCGTTCGCGATGAAGCGCGGTGCCCAGTGGCTAATCGCTGCGTTAACCCGGCTATCGGCCATGCAATCAGCATTGCACACGTTTGCATAGATGGTCACGCATTGACAGGGGGTGGCTCGATACGCCACTCTCGTCACCAACCGACCTGCAAACGATTGCTAACCGAGGCCTGGCAACGGGGGCGATGCCAGGCTTCGGAGACTGGGCACTGAGGTGGACACAAACGTGGGCGAACCTGCCGAAAGTAACCATGGACACCGGCTTGGCTGGCTGGGAACTGGGCGGATGGGGATCGCCCTGATCGAGCGGCTGCTCGCGGCCGGCTGCGATGTGACCGTCTACAACCGGACCAGGGCCAAGGCCGAACCCCTGGCCCGGGCGGGGGCCAAGATCGTGGACTCCGCCGCCGACCTGGCGCAGGTCGACATCCTGTTCGTGACCGTCGGTACCTCCCAGGACCTGATCGATGCGGTCATCGGCAGCTCCGGGGTGACCTCGGGCGGCCGGGCGCCGGCCATCGTGGTCGACTGCTCCACCGTGTCGGCGAACGACTCGCAGCGAGTCAGAGACGAACTAGCCGTCAGGGGCAGCAGACTGCTTGCTGCCCCGGTCATGGGCAACCCCAAGGTGGCCAGCGTCGGGAGGCTGACGTTCGCGGTGTCAGGCGATCTAGTGGCCTACCAGACCACGCGTCCCTACCTGGACATCCTCGGCGCCGGCGCGACCTATGTGGGCGAAGGCGAGCTAGCCAGGGCCGTGAAGCTGTGCCACAACCTGTTCCTCGGCGTGGTGATCTCCTCGCTCGCCGAGGTGACCATACTGGCGCAGAAGAGCGGGATTAGCCGCGAAGCGGTACTGGCCTGTCTCAACAAGAGCGTGCTCGGCTCAACTTTCTCCCAATACAAAACCCCAGCTCTCGTGAACCTTGACTTCCATCCCACCTTTACCGCCGCATTGCTGCGTAAAGACTTTGATCTCGGGTTGGCGACGGCGCGCGAGCATGAGGTACCAATGCCGGTGGCGTCTACGGCCTACCAGCTCGTGCAGAGCCTGGTCGGCCACGGCTACGGCGAACAGGACTTCGCAGCGCTGATCCTGCTCCAGGCCAGATCCGCGGGACTGGAGCTGACCAGCGAGAACGCGGAGGTATCTGACGGGCTCACGCCCGCCAGCGGCGAGTGATCGAGTTACCCATCCACTCGGAAGGAGGACCGGGGATGAGCATTCACGGCGCCCGGTTCTTGTCAGTCGGCATTACCGCGGTCATGGTCACGGCCGCGCTTTCAGGCTGCTCGGGCAGTTCCACGTCGTCGAGCGGTCCCAGTAGCAAGGCACCACTGACGATTGGTGCCTCGCTGTCGCTCAATGGAGACTTCTCCGCTGACGGCATCGCCTTTAAACGTGGCTATGAACTGTGGGCACACGATGTGAACGCCAAGGGCGGCATCGATGGCCACAAGGTCGTGCTGATCATCAAGAACGACCACAGCAGCCCAACTCAGGTGGACGCCAACTACACCGACCTGATCAATAACAGCAAGGTTGACTTGACCTTCGGCCCGTTCTCCTCGTTGCTGACCGCTCCGGCCGGGGAGGTGGCGCGCCGCTACGGCTATGCCTTTGTCGAAGGGGCCGGAGGGGCACCGCTGGTCTTCAGCGAAAAGCTGCCCAACGTCTTCGACGTCAGCTTGCCGGTCGCCAACCAGCTTGACCCCTTCACCACCTGGATCAAGTCGCTGCCCGCGAACCAGCGCCCGACCACCGCCGCCTACCCGATGGCCGACGACCCGTTCGCGACCCCGCAGGTGCAGCGCACGCAGGGATTCCTGCAGCCACTGGGGATCAAGACCGTGTATTCCAAGATCTTCCCTGAGGAAGTACCCGACTACCTGCCCAACGGCGACCGGGTCGCCTCGTCCAAGGCCCAGGCCGTGGTGCTCGGTTCGACCGACGTGCCGACGGTTGCCGCCTTCATGCGGGCGTTCGAGCAGCAGCACTACAACCCGAAGGTGTTCATCGCCGCGGCCGGGCCTGACCAGGGCGCCGCCTTCACCAGCGCGGTCGGGGTAAAGAACGCCGACGGAATGATGGTGGCTAACGCCTGGTATCCCGGCTATGACAACGCCGCCAGCAAGGCCATGGTCAACGAGTACGTCTCCATCTACCACGGCAGTCCGTCCGACGTGAACGCCGACGTCGCCGAGGCCTACTCGGTCGGCCAGGTGATCGAGCAGGCGATCAAGGCCACCGGCGGTGTCCAGGACGCCAAGACCATGAATTCCAAGATCGTCAGCTACCTGCACAGCAATGTGACGCTCACCAGCGTCCAGGGGCCGGTCCAGTTCAATTCCCTGGGCGAGAACGTCAAGGCCCTCGCCTTCATCTTCCAGTGGCAGAACGGCCAGTACGTCCAGGTCCTGCCGGCCGGCGCGCCGGGTTCACAGAAGATCATCTTCCCGAAGCCGAACTGGTCGAGCTGACGGACCGACAGCGGTGAGCGGAGGGGCACGGAGCCCAGATGGCACGACAGATACTTGAGGCGATCGCCGACGGCATTCTCGGCGGCGGCGTCTACGCGCTGATGGCGGCGGGACTCACGCTGATTTTCGGAGTGCTCGACATCATCAACATCGCCCAGGGCATCCTTGTGGTGCTTGGTGCCTATCTGAGCTACGTGCTCTCCGTGCACCTGCACATCGACCTGTTCGTCGGCCTGGCGATCACCATCCCGGTCATGTTCGTGATCGGGGTGGCGATTCAGTGGCTGTTCATCAGGCCGCTGCGGGGCAGCGAACGGACGTCGATGACGCTGCTCGCCTCCTACGCCGTGGCGCTGATCATCGAGGGCATCCTCTACTGGGTCTTCGGACCCAACTTCGTAGCGTTGAACGCCTGGTACACCCAGCCGAACGCGAGCGTGAAGATCTTCGGCTTCTACGTCGGCGACATCTACCTGTTCGGATTCGGGCTGGCCGTGGCGGTGGTGGCGGTGCTGTACTGGCTGCTGTACCGGACCAAGTTCGGCCGTGCGGTACGGGCCACGATGCAGGATCTCACCGCCGCCCGGCTGGTCGGAATCGAGGTCAACCGGGTGGCGGCGATCACGTTCGGCATCGGCGTCGCGATCACCGCCGTCGGCGGCATGATGTATGGCGCGACCACAGGAGCGTTCAGTCCGAACAGCGGTTATGACCTGATTTCCCGGCTGCTGGCGATCATCATCCTCGGCGGGCTCGGCAGCGTCGGCGGCGCGATGGCCGCCGCCATCTTCATGACCACCGCCGAAGCGCTCGTCGACATCTGGCAGCCGAACTGGGCGGTGGCCGTGTTCTACCTCGCGCTGGTCCTGGTGCTGTTGTTCAAGCCCACCGGGATCTTCGGGCGGACGGCGGCGAGAGCGCAATGATCGCCGGCACTAGGCCAGACGCGGCCGCCGGGCCGGAGACCGGGCCGGCCTGGGCCGATCCGCGGCAGTGGAAGCGAGCCGGGATCGGTGCCCTGATCCTCGGCCTGGTCATCGTCATCGTGTTTCCGCTGATCTTCACCGACGCGACCGTGTCGAACATCGCAGTGCAGACAGTGATCTTCGTCGCCGTGGCCTCGGCCTGGAACATCTTCTCCGGCTACTCGGGCTACCTGTCGCTCGGGCACGCGATCTTCTTCGGCACCGGCGCCTACGCGGTCGGCATCATCGCCAGGGACTGGCAGCTGAACGGCTCCTCGGTCTTCGCCCTGCTGCCGCTGGCGGGGCTGATCGCGACTATGATCGCCATCCCGCTGGGCCTGATCGCGCTGCGAGTCCGGCGGCACACCTTCGTCGTGATCACGATCGCGTTCTTCTTCATCGCCCAGCTCTCGGCGTCGAACCTGGCGATCACCGGCGGCTCGAGCGGGCTGCTCGCCCCCGTGCCGAACTGGAGCCCGGACACGTTCAACGATCCGTTCTATTACGTCGGGCTCGTGATCGCGCTCGGCACCATCGCGCTGTCGTACCTCATCAGGCGCTCGCGGTTCGGCCTGCAGTTGCGGGCGATCAGGGACGACGAGGACCGGGCGGTCGGCCTCGGCGTCCGGGCCATGCCGGTCAAGCTCACCGCGTTCGCGATCTCCGGCTTCATCACCGCGATGGCCGGCGGGCTCTGGTTCTACTTCCTGAGCCAGACGTTCCCGCAGTTCGCCTTCGACCCGCTGTTTGACCTCGCGATCGTGCTGATGGCCTTCTTCGGCGGGCTCGGCACGGTGGCCGGACCGGTTCTGGGCGCGCTCGTGCTCGAGCCGGTCCAGCTGTACCTCAACCTGCGCCTGACGAACGACTACCTGAGCGAGATCCTGCTGGGCGTGCTGTTCCTGGTGATCATCTTGTTCATGCCGCGCGGCGTGCTGCCGACCGCGGGCGAGTTCATCACCGCCCGGATAGCGCGAGGGCGCGATGACGGGGCTCAGGGGGGGCGGGGTGAGTAAGACCGCGCTTCGAACTGAGGGAATCGCCAAGGCGTTCGGCGGGGTGCAGGCGCTGAGTGACTGCACGATCGAGGTCGCGCAGGGCAGCATCACCGGACTGATCGGGCCCAACGGCTCGGGCAAGACCACGCTGTTCAACATCATCACCGGCTACGAGAAGCCCGATGCGGGCCAGGTCTACCTGGGCGGCCGGTCGATCACCGGTCAGTCCCCGCAGCGGGTCTTTGCGGCCGGTGTCGGACGCACCTTCCAGTTGACCAGGATCTTCCCCAGGCTGACGGTGCTGGAGAACATGCTGGTGGCGTCCCAGCACGGGCGGCGTCGCTTCGCCAACCCGCTGGCCAGGTCGGGCGGTGCGGCCGGCCGAGACCGGGCGATGTTCCAGCTTGAGTTCGCCGGGATCGCCGGGCACGCGAACGCGCTGGCCGGCACGCTGTCCTACGGCCAGCGCAAGCTGCTGGAGCTCGCCTACGTCCTGGTCGCCGACCCTGAGGTGGTGCTGCTCGACGAGCCGGCCGGCGGCATCAACCCGTCGCTGATTCATCTGATTTCCGACCGGATCGCTGAACTGAACGCGGCAGGCAAGACGTTCCTGATTGTCGAGCACAACATGGAGTTCGTGATGGGCCTGTGCCATCACATCACCGTGCTCGACTACGGCTCCGTGGTGGCCGCCGGTCCGCCGCGGATCATCAGGGATGATCCGCGCGTGCTCGACGCGTACCTCGGCACCGGGGAGGATGACGATGAGCCTGCTGCCTGATGCTCTGGTGGTCGATGGCATTACCGCTGGCTACGGCGGCGGAGATGTGCTGCACGACGTGAGCCTCGAGGTCTTCGAAGGAAAGATCACCTGTGTTGTCGGCCCGAATGGCTCGGGTAAATCGACGCTGCTGGCGACGATCAGCGGACTGCTGAAACCCAGGCTCGGGTCGATCACCTTCCGCGGCGACTCGCTCGAGGGCAAGACCCCGAGACAGATCCTGAACTGCGGCATCGTGCACGTGCCCCAGAATCACAGCCTGTTCCGCGAGATGACCGTACGGGAGAACGTCGAGCTCGGAGGCTATCTGCTGAACGATCGGGCGCTCGTCGCCATGCGGCGAGCCGAGGTCGAGCAGATGTTCCCCGCCGTGGGCGAGTGGGCCCGGCAGAAGGCCGGAAGCCTGTCCGGTGGCCAGCAGCGGCTGGTCGAGTTCGCCCGGTGCCTGATGCTCGACCCGCAACTGGTCATCCTGGACGAGCCCTCGGTCGGCCTGGCGCCGAAGGTGCTCAAGGCCGTGTTCGACGCGATCAAGCTAATGAACGCCAGCGGCAAGACGATCTTGCTGGTCGAGCAGAACGCGCGCGCCGGGCTGCGCCTGGCCAGCCACGCAGTGGTGCTGGAAAACGGCCGCGTGCGCTTGGCCGGCTCTGGGCAGCAGGTGCTCGACAACCCGGAGATCGGCGCGCTCTACCTCGGCGGCGCGGTCGAAGGGCGGACGAGGGCGGGCGGGAAGAGCTGTGAGTAAATGGACGCAGCAGGCTAGCCGCCAGCGACGAGGAGGCGGGCAGTGACCCATACGTATTCCGAACGTGCCGCCATCGGTGCCGATGAACTACTCAGCCTGTACGAGCAGATGGCGATCATCCGCCGGACCGAGAAGGCAGCGCACGACCTGTTCCTGGCCGGGCTGGTCAAGGGCACCACGCACCTGGCCGCCGGCCACGAGGCGGTAGCCGTCGGCGCCAGCGCCGCCCTTCGCCCCGATGACTATGTGTTCGCGACTTACCGCGGCCATCATCACGCGATCGCCCGCGGCGCTACACCCGAGGAATGCATCGCCGAGCTGATGAGCAAGTCCACCGGGATCTGCCGGGCCAAGGGCGGCTCTATGCACCTGACCAAGGCGTCGTCGGGAATGCTCGGCTCCTACGCGATCGTCGGAGCGCACCTGCCCGTCGCCGCCGGCGCCGGCTGGTCGGCCAAGCTCCGGGGCAGTGGTCAGGTGGCCGTCGCGTTCTTCGGCGACGGGGCGACCAACATCGGGGCCTTCCACGAGGCCCTGAACATCGCGGTCGTGTGGTCCCTGCCGGTGCTGTTCATCTGCGAGAACAACCTCTACATGGAATACACCCCGATCGGCTCGGTCACGGCTGTGGCCAATCCGGCCGCGGACCGGGCCGCCGCCTACGGGCTGGTTGGCGAGGTGATCGACGGCAACGACGTCACGGCGGTGAAGCGGACCGTCGCGCAGGCCGCCGATCGGGCCAGGGCGGGCCTCGGTCCGGCGCTGATCGAGGCGAGGACGTACCGGCACTTCGGTCACAGCCGTACCGACCCGGCGAGCTACCGGCCGCCCGAGGAAGTACGTGAGTGGCTGGAAAAGGACCCGCTGGACATCGCGAGATCACGGCTGGCCGAACTCGGAGTCTCCGCCGAGGTCGCCGACCAGGCCGACGAACGGGCCGCGCAGGTAGTCGCCGCCGCGGTGGCCGCCGCGAAGGCCGCCCCCGACGCTGATCCCAAGCAGGCGTTCACCGACGTATGGGCGGACGGAGGCTCAACATGGCGGAGTTGAACCAGAGCTGTTTTTTCGAGGCGCCATTCGGCGCGAGTGGCTGAGGTGGGCAGATGACTGAGCAGATCTCTTATCGCGAAGCCGTCGCCGAGGGAATCGCGCGCGAACTGCGGCGTGACCAGAATGTGGTCTGCCTGGGTGAGGACATCGGGGCGGCCGGGGGAGTGTTCAAGACCACGCAGGGCCTGTTCGGCGAGTTCGGGCCCAGCCGGATCTGGGACACCCCGATCTCCGAGCAGGCGATCCTCGGACTGGCGATGGGCGCCGCGATGACCGGGATGCGCCCGGTCGCGGAGATCATGTTCTCCGACTTCTTCGCCGTCTGCTGGGACTACCTGGCCAATGAGATGCCCAAAATGCGGTATATGACCGGCGGTCAGGTCACCGTTCCGGTCGTGGTCAGGACCGCCAATGGCGGCGGCCTCGGATTCGGCGCCCAGCACTCGCAGGCGGTCGAGAACTGGACGCTGACCATCCCTGGCCTGAAGATCGTGGCGCCGTCCAATCCGGCCGACGTCATCGGCCTGATGGCCTCGGCGATCCGCAGCGATGATCCCGTGGTCTTCTTCGAGCACAAGGGCCTGTTCGCGAGCAAGGGCGAGACCGCGCCCGAGGACTACGTGGTGCCGCTCGGCCAGGCCGCGGTCGCCCGGCCCGGCACCGACATCACCGTCGTGGCACTGGCGACCACGGTGCCGATGGCGCTTGCCGCTGCCGAGCGACTGTCGGCCGACGGGATCAGCGCCGAGGTGATCGACCTGCGCTGCCTGGTGCCGCTGGACATGGCGACCGTGCTCGCCTCGGTCCAGCGCACCTCGCGGCTGCTGATCGTGGAGGAGAACCCGTATCAGGGCGGCTGGGGTGGCACCGTCGCCTCGATCGTCGCGGACGAAGGGTTCGAAATGCTCGACGCCCCGATCCGCCGGATAGCGGCGGCATCCGTTCCGCTGCCGTTCGCCGACGCGCTCGAACAGCAGGTAATCCCCACGGTCGACTCGGTCACCGACGCGATCCGCAAGCTATGCGACTACTAGCGCCGCTCTCAAAAGCCCTCGCCCGTAAAACCTCGCCGCGTTGGCGATCATCGTTTACGAAAGATGCAGGTTAAGGGGGGCGCTGTCGCCTCGAAGGTCTGCTGTGACCCATTTCATAGTACGAATTTCGGCATTCGACGCACCTGGGCCGAGAAGTTCGGGCATTGTTGAAGAACGAAGCACCCCGCGTGTTCGGTGAGTTACTTAGAGTAATTGCGCTCCAGGTAACCAACGTCTCGCCCTGAACCTGCGAAGCGCCGGATACGCCGCCGTCGTGGCACCTGGCCTTGCTCCATGGGCCGCCTAAAGCAGGGCCAGGTGCCACGACGGATGTCTACGGGTGGAGTTGAGCGCGCCGCAAAGCGTGCCCGGCCGAAAGTCCTCGCTTGTCCTCGACGCGACTGCTGAACCGTACCGTCACCACCAGGCTCATCCTCGCGCTGAGCGCACCGGCGTTCGCCGTCACGGCGATCGCGGTCGGAGGCGGGTTGTCCGCCACCGCGGCCGCCGCGCCGGCTGCTCCGGCTGCAGTGGTGAACCTGGCCGGGTCGGCCAGCACCGTTACCGACAATGCCAGCGTTTTTACTATCGCTGGCCGGCACAACAACCCGAATCTCATCGCGCCGACCAAGAAGCACAAGAAGAAGCACCACAAGAAGCACAAGGCCCATAAGAAGCCGCTCAGGTCCATGGCACCTAAGCAGATCGCCTGGCACATCATGAGCTGGTTCCATTGGCACGCCAAGTCGCAGTTCAGGTACCTGAACAGGCTGTGGATGCGGGAAAGTAGCTGGAACAAGTACGCTACGAACCCCTGGTCTGGCGCTTACGGGATTCCGCAGGCAGTGCCCGGTTCGAAGATGTCCTCCGTCGGAGCTGACTGGCGTACCAGCGCCGAGACTCAGATCCGCTGGGGAATGCGGTACATCAAGTCGGTCTACGGTTCACCGCGGAACGCCTGGTACCACGAGGTCAACGACGGCTGGTACTAAGTAGCTCTTAGTACCTCGGACCTCATCGGAGGAGCCCCCGCCGCAAGCGGCGGGGGCTCCGATCCGTGTCACGAGTCAGGCCTGCAGCGGGGCGTGCCAGCCAGTCGGCTCTACACCGCCTGGCACATCCGCGTCCGGGTCGTACGGCGTGCGGGTGAAGATGAACGAGCCGAGGTCGAGGGCCTGAGCGCGGCCGTCCGGCCCGGCAACGATCTTCAGCGGTTCGCCGGCCATGTAGCTGTCGACCCCGCGCCAGCCCTGCCCGTCCCGCCTGAAGCGCATGCCATGACCGTCGGCTCCCTCCCGGCACAACTCGAGTTCGTCGCCCGACAGCTTGAGCGTGTGCGCCGCCGGTCCCCAGAACCAGCTGCCGAGTACTTCGAGCAGCCCGGCCTCGACTTGGGCCGGCTGCCACTCGGCCGGGAGGTACGGCTCCTGCTCCGCGAGCACCGCGAGCAGGTCACGGCTGAGCGAGCCGCTGAAGCCGGTGGTCGAGTTGCAGGCCATGATCACGGTGTCGGCACCGGGAGCGTCGGTGATCCGCAGCATCGCCTGGAAGCCGGGCATCGAGCCGGTATGCCCGTAGTACCGGGTTCCGCTGCTCGAATTCCACAGCTGAAGACCAAGCCCGTAGGCCTGCGTCCAGCCCTCTCCCGTTCCGTCGGCGATCACGATCGGCTCGCGCATCTCG
>DATNFM010000131.1:0-39355 GCA_035606435.1 Streptosporangiaceae bacterium | reverse complement strand
TCGGCACCGGGAAGTGGTACAGGCGGAACCTGTGGGAGCTGTGTCGCGGCCCCTAGGGAGGCCGCCCCCATCGGAACCGACGATCCCGTCCGAGGCTGGACTGGTAGAGGCCCAGCCGGAATGGATCCTGGCATCATCGCACCGGTTGGAACCGGACCAGGCCCACCAGGGAAGGCTCCAGGCGGCACGGAAGCAGATCCAGGCCGAACCGGACTAGAGCCAGGCGGAACCTGACCAGGTCCTGGCGGAACCTGACCTGGGGCCTGCGGAACCCGCCTAGGCGCTGGCGGAACCGATACCGGCGCAGCTGGCCCGGCCATGGCTCCCGGCCGTCCGGCTCCGTGAACTCCGGCTTCCGGAAGTCCGGGCCCAGGCTGCCCCAGTCCAGGCTGCCCAAGACCTGGCTGTCCAAGTCCTGGCTGTCCAAGCCCTGGCTGTCCGGCAAACGGCGGCGGCTCCGGCTCGTCGACCGGGACGGATCCGTGGAGCGGCGGCGTCGATGCGATCTCGCTGCGCGGCACGAACCTCGGCGCGCGCGGCACTGTCGTTCGCGTGCGCGGCCTCGCCATACCAGGCGGTGGCATGACCGGAGGCGGAACGGTCGGCGGTTGACCGACCGAGGACGTAGGCAGCGGCGGCGGCATCACGGGCTGAGAATGCGGCATGACGGACTGAGGCTGCTGTCCAGACGACGCCGACGGTGGCATCACTCCCGGGCCCGGAGGTGGCTGCGCCGGCGGAAGTTGCTGCGCAGGCGGCATGGACTGGACGGGCGGAACGGACTGGGCAGGCGGCACGGCTTGCGCGGGCGGGGGCAGTTGCACTGGCGGCGCCGGAACGCTACGCGACGCCGACGGCGGAGGCAGCGGCATCGAGTGCGGCTGGCTCGTCCGGCTGTGCGGCCGGAACACCGGTCCCGCAGGCGCGGCCGGCCCACCGGCAGGCGGCAACGCGACCGGATGCTGAGGCTCCTTCGCCGGGACCTGGCGGACTGGCAGCGGCGGAGCTGGAGGCCGCGGCGCTGACAGCGATTCAGCCGCCGACGGTTGGCCCGGAGCTAGATACGGTTCCGGCTCAAACCGGCCAGCGCCGCGAAACGGCGGCTCCGCAGGGCCGTACTGCTGCTCCACAGGGCCGTACTGCTGCTCCGCAGGGCCGTACTGCTGCCCCGCAGGGCCGTACTGCTGCTCCGCAGGGCCGTACTGCTGCTCCGCAGGGCCGATTCCAGGATCCGCAGCGCCGTAGCCGGGCTCCGCAGCGCCGAATCGAGGCTCCGCGCCACCGAACCCAGGCTCACCGGGCGCAGCGTTGCGAGGGTGATGCGTCCAGACATCCTGGTGCGGGGGTTCATGACCGAACGGCTCCGGCGTCCAGCCCGACGGCCGGTAAGGCGGCGGCTGGCCCGTCTGCGGCCGATAAGACTCAGGTTGATAGCCCTCAGGCTGATACTCCTCGGGCTGATACTCCTCGGGCTGATAAGCCCCAGGCTGATAAGCCCCAGGCTGAGGAAACCCGGGCCCGCGTGGCAACTCGTAACTCCCGGGCTCCGGAGGTTGCTCGTACGGCGACGGCTCACGCGCCGGACCACCAGGCCGATCCGCCTCCGGCTGGAACGGTCCCGGCTGGTAACCCTCCTGCGGATAAGGCTCAGCCGGATAAGGCTCAGCCGGATAGTAAGCCTGCGGACCAGGCCGACCCGGACCGCCAATCACCGGCTGATCAAATCCTTGCTGGTCAAATCCTTGCTGGTCAAACCCGGGCCCGTTCAGCCGGGGCTCGCCCATCCCCGAGCCGTTCCGCCGAGCAGCACCGCCGAAATCGGGATCGGCGAAGTCCTGCCCGTCCCAATCTGATTCGGGTACGTCAGGTTCGAGGTCATCGGATCTGGATCGTCCAGTCCGATGCCTCGCGGAATGCGTGCCGCGCTTAGACATGCCGGCCATCACCAGCCATTGTGCTACCTACGGCGCCGCAAGGCACGCTCAACCTCCCGTGCGGCGTCCCTACGAGCTAGTTCATGCCGCTTATCGTAGGTTCTCCTGCCACGTGCCAGCGCCAGCTCGATCTTCGCCTTCCCATCGGTGAAGTAAAGCGACAACGGCACGAGAGTAAACCCGCCCTCCGCCGTCGAGCGCATGAGCTTGTCGATCTCCTTGCGATGCAACAGCAGCTTACGGACCCTTCGCGGTTCATGGTTGGTCCAGGTACCTTGCGCGTACTCGGGGATGTGCACCCCGTACAGCCAGATCTCACCGTCGTTGATCAGTGCGTAGCCGTCGGTGAGCGAGGCCCGGCCGGCTCGCAGCGACTTGACCTCTGTGCCGGTGAGCATCAGGCCGGCTTCGAGAACGTCGAGGATCTCGTAGTCGTGCCTGGCTCGCCGGTTGCTGGCAATGATCTTCTTGCCCGACTCTGGCGCCACCGTAGATCTGATTCCCGTTAGACGCGCAGATAACGCCTGAGCGTCAAGAACGACGTCGATCCGCACAGCGCCAGGCCGATCAGCATGGTAATGAGGATGACCTCCACCAGGTCCGTGGTGGACAGCTCGACCGGGAACGGGAAGTACTGCTGCAGCCCGTCCAGGCCGCTCTGGGCGGCCGCGAGCAGCGCAGTCGCGATCAGCCAGCCGAACAGGCCCGCGATCATGCCTTCGACCAGGAACGGCAGCTGGACGTAGAAGTTGGACGCGCCGACTAGCCGCATGATCGCAGTCTCCCGGCGGCGGTTGAACGCCGACAGCCTGATTGTGTTAGCCACCAGCAGGATCGCTGCCACGATCAAGATGATCGCGACCACGACAACGGCGTTCCTGGCTCCGTCAAGCAACTGGTAGAACTTCGTCAAGATCGCGGCGTCATCGCCCACTGAGTCGACCCCTGGCCGGCCCGTCATGGCCAGCGTCACGGGGCCAGCGTCGGCCTCGGCGTTCTTCATCTTGACCTGGAAGGACGCGGGCAGGTCGCCAGGCTGGACAAAGTTCAGCATGACGGGCTCGTTGGCGAACAGCGCCTTGGCCTGCTCGTAGGCCTGCTGCTGACTCTGGAAGGTGTAGCTGACCACTTGCGGCAGCCGGTCGAGCGTGTCGGTGATCTGCTTCTTCTCGGCGTCGGTCACCGGACCGTTCTTCGAGCAGGCCTCGTCTGGGTTGGCCCCTGAGCACAGGTAGACCGACAGCTCGAGCCGGCTCTGCCACAGCGTCCTGGTGTGGTTGACCTGCTTGACGAACAGCAGCCCGGTGCCGAGTAGGGACAGGCTGATCGCGACGACCACGACCAGAGCGACTGTCATGGTGAGGTTACGCCGCAGGCCCACCCACACTTCGCCGAATACAAACTGCGCACGCATGTAGCTGATCCTTCGGTAGTCATGCCAGAGCGGCAGCTACCGCCTGGCTAGAAGGTCGGGCCTCAGTAAGCCTGACCGTAGACGCCGCGCGACTGGTCGCGCACGACCTTGCCGTATTCAAGCTCGATAACGCGCTTGCGCATTGAGTCCACGATCGCGGCGTCGTGCGTGGCCATGACGACCGTGGTGCCGGTCCGGTTGATGCGGTCAAGAACTTTCATGATGCCGATCGAGGTCGCGGGGTCGATGTTCCCGGTCGGCTCGTCGGCGAGCAGGATCATGGGCCGGTTCACGAACGCCCGGGCCATCGCGACCCGCTGCTGCTCGCCACCGGAGAGCTCGTCGGGCATCCGCTCGCCCTTGCCTTCGAGTCCCACGAGATCGATGACTTCTGGTACCACCTTGCGGATGAAGCGGCGCGGCTTACCGATGACCTCAAGCGCGAACGCGATGTTCTGGTACACATTCTTCGCGGGCAGCAGCCTGAAGTCCTGGAACACGCAGCCAATCCGGCGCCGCAGCTGCGGCACTTTCCAGTTCGTGAGCCGGGCGAGGTCCCTCCCAGCGACATAGATCCGTCCTTCGGACGGCCGCTCTTCCCGCAGGATCAGCCGCAGGAACGTCGACTTACCGGACCCGGAGGGGCCGACGAGAAAGACGAACTCGCCCTTCTCCACGTCCAGCTGGACGCTTTCCAAGGCTGGACGGCTCTGATTCGGGTACGTCTTCGTGACGTTTTCGAAGTGGATCACAGGCCCGCCGTAGCGCTCGATAATGAGATGTCCCGGGCAGCCACGTGGCTCCGGTTTGATCAGGGGATAGTCTAGGGGGGAAACTGGTCTGGAACGTCCAACATTGTCGAAGAGAGCGGACGGCTCGCACAGGGAGGCAGACACATGAGCTGCGAACACCTGATCTGCGCTCAGTGCGCCGGGCCGGTCACCGAGGGCCGCTGCCCGGTCTGCCGCGCGGCCAAGGCAGACCTGCACAAACACACCCACGGCGTGAGCGTGCCCTATGCGGTCGCATTGCTGCTGCTGGCAGTAGCCGTGCTCTTCGCGGTCCAGCACCTGGCCCACTGAGCTGCGGTTAATGCCCTCGCTACTGGCCCCCCGCTACTGGCCCTGGGTACGGAGCCAGCGGATCTCGGCTTCGATGAACTCGTCGATCTCGCCGTCCATCACCGCGGCCGTGTTCCCGGTCTCATAGCCGGTGCGCAGGTCCTTGATGTTCTGGTACGGATGCAGCACGTAGTTGCGGATCTGCGTGCCCCAGCTTCGCCGAGACTCACCGCGTAGCTCGCTGAGCTTGGCCGCCTGCTCCTCCCGCTTGCGCTCGAGCAGCTTGGCCTGCAGGACCGCGAGGGCACTGGCCCGGTTTTGAATCTGGCTGCGCTCGTTCTGGCAGGTGACCACGATCCCAGTGGGCAGGTGCGTGATCCGCACGGCGGAGTCGGTCGTGTTGACGCCCTGGCCGCCCGGTCCGCTCGACCGGTACACGTCGATCCGCAGCTCGTCGTCCGGGATGTCGATATGGTCGGCCTGCTGCACCACCGGAATAACGTCCACGCCCGCGAACGAGGTCTGCCGCCGGCCCTGGTTGTCATACTTGCTGATCCGCACCATCCGATGGGTGCCGTGCTCCCCGCGCAGCGTGCCGTAGGCGTACGGGGCCTTGACCGCGAAGGTCGTGGACTTGATCCCGGCCTCTTCGGCGTAGGACGTGTCGAAGACCTCCGTGGAGAACCCGTGGCGCTCGGCCCAGCGCAGGTAGATGCGCTGCAGGCCCTCCGCCCAGTCGGCCGCGTCCGCACCGCCCGCCTGAGCGGTGATCGAGATCAGCGCGTCCCGCGAGTCGTACTCGCCCGATAGCAGCGTCCGGATCTCGAGCTGGTCGACCTGCCCCCGGATGGTCGTGAGCTCGCTCAGCGCTTCTTGCCGGCTCGCCTCGTCATCCTCGGTCTCCAGCATCTCGAACATCACGCCCAGGTCATCGAGCCTCCCACGGAGACTGGCCAGCCTGGATAGCTCAGCGTCGAGATAGGACAGCCGCCTGGTCACGGCCTGAGCGTTCTCCTGGTCCTCCCACAGCGTCGGGTCGGCCGACCGCTCGCGTAGCTCATCAGCCTCTTTGCGCATAGTGTCCGGGTCGAGGACCGACTCGATGCTGGCGAGTTTTGACGATAGGTCGGCTACCTCGTCGGCAGGGTCAATTGCCATGCCGGAAGCCTACGCGAAGCTACCGGCAGATCAGGCTTCTGTCCCGTCCAGAGCACTACCCATCACAAGCGTCTCGTGATATTCGGGCGCCACCAGGCCACATCATTGGGCCGGCAACGTACTTGTCGACACCAATGTCCGAATCGCCCGGACTGCGACCGACAACGTCGAGACGTTGAACGCGTCGCTCTCCCAGATCTCCACAAGCGTCTGAGTCGCCCTGGTCACCGCCGACTCGTTACGCGCCACCCAGACCCCCAGACGCTGCTCGGGTGTACCCGACGCGGTCACCGTCAGCACATCCTTGGCCAGGGCGGCGTGCGCGGTGTACAGGTCGTCGCGTAGCGCGTTGCGCGCCATCGTGCCCCACCGGTCCTCGCGCGGCAGCGCCGTGATCCGGTCCCGCAGCCGGCTGATCTGCAGCCGGTCGGCCAGGTCGAAGTAGACTTCGGCGGTCTCGTCGATTCCGCGGCCGACTTGCGAGGCGATGTCGACAATGTCGAAGGCCGAGTAGGCGGGCACCATCGCGGCGATCCAGTGCGCCAGGTGATGCGGGATGCCAAGGCCGGCAAAGATGTCATGCCGCTCGTCGAACCCGGCCAGGTCAAGCCCCACGAGCAGCTTGGGCAGGCCAGCCGCCACCGAGAGCACGCCTTCGGCGAAGTAGTCGATGGTCGCCTGGATGTCGAACGGCGGCCGCCGGAAGTGCAGCAACCACCGGGCCGCCCGCTCGGTGAGCTTGCGGCCTTCCAGCAGGGCCAGGATCTGGGCCGAGATCTCGACCTGACCATCCAGCGCCCTGACCTGGTCCCAGAAGCTGGCCATGCCGAAAACGTTGCGCGCGACCAGCCAGGCCTCGGTGATCTCGGGCACCGACGCACCGGTCTCCTCGTTCAGCCGGAACGCGAACGTGATGCCGGCTCGGTCCACCATGTCGTTGACCACTGAGGTCGTGATGATCTCGCGGTGCAGCCGGTGGGACTCCATCCGCTCGGCGAACCGCTCCCGCAGCGGCACCGGGAAATACGAGGTCAGCACTCGCTTCAGGTACGGGTCATCGGGCACCTCGGAGGCCAGCACGTCCTGGGCGGCAGCGATCTTGGTATGCGCCAGCAGGACCGAGAATTCTGGCAGCGTCAGGCCGCCGCTAGCCGACCGCCGTTCGGCTATTTCCTTGTCAGCGGGCAGCACGTCCAGGCGGCGCTTGACGCGCCCGTCACGCTCCAGCTTGCGGATGTACCGGGCGTGCACGTGCAGCATCTGGCCTGCCTGAGCCCTGGCTGCCGCTAGGGCCCGGTTCTGGTGGTAGTTGTGCCCGAGCACGAGCTGGCCGACCTCGTCGGTCATCGCGGCCATCAGGTCGTCCCGGTCGTCCGTGGTCATCTTCTCGTCCCGGACGGCCTCATCGAGCAAGATCTTGATGTTGACCTCGTGGTCCGAGGTGTCCACGCCGGCCGAGTTGTCGATGAAATCGGTGTTGACCAGCCCCCCGGCCAGCGCGTATTCGATCCTGGCCTCCTGGGTCAGGCCGAGGTTGCCGCCCTCGCCGATCACCTTGCACCGAAGCGCCGCGCCATCGACCCTGACCGCGTCGTTGGACCGGTCCCCGACGTCGGCGTTGGACTGGCCGGTCGCCTTGACGTAGGTCCCGATCCCGCCGTTCCACAGCAGGTCGACCGGTGCCAGCAGGATCGCGGTGATCAGCTGGTCGGGCGACAGCGCCATGGTCCCCGAGTCGAGCCCGAGTACCGCCGCCGCCTGCGGCGAGACCGGCACCGACTTCGCCGTCCGGGGCCAGATCCCGCCGCCAGCTGAGATCAGGGCGCTGTCGTAGTCCGCCCACGAAGATCGTGGCAGGTCGAACAGGCGGCGCCGCTCGGCGAAGCTGAGCGCGGCATCGGGATCAGGATCAATAAAAATATGCCTGTGGTCGAAAGCTGCCACGAGTTGAATGTGCTCGGAAAGCAGCATGCCGTTTCCGAACACATCACCCGACATATCGCCGATGCCGGCCACGGTGAAGTTGGTCGTTGCGATGTCGACGCCCAGCGTCGCGAAGTGGAATGTGACCGACTCCCAGGCCCCGCGCGCGGTGATGCCCATCTTCTTGTGGTCATAGCCCGCCGATCCGCCGGAGGCGAACGCGTCCCCGAGCCAGAATCCGCGGTCCAGCGCGATCTCATTGGCCGTGTCGGAGAACGTGGCCGTGCCCTTGTCCGCCGCGACCACCAGGTAGGGATCATCGCCGTCCAGCCTGACCACGCGCTCGGGCGGGATCACCTGGCCGGCCTTGATGTTGTCGGTGACGTCCAGCAGCGCCCTGATGAACTGCTGGTAGCAGCCGCGAACCTCGGCGAAGTGGGCTTCCCGATCGGCCGGATCGGGCAGTTGCTTGCACACGAAGCCGCCCTTGGCCCCGGACGGCACGATCACCGCGTTCTTGACCTCCTGGGCCTTGGCCAGGCCCAGGATCTCGGTACGGAAGTCCTCACGCCGGTCTGACCAGCGCAGCCCGCCGCGCGCGACCCCGGCGAACCGCAGGTGGACGCCTTCGAACCGAGGCGAGTAGACGAACAGCTCGAATCTCGGCCGCGGCGCGGGCAGGTCGGGCACGGCCGTCGCGTCCAGCTTGAACACCAGGTAGTCGAGCCAGTCCTCGGATCCCGGCTTGACCCGGAAGTAGTTGGTACGCAAGGTCGCCATGATCAGGCCGAGGTAGGCGCGCAGGATGCGGTCCTCGTCCAGGCTGGCGACCTCGTCGAGCTCGCCGGTGATCTCCTCGACCAGCGCCTCGCTCCGCTCGCCCTCGCCGCTGTGCCGGTCGGGGTCGAACCGCGACTCGAACAGCCGGATCAGCCGCCGGGCGATCGCCGGGTTGTGCCGCAGCACATGCGCGATGTAGTCCTGGCTGAACGTGGTTCCGGCCTGGCGCAGGTACTTGGCGTAGGCCCGCAGCACGACGACCTGGCGCCAGGTCAGCCGCGCGTCGAGCACGAGCGCGTTGAAGTCGTCGTCGTCGATCTCGCCGTTCCACAGCGCCGCGAGCGCGCCTTCGAGCTGGGCGGCGACCGGTGGCAGCTCCGAGGCCGACTCCGGCCTGGATCTGGCGCTCCGGCTAGCCGCGGCCGCATCTCGCCTCAGCCCGAAGTCATAGACCCAGAACGGCTCGGCCGTCGTGAACTGGTAAGGATGCTCGTCGACGACCTCGACGCCCATGTGCTGCAGCCGTGGCAGCACGTCGGTGAGCGTGATCGGCGGACCGTTGCGGTAGATCGACAGCCGCCAGACCCGGCGCTTGCTCTCGGCCGACCCGGCCGACCCGGCCCGCCCGGCCCACCCGGCCGCGCCGCCCGGCCGGGCAAAAGTCCCAGAATCCGACTCGCTCGGCTCGAACTCCACCGGCACCCCGCCGATGAATCCGGCCGATTCCCACATCTCGAACGTGATGTCCTGCTGCCGGTCCCGCATCTGGAGGATCCTGGCCAGGTCGGCGATCGCCGCCGCGGCCGGGACGTCGGCTTTGTACGTCTCGGGGATGTGCCCGGAGAACTCGGCGAGCAGCGTCCGGCCCGGACCTTCGCCGAGCTGGCTCACCGCTTCCTCGATCAGGTCGTCGTCCCACGACCGGACGGCGGCCGCGACCGCCTGCTCCAGCTTGGCGACGTTGGGATCGGCCAGCTTCTGACCGGGATCGGCCCGAACGACGATGTGCAGCCGGGCGATCGGCGTCTCCCCCACGACGGCGCTGAAGTCGATCTGCGAGCCGTTGAGCTTGCGCCGCAGGACGTCCTGCACGGCCAGCCTGACCTTGGTGTTGTACCGGTCCCGCGACAGGTAGACCAGGCAGGACACGTACTTGCCGTAGATGTCCTTGCGCACGAACAACCGGGTCTGCAGCCGCTCGCGCAGCCGCAGCACCTCAGCGGCGACCTCGGCCAGTTCGGCGACAGGGACCTGGAACAGCTCCTCGCGCGGGTAGACCTCCATGAACTCGGCCAGGTCCCGGCCGTCGTGACTCTGGGCCGAGACCCCGCTGGCGACGTAGACCTCTTCGAGCTTGCGGTTCAGGATCGGGATCCTGGTGATGGATTCGGTGTAGGCCATGTGCGTGAACAGCCCGAGGAACCGGTACTCGCCGATCACCTCTCCGGTCGAGGAGATCTTCTTGACCCCGATGTAGTCCAGGTAGCTGGGCCGGTGCACGGTCGCGCGCGTGTTCGCCTTGGTCATGATCAGCTGGTAGGTGGCGTCGGTGGCGAGCGCGCGCCCCTCCGGCGGCAGCACGGACAGCGACGTCGAATTGGTCTTGTCGTGCCGCAGGATGCCGAGGCCAGTGCCAGGTACTCCGCGCAGCGCGGGCCCGGATTCCTCGTCGACCAGGTCGTACTCGCGATAGCCGAGGAACGTGAAGTGGGCGTCGATCAGCCACCTGAGGAGCTCTTCGATCTCGGCCGGCGACTCTGGGGCGTCCGGCTCCGCCGGCTCCGCCGAAGCTTGGGCCGACGCGAGCTGATCGGCCAGCCGCACTGCCATCGCGCGCATCTTCGGGTAGTCCTCGACCGCCATCCGGACGTCGGCCAGCGCCCGGTCCAGCGCCGCTTCGATCGCCTCGGCCTTGCCGTCGGTCAGCCGGGCAACCTCGATGTGCGACCAGGACTCGGCGATGAGATCAGGCTCGGCGATGATGATGCCGGCCGGCCCGTGCGATCCGTGCCCATGCCCGGCGCTGTGCTTGTCGGCGCCGTACGGACCCTCGATGGACTTCAGCACCTCGTGCAGTTCGCCGGTGACGTCCCGGCGGACCAGCAGCTGCGGGTGAACGACAAGCTCGGGGGTCACGTCGTGGGTGGCGAGCGTCATCGTGATCGTGTCGATCAGGAACGGCATGTCGTCGGTCACCACGTCGATCACGTCTCTGCTCGGCAGCAGGGACGCGGTGGTTCCAGTTCTGACGACCGCGACCGCGCGGCCCTGCGGGCGCCTGACCGCCAGGTCGGCGTGCGCCGCCGCGACCGCGCCGCTGCGCTTGGCCCCGGCCAGCATCAGGTCGGTGGGATCGACGTGCCGGTAGTAACTGCCGACGTACTTGACCTTGTCGCCGACGCTCGCGGTCACGCCGGTTTCGGCCGCCGCCTCGGCCAGCAGCGCCTTCTTAGCCTCACCCTGGTGCTCGGACATCTGTCCCGTCCCTTATTCGTGCCTGGTGCCTAGAGCCTGTCCCGAAGTTCCCAAAGAAGTGGGTAGTAGCGCAACGGCACGCGTCGGTGCAGATACGGCGCACCGGACGAGCCGCCCGTTCCCGATTTCGTGCCAATCTGCCGTTCGACCATCTGCACGTGCCGGGCGCGCCACAGCGCGGAGATCTCGTCGTGGGTGAGCAGCCCCTCGGCGAGCTGCCACAGGTCGTCGTGATTGGCCCGGTCCTTGGCAACGAGCGCCAGTGACTCGCGCACCTGCTCCTCGTCGCCGACCGCGAGCCCGCGGCGGCCGAGCAAGCCGAGATAGGAATCCCACAAGGAGGGCTCGGCCAGCCGCAGCGCGAGCCGGTCGCGCTCGTCGGCGGTCAGGCCGCGGAACCGGGCGACGAACCGCTCGTCCTTGGCCCCGGACAGGAACTCAAGCTCTCTGAACTGCACCGACTGCAGGCCGCTGGCTGGGGCGAGCGCCGAGCGGAACTCACCGAAGTCCTGCGGGGTCATGGTCTCGATCACGTCGATCTGGCTCACCAGCAGCCGCTCGATCACGTGAGCTCGACGCATCAGGTGCCCGGCCAGCCAGGTCTGGCCGGTGTCCATGGCGTCCCTGGCCGCGAGCAGTTCGTGCAGCAACTGCTTGAACCACAGCTCGTAGACCTGGTGGACGGTAATGAACAGCAACTCGTCGTGGGCGGGCGGTTCGACCAGCGGCACCTGCTGGGCGAGCAGTCCGGGTAGCCGCAGGTAGGTGCCGTAGGTAAGCCGCCCGCCCTCTTCGCCGAAGCTGCGCCCGACCGAACCAGAACCGCCAACCTCAGAAGCCATCACGCGCCGCCAGGAACGTAGTAGCCGAGCACCTCAGGATTGGCGAGCGAGTCAGGATCGGCCGCCTCGCTCACCGGCGTCCCGGTGAGGATCTTGCGCACCGGCACTTCAAGCTTCTTGCCAGAGAGCGTTCGCGGAACTCCCGGCACTTCATGAAACTCGTCGGGTACGTGCCGGGGCGACAGCGCCGACCGCAGCGCCGACTTGATCTTGCCTACCAGCTCATCGTCCAGCGAGAACCCGGGCGCCAGCACCAGGTAGAGGACGAGCCGGCCTTCGGTCCCCAACGTCCCGGTATCGATCACGAGGCTGTCGGTGACCTGGTCGAACTCTTCGACCACGCGGTAGAACTCGCTGGTGCCCATCCGGACGCCGCCCCGGTTCAAGGTCGCGTCCGACCGGCCGTAGATCACGCAGCCGCCGTCCGGCAAGATCATGATCCAGTCGCCGTGCCGCCAGACGCCGGGGAAGTCCGCGAAATAGCTGGACCGGTACCGCTCGCCGGAATCATCGCCCCAGAACCCGACCGGCATCGACGGCAGCGGTGCGGTGAGCACAAGTTCGCCGACTTCGCCGGTCACCGGCTCACCGGCCGCGTCGAACGCCTCGACCTTGGCTCCCAGGCACGGCCCGGCGATGATCCCGCGCCGCACCGGCAGCAGCGGACTCGGCCCGACGAACCCGGTGCACACGTCGGTGCCGCCGCTGTAGGACCCGAGCGCGAAGCCAGGCGCCGCTCCAGGGCAGACCGCGTCGTAGACCCAGTCGAACGCCTCGGGCGGCAGCGGCGACCCGGTCGAGCCGACGCCGCGCAGCCGGGACAGATCGTGTTCGGCGCCCGGACGCAGCCCGGCCTTCATCGACGCGACCAGGTAAGGCGCCCCGGTACCGAAATACGTGACCCCGGTCTCGGCCGCCAGCCGCCACAACTCCCCCGGCCCCGGATGGGTGGCGCTGCCGTCGAACGCGACCGCCGTCGCCCCGGCCAGCAGCGCCCCGGCCAGGTAGTTCCACATCATCCAGCCGGTGGTCGTGTACCAGAAGAACACGTCGCCGGGGCCGATGTCCTGGTGCAAGCAGAGTGCCTTGAGGTGCTCAAGGACAATGCCACCGTGCCCGTGCACGATCGGCTTGGGCAATCCGGTGGTGCCCGAGGAATACAAAACCCAGAGCGGGTGGGAGAAAGCTACCTCGGTGAACTCCGTCCGCAGCCCCGCACCAGCCTCGGCCTGGACCGACTCCCAAGACCGGGCGGGCACGGGCAACCGCGTTCCGAATCCGTCGGTGCCGAGATAGTCGACCGTGATCACCGCTTCGAGGCCGGGCAGGTCGGACGCGATCGCCGTGACTTCGGGCCGACGGTCGAACGTCTTGCCGTTGTACACGTAGCCGTCGACCGCGATCAGGACCTTGGGCGCGACCTGGGCGAACCGGTCGACCACGGCCGTCACGCCGAAGTCCGGCGAGCACGAGGTCCAGATCGCGCCGAGGCTGGCCGTGGCCAGGAGCCCGATCAGGGCCTGCGGCGAGTTGGGCAGGTAGGCGGCGACCCGGTCGCCGAGCCCGACCCCTAGATCCACCAGCGCGGCGCGCAGGGCAGCTACCTGCTGGTCGAGTTCGGCGTAATTCACGCGGCCCAGGTGACCGGCCTCCGACCTGTAAATCAGAGCGGTCCGATCGGGGTCGGTGATCGCCGCCCGGAGGGAATTCCGCGCATAGTTTAGACGAAAATCAATAAACCAGTCGATATGCGGCATTACCTCCCCGTCGATGACGGGCCCTTTGCCGGGTTCGCCT
The DNA here is from genome assembly GCA_035606435.1 of Streptosporangiaceae bacterium. Taxonomy (GTDB): domain Bacteria; phylum Actinomycetota; class Actinomycetes; order Streptosporangiales; family Streptosporangiaceae; genus Chersky-822. Next base: position 25,971 of record DATNFM010000131.1, on the reverse strand, counting down.
AGGACGTCGAAGTACTCCCAGATCGAGGACCAGAAGTCAGCGGGCTGCTCGACTGACCACGTCCAGAGGCCGGTGTAGCCCGGGTCAAGCCGGACGCCCCGCTTATCGGCCAGCCACCGTGCGTAATCAGTGATCCGCGCGCGTTCGATGGACTCCGGGGTCGGGGTCGAGAGAACCGCACCGTAGCCGCGTCCCACCTGCATCGCCCCGCCCCACCTCACGGTTCGTCATCGTTGACTTGACCGTTTATACCAGTACGAATTCTCCCCGCCGGGCCCCGCCGCAAAGCCTTCTAGCGTGGCCCGTCGACCCGCCGATCATCTCTGGTGAACCGGCGGAACGCCACTAGCGCCCAGATCGCCTCGACCGCGCCGAACGGCCACGCGCCGGACAGGAAACCGTAACTGCTGGCCAGCAGGCACCCGCAGCCGAACGCGAGCACGAACCGCCGGTGGCGGCCTTCGAGCGCGTACATCGCCATCATGAACGTGAGCGCCGCCACGCCGTAGATGGTGAGCGTGACCCCGCTCACCGGCGCGGGCTCACTGCGTGATCGCGGCGACCACCCGCGAAGTGGTCGACAGGTCATCGAGCACCGGAGCGGCGCCGGCGTCGCGAAGCTCGGCCGACGTGGATCGGCCGCTGGCCACCCCGACGCAGCGCACCCGGGCGACCTGGGCCGCGGCCACGTCCCTGATCGAGTCGGCCACGTAGACGACGTCGGCGGGAGTCAGCGGCACCCGGTACTTCTCCTTGGCCAGGTCAAGCGAGCGCAGGATCTGGGTGCCCTTGGGATAGACGTCCGAGCCGAATCCGCCGATGTCGGGGTCCAGGTAACGGTCCAGGCCGAACGCGCGGAGCTTGTGGCCCGCGTTCTGCTTGATCGTGCCGGTGATCACGGTCTGGATCACGCCGGGCAGCCGGGACAGGGCGACGAGCGCCTCTTTCGCGCCCGGCAGCAGTCGGCCTCGCTCGGCGAGCAACTCACTGCGCGCGCCGAACGCGGCCGCCAGCTCGGCGCTGTACCGCTCCAGCAGCTCGCCGTCCGTCGGCTGCCACACCACGTCCCTGGTGTCGTGGCTCGGCGCCCACACCGCCGACGCGCCCGGCGAGGCCTCGTTGAGCGCGAGCGACTCGAAGAAGATCTCGGAGTCGCTCGCCCCGGCTAGCTGCGGCAAGGCGACCAGGCGCCGGCCCGTGGCGCGCTGGAAGGCCTCCGCGTAGGCATCGCGAGACACCCGCGCCACGTCCACGAGCGTCAGGTCGATGTTCCACAAGATCAGCCGATTGATGGATAGCCTCCGAGGCGGGCCGGCCGGCCGGTAACACGCTTATTAACCCATATGCGGATAGCGGTAGTCGGTAGGTGGCGCGAACATCTCCTTAATCGCCCGTGCGTTCACCCAGCGGATCAGGTTGAAGATCGAGCCTGCCTTGTCGTTGGTGCCGCTCGCGCGGGCCCCGCCGAACGGCTGCTGGCCGACGACGGCGCCGGTCGGCTTGTCGTTGATGTAGAAGTTCCCCGCCGAGAAGCGCAGCGCCTCGGTGGCAGCGGCGATCGCCGCCCGGTCGTTCGCGATGATCGACCCGGTCAGTGCGTACGGCGCGATCTGGGCGGCCTGCTCGACCACGTTCTGGTAGCCGGCGTCGTCGAAGACGTGCACGGCCAGGATCGGCCCGAAGTACTCGGTGGTGAAGACCTCGTCGGTCGGGTCGGCGCATTCGAGCACGGTCGGCTTGACGAAGTAGCCGTGGCTGCCATCCGTGCTCCCGCCGGCCAGCACCCGCACCGACGACCTGGTCTTGGCTCGATCGAGCGCGTCGGTGTGCTTGGCGAACGCGCGGTTGTCGATTACCGCGCCCATGAACGTCGACAGGTCGGTCGTAACGTCGCCCATCGTCAGCGAGTCGACCGTGGCGGTGAAGTCGTCCCGCATCCGGTTCCAGACGCTGCGCGGGATGTAAGCGCGGGACGCGGCCGAGCACTTCTGGCCCTGGTACTCATACGCGCCGCGCAGCAGGGCGACGGTGAGCACGTCGGTGTCGGCCGAGGGATGCGCGATCACGAAGTCCTTGCCGCCGGTCTCGCCGACGATGCGCGGGTAACTCTTGTAGGTCGAAATGTTCTCGCCTACGGACTGCCAGAGGCGCTGGAACGTCGTGGTAGAGCCCGTGAAGTGGATGCCAGCCAGGTCGGGGTGCGGCAACGCGATCCTGGAGATCGCCTGGCCTCCGCCGGTGACGAGGTTGATGACGCCGGGCGGGAGGCCGGCCGCTTCGAACAGTCGCATCAGGAAGTGCGCCGACAACTGCTGAGTCGGGCTTGGCTTCCACAGCACCACGTTGCCGAGGAGTGCTGGGGCCGTCGGCAGGTTCGCCGCGATACTCGTGAAGTTGAACGGGGTGATCGCGAGGACGAAGCCTTCGAGCGGGCGGTACTCGAGCCGGTTCCAAGTACCAGGTGAGCTCGTCGGCTGCTCTTCGAGCAGTCGTCTGGCGTAGTGGACGTTGTAGCGCCAGAAGTCGATCAGTTCGCAGGCGGCGTCGATCTCGGCCTGGTACGCCGACTTGGACTGGCCGAGCATGGTCGAGGCGTTGATGGTCTGGCGCCAGGGACCGGCCAGGAGTTCCGCGGCCCGCAGGAAGATCGCGGCGCGGTCATCAAACGACAACTCCCGCCAGCCTGGCGCCGCGAGGGCCGCCGCCTCGATCGCCGCCGACACATCCTCGTCCGTCGCCTCGCCCAGCCGGCCGAGCTTGTGCGCGTGATTGTGGGGCTGGACGACGTCGATCCAGTCGCCGCCCCCCATCCGCTGGACGCCGCCGACGGTCATCGTGAGATCGATGGGCTCCCGGGCCAGATCTTTGATCTTGGTTTCCAGGGCCGCGCGCTCGGGACTGCCGGGTGCGTAAGTCTTTACTGGCTCGTTCGCTGGAACAGGAACGCTGGTGACCGCATCGAACACTTCTCGCTCCTCTAACTGGCCGCCGTTGGCCTTCATCAGCCACGCTAACCGATGAGGTAGAGAAGTTCCTGGGTGGCATACCAGAGCAGTTCGTGGCCTTCGGCGCCGTCCACGACGAACTTGGCGTCGGAGTCACCGCCGTCCGAGGCCGGGAGCGCCGCCGCGGCCGCGTCGATGTCGGTGATCGCCTCGACGTCATCGACATGGCCGGACACCACATCGGTGAATTGGACCGGCAGGACGACCTCGATCCGGCCCGGTTTGTCGTACCCGTTCTTGACGATCACGTCGGCTTCGGACAACTCGGCGGCGAGGACCACCCGCCGCCTGGGCGCCTGCGGGGCGGTGTGCAGCATCCGCAGCGACGCCCGCGCGGCCTGCATCATCGCGACGTATTCCAGCTCTTCAAGATCACCGCTCGCGTACCATTCCCGCAGCGCGGGGGTGACCGCGTAGCCAACTACAGGTGCCGGGCCGACCTGTCCGGCGACCAGTGCCGACGCCAATTCCGCCAGGGTGCTTGGCAGGTAGACGCGCATGAGGTCCCCAATGAACTACCTAGCTAAATGGTGGGTCCCCGCGAACTCGCAGATTCGCGCACCGGATAGCGGGGATGTGTCACCGAGTCTGCCAGCGTTTTGCGTGCGGCGAACGCGGAATCGCTACCCTGCGCGGGCGGCGGGTGGGGTAGTAACGAGCACGGTCACCACGGCCGCGACGGCCTCATCGAGCGAGGCGTGTTCCCAGAGCCTGACCACAATCCAGCCGGCCTCACCGAGCGCCGCGTCGGCGGCTCGGTCGCGCTCGACGTTGCGGCGCAGCTTCGGCTCCCAGTACCAGGTATTCGAGGCGGGCTGGCTGCCGTGATCTGGGCAGCAATGCCAGAAGCAACCATCGACGAAGACAGCGACCCGGCGCGCGGTGAACACGATGTCGGGCCGCACCCGGACCCCGCCGTCCAGATCCAACCTGAGGTCCTTGCGATAACGGTAGCCCTTAGCGTGCAGCGCCTTGCGCAGCGCCATTTCCGGCTTGGTGTCGGTCCGGCGGTTGGCTTTCATATTCGCCGACCGACCGGGGGTCGACGGATGCGGATACGCCTTGGACTGTTCCAGCATGGCGGTAAGGCTAGTGCTTAGAAGGCTCCAGCAACTCCGACAATTGCGCTCTCGTCGTGATCGGGTCCTGGTGGTGCACGACCGCGAATCCGAGCGCCTTAGCCGCCGTGATGTTGCCCTCCACGTCGTCGACGAACACGCACTCGCCGGGGCTCAGCCCGAGCTGGTCGGCGGCGAGCGTGAAGATGCGTTCCTCCGGCTTGCGCATCCCGACCTCACCGGAGATCACTGCCACGTCGAACAACTCGTCAAGCACGTCCCGAGGGTAACCGTCGGCCTTGCCGCCCCAGGAGTTGGAGAGAAGCGCGGTGCGCAGTCCGCTGCCGCGCAGTTCTCGCACGAGATCGAGCATCTCGGCCTGGATCACCGACGCGGCGAACATCCGCTTCAGCAGGCCCGGCGCCGGAACCGGACCGCCGTCGGTGTCGACCAGGGCGGCGGCCAGGATCTGCTCGAATTCGGCATCGGTGACCTCGCCGCGCTCGAGCGCGTGGATCGGCGACTCGGACTCCTCGGGCCCGTAAGCGCTTCTCACCCACTCGCGCATGATCGTGGTGTAGCTGTCCTTGTCGATCCGCTCGTCCGCGAGCCAAGCGAACACGGTGTCGACGATCGGCGTCGTGATCACACCGCCCCAGTCGAAGATGGCCCCGCGGATGGTTTGGGTTGGTTCAGCCACGCACCTGATCGTAGGCGACCCGCCTGCCGATCCGGCTAACCGGCAGGGAACAATGCGCTCATGCAACCGACAGCGGTAGTCACCGGAGCGAGCAGCGGCATCGGCGCAGCCTGCACCGGACGGCTCGCAGCAGCGGGCTACCACGTGGTCCTGGCCGCCCGCCGACCCGGCCGCCTAGCCGAGGTCGCGGCCGCGATCACGGCGGCCAGCGGCAGCTGCGAGGTGCACGAACTCGACGTCACCGACCGACCCCAGGTCAACGCCTTCGCCGCTGCCCTGCCCCGATGCGACGTCGTGGTCTGCAACGCCGGCGGCGCGATCGGCGCCGAGTACGTCTCCGACGCGGACCCGGCCGACTGGCTGGCCATGTACCAGGCCAATGTGCTGGGCACGTTGCACACCGTGCAGGCACTCCTGCCCAAGCTGATCGACTCCGGCGACGGCACGATCGTGATCATGTCGTCCACCGCCGGCCTGACGGCCTACGAAGGCGGAGGCGGCTACGTCGCCGCCAAGCACGGCACCCACGCGATCGCCGGCACCCTCCGCCTCGAACTCTCCGGCCAGCCCGTCCGCGTGATCGAGATCGCCCCCGGCCTGGTCAAGACCGACGAGTTCGCGCTCAACCGCTTCCGCGGCGACGACGCCAAAGCCGCCGCCGTCTACGCCGGCGTACCCAACCCGCTAACCGCCGGCGATATAGCCGACGCCGTAGCCTGGGCCGTCACCCGCCCCGCCCACGTCAACGTCGACCTCATGGTTCTGCGCCCAAGAGCCCAGGCCGCCCAGCACAAACTCCACCGCGAGCCCTAACCAAGGCATAGCGTCACCCCGGCACCCGAGCGCCACCCCCGCCCCCGCGCGCTCCCAACCTGGACTTAGCCCTGGTTGCGAGGTCTTAGCCCTGGTTAGCGACAAATTTTGTCCGATTGATCCCGGTTCAAGGATCGCTAATCAGGGCTATGTCGTCGTAACCAGGGCTAAGACGTCGTAGCCAGGGCTAAGTGCCACCTATGGGTGTGAGCTGTGTGACTGGTGGGGCTGATTGTGCGCATCAACTGTCCGCCCGGACGGGGCTCCCGCGCGCACGCCCGGACGGGTCGGTCAGGCGGTTTGGGTGACCTTGCTCAGGCCTCTTGGGGAGTCTGGATTCAGGCCCAGGTGGCGGGACAGCGACTCGGTGAGGAGCTGGCCGGGAACCACCAGGCCGATCGGCGCGAGCCACTCGGGCAGCCTCGGTCCGGCGAGCGCACGATCGGCTACAGCAGCCAGCGCCGGGCCGCCGCCGATGGCATAGGCACGGGCTCCGGCCTCGGTCACCCGCCGGGCCAGGCCGACCGCCGCGTCCAGCGTGGGACCTGAGTCGGCCGCGATGACGATCGCGGGAGTGGTCGCGTCGACAACCGCGATCGGTCCGTGCTGCAGGTCGGCATAGGAGATCCCCATCGCGTGCAGGTAGCACGCTTCCTTGATCTTCAGCGCGACCTCGAGCGCCGCCGAGTATGCCAGTCCCCTGGCGGAAACAACCAGGCCGTCTACGTCCGTGAGTTCGCTCACGATCGCGTCTAGCCCGTAGCCGGCGCTGCCGGCGCCCGCCAGCAGCTCATCGATCGCGGCCGGCAGCCGACGCAGTTCATCGACGGAAAGGCTGGCGCCGAGACCAAGGGACAGGACCGCCAGCGCGGCCAGCTGGCAGGTGAACGTCTTCGTCGCCGGGACGGCGCGCTCGACGCCGGCCTGGGTTACCAGAGCGACATCGGCCAGGTCCGCGATCGGCGAGCCCTCTGAGTTGGTGATCGCGACCAGCCGGGCGCCGCAGTCGCGGGCCCACTCAAGAGTCTCGATGATCTCGGCGGTCCGCCCGGACTGGGAGAGCCCGACAGCCAGCACGCCGGACAGGTCCACCCGGCTGCGGTAGGTGGTGGCGACCGACGGCGAGCCCAGGCTGGCCAGCCGCCCGGCCGCGGTCTGGAGAAGGTAGCTGCCGTACACCGCGGCGTTGTCGGATGTGCCGCGGGCGAAGAACAGCACCTGGCGCGTACCGGCGCCCACCGCGGCGATCTCGTCGGCACGCGGCAGCAGCGCATCAATCGTGGCCGCCAGCGCGGCAGGCTGGGCGAAAATCTCGGCCCGCATATGAGTCGTCTGAGATTCCACCCGAACCCCGTCCTACTTAGTGCCGCTGGGCTACTTAGTACCGCTGCGCTACCGGATGCACCATCTATGGCCTGACCAGGGTAGCCGGTAGCCCTTAACCCAGCGGAGGGCCGTAGACCTGCCGTCCGCCAATCCACGTCGCGGTGGCTCGCAGGTCATCGCTCAGCCAGGTGAAGTCCGCGGCCGCACCAGGAGCGATCCGGCCCAGATCCGGCCGACCGATCAGGTCTGCGGGAATCCGGGTCGCGGCCCGGGCAGCATCGACCAAACCGACGCCGGTCGCGACCAGGTTGGCAATAGCCGAATCCATCCGCAGGGCCGAACCAGCCAGCGTCCCGTCGGCACGGACCGGAGGCGTCCCGTCCCCGTCGGCCAGCTCGATCGGCTCCCCGCCGAGCACGTACGTCCCCGGAGGCATCCCGGCACACGCGGCCGCGTCCGAGATCAGGAAGATCCGGCCCGGTGCCGCCGCGAAGGCCACCGCGATGACCTGGCCGCTCACGTGGTGCAAGTCGGCGATCAGGCCGCTGTTCAAGCGTCCGTCGGTCAGGGCCTGCCCGACCACCCCAGGTTCGCGGTGATGCATCGGACGCTGGGCGTTGAACAGGTGAGTGACCATGGTCGCGCCGCACATGGCAGCGGTTCTGACCTGGCGCGCGGTCGCGTCCGAGTGGCCGACGCTGACGGCAACTCCGGCGGCGGCCAGCTGCTTGATCGCGGCCATCGCACCGTCGAGCTCGGGCGCGATCGTCACCAGGCGCAGGTGCGGCGAGCCGGCCTTGATCAGGTTCTCGATCGCGCCGGGAGTCGGAGTGATGATCCAGTCCGGGTTGTGCGCGCCCCGCCGTTCCGGCGAGATGAACGGCCCCTCGGCATGGATTCCCAGGATCCTGGCCAGTCCGGGGACCTCGGCCAGCCGCGGAAGGATCTCGCCGCTGCGGCGCAACGCGGCTTGGAGTACCTCGACCGGGCTGGTGATGAACGTCGGCACGAACGACGTCGTCCCGGTCTGCGGCAGCCGCTCGGCCACCAAGGCCATGCCGTCGGTGTCCGCATCCGCCAGTTCCACGCCCGCATAGCCGTTGACCTGGAGGTCGACCAAGCCCGGCAGCAAGAAGCCACGGCCAAGCCACACGTCGGGCCTGCTGGCCGGAGTACCGGCGCACACGGTCACGATGCGGCCATCGGAGCACTCGACGTAGCCGGGCGCGAGAATGGCATTCGGACCCGACGACCGGCCATCCGCGGTAATGATGCGTGCTGCCGCGATCAACATACCGCTAGCATCGCACTCGGTTCATAGCATGTCATTCATCATCGGATTTAGCCGGTTTACGCGCCTACTCGCCGCAATCCGGTCGTGACGACTCGTTAGCTGGCTTTCTTGCCCGTCTTGGCCGCATCCGCCTTAGCAGTACGAGACTTCCGCGGCTTCGCCTCGCCGTCATCCCCAGCCTTGCCAGCATCCTCAGCCTTGCCAGAACCCGAGCCCGAGCCGATCGCCTTCACGTCCTTCTTCTGCGCTTCCAGGCTGGCCTTGAGCGCGTCGGTCAGGCTGGCCGCCGGGCTGGCCGCGATCTCGACCGTGCCTGGCTGCATCAGCTCCCGGCCCGCCACCTTGGCCTCGACCAGCTCGATCAGCGCCTCACGGTAGTTGTCGTGGTAGGCGTCGGTCGCGAAGTCGGCCGTCATCGAGTCGATCAGCGAGGAGGCCATGGCCAGTTCCTGCGGCTTGACCTCGACTTCCTGGTCCAGGAACGGGAACGCGGTCGCCCGGATCTCATCGGGCCAGAGCAGTGTCTCGAGCACCAGGACGCCTTCGCGGACGCGAAGCGTGGCTAGCGACTCCCGCTGGCGAAGCGCGACCTGCGCGATCGCCACCCGGCCCGACTGCTCAAGGGCGTTACGCAGCAGCACGTAGGCCCGGGAGCCCGCGGCCTCGGGCTCCACGTAGTAGCTGCGGTTGAACAGGATCGGGTCAAGCTGCTCAGCCGGGGCGAACTGCAGGACCTCGATCGCCTTGGTGGTGGGAAGAGGCAGGTCGGACATGTCCTCGTCGGACAAGATCACCATCTCGCCGGTCGGCAGCTCATAGCCCTTGGCGATGTCCTCATACGGGATCTCGTCGCCGTCGATCGAGCAGAACCGGCGGAACCTGATCCGGCCGCCGTCCTCCCGGTGCACCTGGCGGAAGGAGATGTCCTTCTGCTCGGTGGCGGCGTAAAGTCGCACGGGGATCATGACCAAGCCGAAGGAAATCGAGCCCTTCCACATGCTATGCATGACCTCTCCCTACCCAGATGGTTCAAGTGTTAGCGACACTGTAGCTATTCGACAATATGTTCGAGCGGATGACAATCCCGATCTGAGGGGACCGGCAGATGACTGACAGCGATACCAACAAGCCTCTCGCCGACGTCGTCGAACAAAACCAGCAGCTCAATGCCGATTCTGACGACTCGAGCGAGCCGGAGGCGCCCGGTCGTCTTCCGCTTGAGGTCGACGCGGCCGACGCGGCCGAGCAGGCCAGGGAAGTGAGCCTCGACGAGGACGACTACCGCTAAGCCAGCACTCCTGTACGCGATCCGCGAGCGGGTCCGCACAAGGAGCAATCGCCGTTGCGGTTACCCGGCCGTACGATGGACTGTCCGGATCGGTCCTGACTATTGCCCGATCAGTTAACCCGATCAGTTAACCCGATCAGTTGACGGAGACTGAAAGTGATTGCGACGTCGCAGGCCAGAGGCGCCAACACCCGTCTGCCCCGCCCAGCGCGGCGCAAGCAGCTGCTCGGCGCTGCCCGAGAGGTCTTCGTCGCACAGGGTTACCACGCGGCGGCGATGGACGAGATCGCCGAGCGGGCCGGCGTCAGCAAGCCCGTGCTCTACCAGCACTTCCCCGGCAAGCTGGAGCTTTACCTGGCGTTGCTCGACGAGAGCGTGGCCGAACTGGTCGGCGCGGTGTCGGCGGCGCTGGCCTCGACGACCGAGAACAAGCAGCGGGTGCCGGCCACGTTCCGCGCGTTCTTCGAGTACGTCAGCGGGGCCGGGGAGGCGTTCCGGCTAGTCTTCGAGTCCGACCTGAGCAACGAGCCCGCCGTGCGAGCCCGGCTGGACCGCGCGATCTCCGAGTGCGGCGAGATGGTCAGCGAGTTCATCCGCGAGGACGCCGGGGTCAGCGACGAGGAGGCCGATCTGCTCGGCATGGCGCTCGTCGGCATGGCCCAGGTCAGCGCCCGCTACTGGCTGAGCACGGACGGCACGATCGACAAGGGGGCGGCCGAGGATATGCTCGCCCGGCTGGCGTGGCGAGGGATCAGCGACTGGCCGTTGGCCTCGGCCTCTGATGTCCAAAACCAAGAACACCCATAACCCCGATTTGGCATAAAGCAACCCAGCGGGCTTCGCTCCCCGGCGCAGGCAGGCCGGTCACTCTCATGGAACTCAACGGAGGATCCACGTGGAAGTCAAGGTCGGCATTCAGATGACTCCTCGCGAGCTCGTGATCGAGACCGACTTCGCTGCCGCCGACATTGAGCAGGCGCTGGCCGACGCCCTGGCGGACGACACGGTCTTCAAGCTCAAGGACACTCGTGGCAACACCGTGCTAGTGCCAGCCGCGAAGGTCGCCTACGTCGAAGTTGGCTCAGCCGAGCCGCGCCGGATGGGTTTCGGCGCCTAGGCGTCTCGTTCGGTGAGGCCGAGCGCCTCCATCCGCTGAGCGTGGGCATCGGTCAGCGCGGCGAACATCCGGCCGATCTCGCCGAGCTGGGCCGGCGACCCCCCAGCAAGCAGCCGAGCCAGCGGCTCACGGTCGGCGGCAACTCGCTGCGCCTGGCTCAACGCCTCTCCCAGCAACCGTCGCGCCCACAGCGCGAGCCGTCCGGCCACCACCGGATCGGCGTCGATCGCCTCCCGAACTCGCTTGATGGCGAACTGAGCGTGGCCGGTAACAGCCAGGACTTCGAGCACCAGCGAACGAGTCGGCGGATCGAGCAACTCGGCGATCACCCGGTAGAAGTCGGCCGCGATGCCATCGCCCACGTAGGCCTTGACCAGGCTTTCCAGCCAGTCGGCGGGCGCGGTCCGAGCGTGGAATTCATCGATCGGCTCGACAAAGGGCTGCATCGCCTGGGCTGGGTCGACGCCAAGGTCGGTGATCCGCTGACGCAACAGGTCGAAGTGGCCGAACTCGGCGACCGCCATTGCCCCGAGGTCGGCCTTGTCGGCCAGGGACACCGAGAGCGACGCGTCGTCGGCCAACCGGAAGAACGCGACCAGCGAGCCGTAGGCCAGCAGCCCCAGCACGTCGATGACGCCATCGGAATTCGCGGTCTGTTCGCTCACATCGGCAGCGTAACAACGGCTGTGTCGGCAAACACCAACACCGCGCTGTGGTTGCCTGAGTCCAAGACTGGCCGGGGTTAGCTTCACCTGCGTGAACCATCGATTGCTACACTGAGTCGCGGCTCAGCCTTGGAATGCGATTACCCCAGGTCGCGTTGCAAGGTGAGGGGGATGGTGAAGGTCAAAGAGTCCTACTTGGCCTGTGCACTACACCCAGCTGACCCAGGTGATCGCTCGACTGCGTTGTTTGACGCTCGCGTCCCTGGACACCGATGGAGGCGGAAGCCCTGACTACGCAAGACTTGACAACACAAGAACTACTACCACCACCAGACGCAGTGACAACTGATCTCGACGCCGAACTGGTCACCGATGCTGAGCTAGTCACCGATGGCGGAGTTACGGCACTCAAGGCCTTCGAAGAATTTGGCGTGGCCGAGCCGATCTGCAGCGCGCTTCGCGCGGCCGGCATCACCCACGCGTTCCCGATCCAGGCACTGACCCTCCGGATCGCCCTGGACGATCACGACATCATCGGACAGGCTCGGACCGGCACCGGCAAGACGCTGGCGTTCGGGGTCCCGATGCTGCAGCGGATGCTCGAGACCGAGCGCGGCAAGCCCTCGGCGCCGCGCGGGCTGGTCGTCGTGCCGACGAGAGAACTGGCCATCCAGGTCGCCGAAGACCTGCGCACCGCCTCGAAGCGCAGCGACGTCAACGTGGTCACGCTGTACGGCGGCCGGGCCTACGAACCTCAGATCGAGGCGCTCGCCACGGTCGACATCGTGGTCGGAACGCCCGGCCGCCTGCTCGACCTGTCCAGGCAAGGCCAGCTCAAGCTGTCCGGCGTGCAGATCCTGGTACTTGACGAAGCCGACCGGATGCTCGATCTCGGCTTCCTGCCGGACGTCGAAGCGATCTTGAAGCTGACGCCGATCACCAGGCAGACGATGCTGTTCTCGGCCACGATGCCGTCCGAAGTCGTCACCTTGGCCAGGCGCCATCTGCACCGGCCGACCCACATCAGGGCCGAGCAGCACGACGAGCCCGCGCACGTGCCCACCACCGATCAGCACGTGTTCCGCGCCCACCAACTCGACAAGATCGAAGTGCTCGCCCGCGTGCTGCAGGCGCAGGGCCGGGGCCTGACGATCGTGTTCTGCCGGACCAGGCGAGCCTGCGACCACGTCACCGCCGACCTGGCGAGCCGAGGCTTCGCCGCCGCCGCCGTGCACGGCGACCTGGGCCAGAGCCAGCGCGAGCGGGCGCTCCGAGCGTTCCGCGCCGGCAAGATCGACGTGCTCGTCGCGACCGACGTGGCGGCCCGCGGTCTCGACGTGGACGACGTGACCCACGTGGTGAACTACGAGTGCCCCGAGGACGAGAAGGCCTACCTGCACCGGATCGGGCGCACCGGCCGGGCCGGCCGCACCGGGGTCGCGGTCACGTTCGTCGACTGGCAGGACCTGACCCGCTGGAAGGTCATCAACGACACGCTGAAGCTCGGCCACCCCGAGCCGCTTGAGACCTATTCGACCTCCGAGCACCTGTTCAGCTCGCTTGCGATCCCGGCCGCGGTGACCGGGACTTTGCCGAGGGTGCAGCGGGACCGGGCTGGCCTGGAGGCCGAGGATCTCGAGGACATCGGTGAGACCGGCAAGAACCGCTCGCGCCGGAGTCAGCCATCTGGCCAGTCCCAGGGCCACGGCTCCCGGTCAAGGTCGGGCAAGCGATCGAACGGCCAGCAGCGCACCTCTGGCCAGCACGCCGGTCGCTCGGCGACGGCCGAGGGCGGCGACCAGCCCAAGCGGGCGAGGAAGCGCACGAGGCGCGGGACTCCGGTCAACTCCACCCGTCCCGCCAGCCCCACTGAATTCCGCGACATCACCGCCGACTTATCGCCCGCAGCCCGCGCCTAGCAGGCCGCAGGCGCGGCCTGTGCGGCAGGCACCCGCGATGCGGGTTCAGATTTCAGGTCGGCTTGGTGGGTAGGCTGCCGCGCGGAACCCACCACGAAGAGCGCCCCAGAGCCCGGAGAGAGGCACTGTGAGCACGCCGCGATCGTTGGACTTGTCCCCCCGCGTTCGAGCTACTCAGATCCGTACCGCCCGTGGCTCGTTCGCCGCGTTGCGAGCCGATCCGGCCGGAGGTATCGGGCAGCGCCAGCCCGCGCTGCTCGTTCCCGGCTATACCGGCAGCAAGGAAGATTTCCTCTCCATCCTCGAACCGCTCGCTTCCGCCGGCCGAGCCGTCACCGCGATCGATCTGCGCGGCCAGTACGAATCAGGCCCGGCTCCCGGCCGGGCCGGCTACGCGCTAGATCAGCTCGCCGCCGACATTCTGGCGGTGGTGTCGATGATCGCCGACGACACCGACCAGGTGCACCTGGTCGGTCATTCATTCGGCGGGCTGATCACGCGCCACGCCGCGCTCACCGCTCCCCTGGCCTTGCGTTCGCTCACGCTGCTGTGCTCAGGACCAGGCACCATCGGCGGCGCGCGGGCGAAGGGGCTACGCGAGTTGCTTGACTTCCTGGCTCCGGCCGGCGACGAAGTGACCGAACTCGGTCCGATGATCGAGCATGTCTGGCGGACCAAGTTGCGGCCGCAGGCACAGGCCGACGGCACCCCCACCCACATCATCGAGTTCCTCGAACGGCGGGCTCTGCGCACCTGCCCGCTGGGCCTGGCCGTGATGGCCGGTCACCTGCTTGACTGCCCGGACCGCACCGTCGAACTGGCCGAGCGCGCGGCCTCGTTCCCGATCCTGGTCAGCTACGGCGAAAACGACGACGCCTGGCCGCCCGACGTCCAGGACCTGATGGCCAAGCGGCTCGGCGCCGAACGCATCTGCATCCCCCAGGCCGCCCATTCACCGGCGGTCGAGGCCCCGGAGACCACGGCCGCCATGCTCTCGAGCTTCTGGAATCACGCGGAGTCAACCCGCTGACCGGCGCCCGCTAGCCGTCGTCGGCTAGGCCGTCCCAGGGCAGGCGCGGCTGCGAAGCCTGCCGGCCTTCAGGACAATGCGCCCGAAAGTCACACCAGCCACACCAGACCCCTGGCTGGGGCGGAAAGGTTTCGCCCGCCTTCTTGCCGTCGGCAGCGGCCCGCTCTGGCCCGTACAGCCGGGCATCGATCCGATCCGACTGCTGCCCCGCCTTGAACGCCGCGTCGGCCGCCGCGCACTCCCCGGCGATGTCCTCGGCGCGGCCCAGCTGCCGGTCCATCGACTCTTTGGTGTGCTCCCAGGCCACGACCTGCTCGGTCGGCAAGTGATGCAGTTCGACCTTCGCGCACCGCCGCCGCAGCACCCGCCCAGCCGCCAGTGCGTACAACGCCAGCGCGAGCGAGGACCGCGCGTCGTCGACGGTCAGCGTCCCCCGCCCGGTCTTGTAGTCGACCACGACCAGTTCACGCCGTCCCGCTACACCACCGCCACCCGCCACCGCCGTGCCCTCGGCGTCAGGACCGGGCGGCAGACGCCGGTCATCGAGCCGGTCGATTCGCCCGGAAATCGCGATCAGCTCGGTTTTTGTCGCGACTACCCGCTCAACCCCGATCGGCTCGACGGCCGGGTCCAGGCCAGCTACGTAGCGCTCGACCATGGTCTTGGCCTTAGCCAGGTACCTGACCGACTGACCGCCATCGGCATAGCCGTCGGTGAGCCAGCCGCTCTCCAGCAGTCGCCCGGCCGCCTCGACAGTCCGCCCCTCGCGCGGCAGCCGCCACCAGCCTGCGAGCGCGTTGTGCACGCTGGCGCCGAAGCTGTTGTGCGCCCACGGAGGTCCTTTCGGCGGCGTCGGCCGGTCCAGGTAGGTCATCCGGTACCGACGCGGGCAATCGAGCCAGGCCCGAAGCCGACTAGGCGTGCACTGATATAGCCGACGCGGCATCCCGTCCAGTTCGAGTTGCTGCACGGTCCCCATCTTGCCGCCCGCTACCGACATTTAGTCGGTCTCGTCACCCTTGCTCTCGAGGAGCCCGTCGGGGCCGGCCGAAACCCAGGAGTCGAACCGTCGCTCGACCACGGCGACCGTCGTCTCATCACCGTGGCCGGGCAGGATCTTCGTCTTCCCGTCCAGGGTCAAGATGCTGGCGCCGATCGAGCTGAGCTGGCGGGCGAAATCGATGAACTCCCCGTCGTGCGGCGTCGGCCCGGCGGCACTAACCGAGTCGCCGGTGAACACGGCGCCGAGTTCGTCGCAGTACAGGCTCACCGACCCCGACGAGTGCCCGGGGGTCGAAATCACCTCAAGGGTGACGTCGGCGATCTCGAACACGCCGCCGTCTTCCATATCGATGTCGGGCTTCGTGCTGCCGTGCGCGTCGCGCCAGGGCAGGCGATCACCCGGGTGCAGCGCGACCGGGGCATCATCTCTCTTGGCGACCTCGAACGCCGCGGCGACGTGCTGGGCGTGTCCGTGCGTGCAGATCACCGCCGCGACTTCCCGCTCACCGACCGCGTCGAGCACGGCCGATGCCTCTTCGCCGGGATCGATGATGATTACCTCATCGTCGTCGCCGACAATCCACGTGTTCACGGCGCCGGTGACCCGATCAATCCGCCCCTGCATGGCAAGCCTGCCTTCCCGATAAGTCGCAGGGCTCCATCGTAGAGGCAGTTAGAACCCGCGCAGAATCAGAAATGGCCCGTGGCGACCACGTATTTGAGCCAGGCCGCGTACCAGCTGGTTTCCAGCGCGCGCTGGGCCTGACGCAGGGTCAGGAACCGGTGGCACACGTCATCTTTCAGAATGTGATTGAGCTGGTCCTTTTGCTGGAACCCGGTGCCCACGACCTTGACCGGCCAGATATTCGACAGCGACATCGCCCCGCCGAGCGATATCGGCACCAGCAGATCGAGCAGGTAGTGGCCCTGCTGTATCGGCCCGATCCGGTACTCGCTGAACACCTCGGCCCGCAGCCCGATCGGGATCGTCTCGGCGTTCTGGGCCGGAGTCCGGTTGCAGACCTCGGTGGTGTTCGTGGTCGTGACCTCGCCCGGCGTCAGCGACTTCTTCGGCACTGAGACGCCGCCACTGACAAACGGCATGATGAGGTTCGGCAGCTGGACCCCGGTCAGGTCGGGCCCGGCCGTCACCTGGCCGGGCACGACCGGCGGCCTAGGCGACACCGCGACGTGATGCCGAGGCGCGGCGCACGAGGCGACGACCAGCGTGCAGCCGAGCGCCACAGTCAGAGCCGAAATCTTGTTCACGGTAAGTCGAGAACTCGCTGATTCCACCGCAGACTCCAGATTCACGGGGTCTTACATGGGGTGTTGGAAAGGCCATGGGCGGCCCCATGAACCGTGTTACTGCAGGCCACGACCGTCTTCAGGGCAGGACTTTGCACGTAGATGCCGACACCAGGCCCATCGACCTGGGCGTTATTGCCGATGAACACGTTGCCTATCCCCCACCCCGGATAGACCTGATGCACGGCGAAGCCGTCACCATTGCTGTCGACCCCGGTGTTGTCCCTGATCGTCCAGCCATTGCCCTTGACATCGACCCAGGCGGTGGCGGCGGAAGCGAGCATGCCCATGCCGTCCAGATGGTTGCCGCGGATGGAACCGCCAGTAGTGCCTTCTTTGATGTCGATGTTCTCGGCGGAGGTATCGGCGATATCGTTGCCGACGATCGCGTCGTCGTCGCTGCGATCCGGCTTGCACGAGGTGTACCGGCACCAGTTCTTGTTCGCCGATCCGACGTAGATTCCTTCTCCGAAGAACTGCACCAGCAGGCCGGTGTGCCGGATCACGCAGTGGCTGACCAGGTCATGGGTGCTGAACTCGCGCAGGTGAATCGCTTCGTCGCCGGTGCCGTGGACATAGAGGCCGTAAACGATGTCATCTGAGGAATGATCAGCGACGACACCCTTCTGGCCGCCCATGACGGTGAATCCCGCGAGCCGCCACCACGACGCATTCTTGAGGTAGAAGGCGTAGCCATGGCGAATGCTTTCTCCCTGAAGAACGGCATCGCGGGCACCACACAAGGTAATCGGGGCGCCATCTCGGCCGGACGTGGTGGCGATGAAATCGCCGACGTAGGTTCCGGGGGCGAGCGAGATCATCTCTCCTGGCTTCGCCCGCGCCAGGGCCGTCGACAGCGCGTCGGCGGTGGCTACCCGCACCGCACCGCTGCGATGGCAGTTCACCTTCACCGTCGGGATCGATCGGCTGGCCGGTGACGTACTCGGTGCGGGTGACGACGGCTCAGCGTGCGGCGCCCGATGATGCGCCGCGCATCCGGCTAGCGCCACCGCCGCCAGTACCGCCGATAGCGCGCTAGTCCGCATCACCAGGGCCAACTGGGACGGTGCCGACCGGGGACGGAGCCGGATGCGACGCCGCACCGGCCGACGCGCCGTTGACGCAGACGTGGCCGATCGATGGATCCCCGTCTGGCCGCCAGTGGGTGCTGGCCGGATAGGGGTGCGTCGGGAGTCTCTTGCGCCGCGACCACAGATAGCAGAGCAACACGAGCACGACGATGCTCAGCCAGAGCAGGGCGAGCGGGTGGAAGGCCAGGTAGGAAAGGACCGAGGTGTTCGCGTGGTGCTGCCACCCGCCGGTGTTGGTGTCGGTCAGCTGCGGGGTGCGCGCGTCCGCCCGGGCGTCAACGGCGCGGAAGCCGGTGCCCGAGATGGTGTTGCCGACGCCGCTGACGACCGAGCTCACGCCGCGCGCGGTGATGCCGAACACGGTCGCGCCGGCGAGCAGGTTGTTGTCCACCTCGATCCGGCCCGAGCTGCGGACCAGGATCCCGATCCGAGCGCCCGACACCGCGTTGCCCGAGACGACCGCCTTCGGTGCCCCCGGGCCGATCGACAGCCCAGAACGCGGGTGGCACCTGATGTCGTTGCCGGTGATCACGATGTCCGTGGCGTTGAACCTGGCCGCGATGCCGGTGACCGGCCCGCAGACGGCATTGGCGGTCAGTACGGTCCGGTTTCCGCCCTCGACCAGGATGCCGGTGTGCTCGTTGTACAGCGCGTCGCTGTGCGTGATCTTGGCACCTGATCCTGGCGCGATAGCGCTGCCGGACGCCGACGCCCCGCTGACCAGCGGCCGGCCGTCGATCAGGAAGCCGTTGGACTCGTTGTTCTCCGAGACATCGTCGCTCAGCACGGTGCTCTGGGTAGCCCGGCCGACCAGGAACCCGTTGTCGCCGTTGCGGGAGGAGGAACTGAACGAGACAGTCGTGCCGGTGGAGTAGCGATGGATGTGCAGCCCGTCGAGCTGGTTGAACTCGAACAGGTCGGAAGAGAACGAAATGCTCTGGCCGCGGTCGACGAACGCGCCGTAGGTGCTGTTGGTAAACGTCGACCCGGTCGCTCCGCCCGTGCTCGGGCTGCCGGTCAGGCCGGTCCAGGCAACCCCGCCGGTCCGGCCGCTCCAAAAGCCCAGCGACGAGGTGCGGACGTCGGTCAGCGTCATCTTGCCGCCCACGTCGCGGATGTAGGACCGGCCGTAGCCGCGATCGGCTGCCGGTGTCTTGGCAATCCGGTCCCAGCCGGTGATCGTCATCGGGTCGGCCTGCGTGCCGGCGAACTCCAGGTTGCCGTTCCAGGACACGATCGAGGCGAAGCCGTCGGTCGAGCTATCCATGTAGAGCACGTGCAGCGTGGGCGAGGACAGGTCGAGCGTGGCGTTGGTCGAGACAAAGACGTTGTCGATCAGCAGGGCCGCGTGGTGCTTGAGCCGCACGAGCGCACCGTACTGAGCCAGATCGGCGGCGGTGTACGGATGGGGCCCGGCCGGCAGCACCAAGGTGGGCAGCGAACCCCGGACCGGCAGCACTTCGGGCTGGAAGATGCGAACCGCGGCGTGCAGCAGCACCCTGATCCTGGCGTCCTCCGAGCTGACCAGCGCCGCCTCTGCGGCGGGGTTGCCGATCGGCGGGGATGCGGGCGGCTGACGCGGGTCGATGGACCTGGCCACTGGCGGCAGCCTCACCAGGCGCGGCGCGGACGGCGGCGCGGGGAGCACGGTGATCCCGTGCGCCTTGGTAGCGGCGACCGGTTTGATATGGACGTTGAGCGCGGTCAAGATCAGCGGCATCATCGCCAGGATCGCGAACACGCTCGCGGCGATGATCGCGACGAGGATGGTCTGGCGGCGGGAACCTGCGCTCTCGCGATGGCGGGGTTGCGACATTAGCCCTTTCCCTAGCGCAGTGACGCGGCCGACTGGGCCTCGCCACCAAGAGCCGACTGGTCGGCACTGCGGGTCAACCAGCCGTGAACGTTCATGGTTCCGAAGGCATAGACCTTCACCGGGAGCGCGATGATGATCGTCGCCAGGGCCACCAGCGGCAGGATCCAGACGTCGGAGGGCCGCTGCCGCAGATGCGAGATTCCGCGAATGCAGCGACCGAGCAGGAGCCAGCCGACGGCGGCCGCCGCTACCAGAGCCTGCGGGTGCAGCACCCAGGCGATCAGGTAGAAGACGGCGAACCCCATGGTCAGCGGGGTCAGCATGATCTGCAGCACGCTGAGCTGGCAAACGAACGGCTGGCGCCAGAGCCAGCCCTTCCAGATGGCGGTGCAGTAGCAGCGGTAAGAATTACGGCTCCAGCGCAGTCGCTGCTTCAGAAAGACGCGGAAGCTGTCAGGGAACATCGAATAGGCGCGGGCCGTCGACTGATAGCTGGTCTTGAACCCGGACGCGAGCACGAGCCAGGTCAGCCGGCCGTCATCACCTGAGTCGCATCTGCGGCCGAGGAAAAACTCGTCCTCCAGGTGCTCGAGCACCGGCATCACGACGCTGCGGCGGTAAGCAACGGTACGGCCGGAAAGGCACGCGACCGCGCCAGAGCGAGCCTGGGCCCGCACGTAATCAAGGTAACGAACGTCGATCAGCCAGTCCGCCACCCGCCGCCAGATGCCGCTGCCCGGCCGATAGGCGTTCTGCCGCGTGCCGACTCCGCCGATCGTCCCGTCTGCGAACGGCGCGAGCACCTGTTCGATCAGGCCGCCCTGCCACATCGTGTCCGAGTCGGAGAGCACCAGGATCTGAGACGTCGCGGCCCGGATGCCGACGCCGAGCGCCGAGCGCTTGCCCCGGTGCGCGAACGGTATGACCTGCAGCCTCGGGTCAATCAGGGCGCGGTCCCGCAGCATCGAGATGACCGAGGTATCCGCGAGGTCGGGGACCACGATCACTTCGGTCGGGTCTTCGGCCAGCCAGCTATCCAGGCAGCGGCGCAAGATGACGGGATCCTCGCGAAACGACGGCACTACGACCGAGGTGGTGGCGCGAAAGCCGGGCTCGACCGGACGGTAAACCCGCGACAGGGTAAACCTGATTAGCCATACCGACCAGGAAAGAGCGCCGACGACCCCGATTGGCACGTAATGGTGAACGTTGGTCCACCATGAGAAAAATGATTTGCCAGACAAGGCGACCGCCGCATTGGCGACGTCAGCAAGCATCGCGACCTTTCCCGGCCCGCAGGCGCGGGTCAGCCGAAGAAACCCTACATTGCCGCGTATTATGCCGTAACCGGACATAGAGTGAATGGCCGGTGACATCTTACTACCGGCAACCGGCGGTGTCAGGGTAGGGAGCTCCGCATCTGCGCCGCTTGGTGGTATTAGCCGTGCAGGCCGGTCCTGATCAGAGCACGGATCGCGTCGACGATGAGCTGGACCGCGATCGCCGACAGCAGGAGCCCGGCGATCCTGGTGAGCAGTTCCACGCCGGAGCTTTTGAGCACCGCGAGCACGACGTTCGAGAACCGCATCGCGAGCCAGAGCATCACCACGACCGCGATGATCGCGAGCGCGAAGGCGATCACCGTCCCGATCGAGTCCAGGCGCTGCACGAACAGCATCGTCGCGACGATCGCGCCCGGCCCGGCCAGCAGCGGCGTTCCGAGCGGCACGAACGCCACGTTGGCCGAGGCCTTCTCGTGGTCCGATGGTTCTGACGCCTGGCCGGTCAGCAGCTGCAGCGCGACCAGGAGCAACAGCAAACCCCCGGCGGCCTGCAGCGAGGGCAACTCGACGCCGAGGTAGGTGAGGATCGAGCGGCCGAAGGCGGCGAACGCCACGATCACGCCCAGCGCGACGACCGCCGCCTGCCAGGCGAGCCGGTTGCGCTCGGCCTTGGGCCGCTGGGACGTCATGCCGAGAAACACGGGCACCACGCCAGGCGGGTCGGTGATCACCACCAGCGTGACGAAGGCCTCCCAGAAGAACTTGAAATCGGAGACCAGGTTGTTCACTTGGTCAGCACCGCTGCGCCCGTGGCGCCGGACAACAGCCGCTCGAAGTTGGTCTCGTTGGTGAATTCGGAGCCGATGCGGTCGCCGGTGAGTTCGCCGTGATCGTCGCTTCCGCCCGTGACGGCCAGACCGAGTCTGACGGCCAGACCAGCGAGCACCAATCTTTCCCCTTCCTCATGATCGGGATGCACGACCTCGACACCGGCCAGTCCCGCCTGCGCCAGCTCGCTGATCAGGTCCTCGGGCACTAGCCAGCCGCGACGCTGAGCGAACGGGTGGGCGAGCACGCTGACGCCGCCCGCCGCCGCCACGAGCCGGACCGCGCGTACCGGGTCGAGCGCGTACCGGCGCACGTGCGCCCGGCCGCCGGCACCGATCCATTCCGGCGTGAACGCCTCTTCGACCGATCCGATCGCCCCGGCGGCCACCATTGCCCGGGCGATGTGCGGGCGGCCGATCACGCCGCCGCCCGCGATCCGCGTGACCTGTTCCCAGGTCACGCCCGTGCCGAGCTCGGCCAGCCGCTCGACCATCGCCTGGGCGCGTTCGACCCGGGCCGAGGTGATCCTGGCGAGTTCGACGGCCAGCTCATCGTGGCCGGGGTCGAAGAGGTAGGCGAGCATGTGCACGCTGTGGCCGTCGCGGCGGCAGGACAGTTCCATGCCCGGCACTAGCACCAGGCCAGCGGGCAGCGCCCGCGCGGCCTCGGCGATGCCGGCGGAGGTGTCGTGGTCGGTCAGCGCTATCGCGTCGAGGCCGGCCGCGGCGGCGCGGCGCATCACCTCGGCCGGGGACCTGGTGCCGTCGGAAACTGAGCTATGGCTATGCAGATCGGCGCGCACGCCCCGAACTCTAACCGGGAAGGCGTGGGGAGCGGGCGCCGAAGGGGAGGTCTAGGTCCTGCCCGGGGTCGCGCAGATCGCGCAGCGGCATGGACTCGATGAGCAGCGTCCCGGCGGTATCTGGCCAGAGCAGCACCCACAACCAGCCGCCGAGCAGCTCGCCCACGAACACGGCCCGTCCGGGTGAGTCCAGGTTCCACAGCGGGAACTCGTGATTGCCGAACCGGACCTGCGCGTGCGGCGAGCAGTTCGGGAAGCCGTCGCCAGGGTCGGGCCCGATCAGGCCGGCGCAGTGCGCACCGAGGCCGACGCCGAGTTCCTCGCAGATCACGAGCATCTCACCCGGACCGCCGACCGGGTTCGGCCCAGACAGCGCGACCGCACAGCCCCTGGCACCGCTGCGGTCATCCCCGGCGGCGGCGAAGCCGGTGACCAGCCAGCCGCCCGGCAGCGGCCAGGGCATCATGACGGGGACCACGGCGTTGCGCACCAGGCCGGCCAGGCCATGCTGTGACAGGCTCCGCACCTGGCGCAGCGGATAGATGTCGCCGTGCATAGAGCACCGCCAACTGCTTGACCAGGCGCTCGGGGCGATCGCGGCAGAACCGCATCTAGGGCAATACAGATCCATCGCTTCGCACGCATCGCTAGGCAAGCCACCACCTCACCCCACTACGATGCTCGCTGACGCCGAGCGTAAACTTCGCCTCATTCCGGCCGCGCGGCCTCGGGTCGCCGTGACCATCGCCAGCTTCCTGGTGGCCTCGTCGATCATCTCGTCGCCCAGCATGACCGCACCACGTTGCTCGGTGTCGGTGACGTGGGCGTAGGCCTCCAGGATCAGTTCGGCGCGGTCGTAGGACTTCTGGTCGGGAGCGAAGGCCTCGTTGACCGGACCGATCTGGTGTGGGTGCACCACCCACTTGCCGTCGAAGCCGAGTGCGGCGACGCCGGCGGCATCCGCTTTCAGGCCGGCGAGATCACCGATCGCGGCGTAGGGGCCGTCGATCGCCTGCAGGCCGGCAGCGCGGGCGGCCATCAGCAGGCGCAGGTGCACGTAGTGGAAGGCGTCGCCCGCATAGCCCGCAGGGCGGGCGCCGATGCTCAGCGATCGCATGCCCACGTTCGCCATGAAGTCGGCCGGGCCGAAGATCAGCGCGGCCAGGCGGGAAGAGGCGCTCGCGATCTGCTCGACCGCGACCAGCCCGGCGGCGTCTTCGATCTGCGCCTCGATCGCGATCTGGCCAAGCGGCAGACCCGCTTGGCGCTCGACCTGGCCCAGCAGGAGGTCGAGCCAGATCACGTGAGCGGGACCGGACACCTTAGGCAGGACAATCGCGTCGATATTGGCTCCGGCCCGCTCGACGACCTCGATCACGTCCTTGTGCGCCCACGCCGACAGGGCGTCGTTGACCCTGACCGCGCGGAGGGGCGCCGTCCAGGCATCGGTCGATTCGGCGGTCAGGGCTTCGATGACCAGCGTCCTGGCGGCATCCTTCGCCGCCGGTGCTACCGCGTCTTCGAGGTCGAGGATCAGCTCATCGGCGGCCAGTCCCCTGGCCTTGGCCAGAAAGCGCTCGCTGCTGCCTGGCACGGTCAGGCACGATCGTCGTGGCCGGTCGGCGGTCGTCATGGGTCGATGATGTCAGCTTCGCCCTGCTACTAGCATGGAGACATGTCCATCACCGCTCCAACCGTGGAGCAAGTCACGCAGGCGCTGGCAGGTGTCATCGATCCTGAGATCCGCCGCCCCATTACCGAACTCGGCATGGTCAAGACCGTCGAGATCGGTGCGGAAGGCGCGGTCCGGGTTGAGGTCTATCTGACCGTTTCCGGCTGTCCGATGCGCGACACGATCACGCGCGACGTGCGAGGCGCCGTCGGCAACGTGCCCGGCGTCGCTACCGTGCAGGTCGACCTCGACGTCATGAGCGAGGAGCAGCGCCGCGAACTGCAGACCAAGCTGCGCGGCGGCAAACCAGAACGTGAGATCCCGTTCGCCAACCCGGCCTCGCTGACCAAGGTGTACGCGATCGCCAGCGGCAAGGGCGGCGTCGGCAAGTCCTCGGTCACCGTGAACCTGGCGGCCGCGCTGGCGGCGGCCGGCCAGAAGGTCGGCCTGCTCGACGCGGACATCTACGGGCACTCGGTGCCCAGGATGCTGGGCGTCACCGGCCGTCCCACCCAGGTCGAGCAGATGATCATGCCACCGGTGGCGCACGGCGTGAAGGCCATCTCCAGCGGCATGCTCAAGAAGGGCAACGAGCCGCTTCCGCTGCGCGGGCCGATCCTGCACCGGCTGCTCCAGCAGTTCCTGGCCGACGTGTACTGGGGCGATCTGGACGTGCTGCTGCTCGACCTGCCACCGGGCACCGGCGACGTCGCGATCTCGGCCGGGCACCTGGTGCCTGGAGCGGAGCTGATCGTCGTCACCACCCCGCAGATGGCCGCTGCCGAGGTGGCCGAACGGGCCGGGTCGCTGGCTACCCAGCTGCACCAGCGCGTGGTCGGCGTCATCGAGAACATGGCGTACCTGCCTTGTCCGCACTGTGACGAGCGGATCGAGGTGTTCGGCAAGGGCGGTGGCCACATTGTGGCGCAGGCACTCAGCCGCCTGATCGGCGCCGATGTGCCGGTACTCGGCGAGGTGCCGATCGACCTGCGGCTCCGCGAGGCCGGCGACGAAGGGACGCCTCTCGTGCTCGCCGAGCCGACGGCGCCAGCGGCCAGAGAACTGCAGGCGATCGCGGACAAGCTGGCCCGTCGCTCCCGCAGCCTCGTCGGGCGTCAGCTCGGCGTCACGCCCGTCTGAGGCAGCCCGCCTACGCCCGTCCGCCTACGCCCGCCTGCGCTCGCTCAGCCAGCCGGTCAGGTGGCGTCGATGTCGAACTGCGGGGAGTCGTGGACGCCCGCGTCGCGCAAGATGCCGGCCCGGGCGACGTCGGTCCCGAGCTCGGTCCGGCCGAGTTCGGGCGAGTCGATGTCTGTGACCGCGCCACCGCTGGGGCCGGCCCAGCGATAGTCATCGTCGTCTTCGAAGCCGTCGAGCAGGTGCTTGCGTACGAAACTCTTCGGATTGAGATCGTTGAAGTCGAAGTTACTGAACTCAGGGCCGAGGCTGTCGCCGAGATCCGCTTTCGCCCGCTCGGCCATCCCGCGCAGATCGCGCAGCGCCTTGCCGGCCCGAGCAGCCATGCCGGGCAACTGATCCGGGCCGAAGATCATCAGGCCGAGCACGGCCAAGATCAGGATCTTGGTGATCGACAAGTCAAACACGCTGGCCTCGCGCTCCGATTGGTGAACTCGGTGATCGGGCCTGGGTGACCCAGGCATGTCATGTTCAGATTAACCCCCGGCGGCAACCCGGGCCTAACTTAGCCGGACCGATCACTTGGCTATACGGATCAGCCGGGTGATCGGATTGCTCCGGAGTTTGGGGTTTTCGTAGTCGGCTGGGCTCGGGTAGCCGAGGGCGGAGTGGAGGCTTGTCGAGACGGCGAGGCGGACCTCCGAGGAGATGAGTACATTCGGCATGAGCCCGTGGCCCGAGGACGTGGTACTCGCGGCCCGTCCGAGACTACGACCAGTCTTCGTCCTGGGTTCGATCCCCAGCCGCCCCACTTAGC
>DATNFM010000130.1:0-2812 GCA_035606435.1 Streptosporangiaceae bacterium | reverse complement strand
GGTCTAGTGCTCTGCTGTGGCGGCTGCGGGCGGCGCTGATAGCTCGGCCAACTGGCGGATGGAGATCGCCAGCACGGTCGCCACGGCCTATCAGCCCGAACCGAGCCTGGTCGCTCTGCTCGTCGGCGGCTCGGTCGGACGAGGCCATCCTGACCGAACCGTGACGAATAGTCAGCTCCGGCTGCGGGCGGTGAGCAGCAGGTACTCCCAGTCCATGACGGTCGAGGTGGTCCCGCGGTCGTGGCGGCGGGCCAGGTCGGCGAGGGCGTGGTCGAGCGCGGCGACGCGCGCGGGGTCCTCCGCGATTCCCCGGTAGGCCGCGACGGTCGGGCCGTAGCCGGTTTTGAAGCAGTCGCGGAACTCCTCCGGGGTGGCGAAACAGTCCACCCGGGTGGTCTGGCGGCGCATGACCAGATCGGTGACACGATCGCCGAACAGCGCGCTGACGTGCTCTTCCTGGCCCCACAGCAGCGGGGGCTGGGCACCGGCCGGGGGCGGCGCGAGATAGGGCTTCATGACCGCGAGCATCTGGCCCACGAACCCCTGGGGCGTCCAGCTGATCACGCCGATGGTCCCTCCCGGCCGGCACACTCGGACCAGCTCGTCGGCGCTGGCCTGGTGGTGGGGTGCGAACATCACCCCGACGCAGGACAAGACCACGTCGAACTCACCGTCAGCGAAGGGCAGCGCCTCGGCGTCGGCCTGCCGCCACTCCAGCTCGGCGCCCCGGCGCGCCGCCTCCGCGCGACCGGCCTCCAGGAGCTCGGGGGTGAGGTCGCTGGCCACCACGCTGGCCCCGGTCAGCGCGGCCGGAATGGCGGCATTGCCCGGTCCGGCCGCCACGTCCAGAACGCGCATCCCCGGCCGGACGCCGCAGGCCGCGGCCAGGTCCGCGCCCAGGCGCGGGATGGCCCGGCGGGCAACGTCGGCATAGTCGCCCCGCGCCCACATGGCACGGTGCGCGGACTTGAGTACGCGGTCGGCCTCGGCCGCGTCAAGCGCTGTGGTCATCTCGATCCCTCCGCCGGTCATGGCTGTGCCTGCGCTATCGAAGGTAGGAATGGGTCCGGCCGAAAGCTAGTACAAGATCTGTACCGACGACTGGCCGTGACCGGCGGCAGCGCCTAGGCTGCGGGGAGTGGGTGCCTCCTATCATCAGTTCTGCCCGGTCTCGAAGGCGATGGAACTGCTCGATGAGCGCTGGACGCTGCTCGTGCTCCGGGAGTTGCTGGCCGGCAGCGAGCACTTCAACGACCTGCGCCGCGGGCTGCCGCGGATGTCGCCCTCACTGTTGTCCAAGCGGCTGCGGCAACTGGTGCGGGCCGGGATCGTCGACAAGCGCGGCAGCGGCAGCGAGGTCCGGTACCTGCCGACCTCGGCGGGACAGGAACTGCGCCCGATCATCGAGGCGGTCGGGGCCTGGGGCACGCGCTGGATCGGCGTACTCGGCGACGAAGACCTCGACCCGCAACTGCTGCTGTGGGACCTGCACCGCAACATCGACCATGCCGCGACCCCGGGCGGGCGCACAGTGGTCCAGTTCCAGTTCCCCGACCTGCCTGCCAAAGCCCGCGACTGGTGGCTGGTGATCACGCCCGGCGAGGCGGATGTCTGCGACACCGACCCCGGCTACCCGGTCGCGGTGACGCTGACCGCGACCTTGCGCCACATGACCCAGATCTGGCGCGGCGACCTCAGCTGGCCTGAAGCGCTCCGGACCGGGGCGATGGAAGTGCGCGGCTCCGAGGACCTGCGCCGTGCCGTGCCCGGCTGGTTCACGCTGTCGCCGTTCGCCTCGGTGCCTCGTCCCGGAGACGGACCAAGCGTTAAACGCGGCCATTAGCCGCCAGCCCGTTCCGAGACTGCGGAACCTGGCTCTCACCTAGGACTTACTGGTCGGGGTGGCCGGATTTGAACCGGCGGCCTCTTCGTCCCGAACGGGCCTTTGCGGTTCATATCATCCTGGGCTCTTCGCGGCAACTGAAGTATAGTCGCAGGTAGGTTGGCTATTGGAGGGTCGCGTGGGGCCTCGTGGATTCGCGTGGTGCCGCCTGCTCCACGGTCAAATGACGGTCAAACGATCATGTTCGGAGATGGTTGCCCTTGGGCTTCTCACGTAAGCGCGTCGGCCGTGACGGCAAGCCGCGCTACACGGCCTACTACTTGGACTTAAAGGGGAGTGAGCGATCGGCCGGAACGTACTCGAACCTCAAGGAGGCGGACAAGGCCTGGCAACGTGCGGAGATCAAGCTCTCCGAAGGCCGGATCGGGGACCCGGCCCGAGGCCGCATGACGTTTCAGCGCTACGTCGAGGACACCTGGTTGCCGAACCACGTGATCGAGGCGAGTACTCGGCAGAGTTACACCTATTCCCTCTACAAACACATCATGCCCGAGTTCGGACCGATGCGGATGGTCGACATACTTCCCGCGCACGTCCGCGAGTGGGTCAGCAGGCTCAAGGCCAGGGGCGTCACGCCGGTCACGATCAAGTACAACAAGGTGATACTCAGCGCTATCTTCACAACTGCGCTGAACGACCAGATCACCTTCCTGCATCCATGCAAAGGCGTGAAGACTCCGCCGGTGGCAGTCAAGCCGCGCGTCATCATCACGCCCGAGCAGTTCGACGTGGTCTATGACGCGCTGCCCGACGCCGAGGCGCAGCTGCTGATCGAGACAGACATCGAAAGCGGCCTTCGCTGGGGCGAGCTGACCGAACTGCGCGTGTCCGATCTCGACTTCAAGACCCAGATCTTGACCGTTAGCCGTGCAGTGGTTGAGGTCAATCCGAAGTTCCATCCGGATGGAG
>DATNFM010000129.1:0-5592 GCA_035606435.1 Streptosporangiaceae bacterium | reverse complement strand
GGCAACGTGAGCGTCTGCGCGGGGGTGTGGACAACAGATGGCCGCTTGCCGGTGAAGATCCAGGTAAGCCGGCTGAAGTACCTCTGGCTCGCGTGGTGCGGCTGCGGAACCGCCCGCCACAGCACGACCAGGATCGGGAACCTGACGAAATGCCCGGCCGCGCAGCTCGGGGTGCAATTGTTAACCTTGAGCGTTCCGCTCCCGTAGGCGGTCGACTTCCAGCTGGTCCAGGACAGGCCGGAGACGAACTCCTGCGACGGCATGCAACCCACGTCATACGTCGCCGGCTTCACCAGCCCGCCGCCGTTGCAGTTGACCAGTATTACCCGCGAACCGGCCGACGCCGTGGGTCCAGCCGACGCGGGCCCGGCCACCAGAACGACAGCGGTAGCGACGCTAGCAGCGGTCGCCAGCCCAGCAGCGAAGACGGTCTTGAGTCTCATTAGTAGCTCCTTACAACACATGGGGTGACGCGTACTAAGACGCCGCTCCCAACAAAACGGCTAGATTCAAGGAGAAAGATTTGCGCGCGCTCTCCGCCCAGCAACCAGAGGCCCGTCCAGCGCAGCCTTGATCTGTAGTTGCTGCCCGGGCAGCAATGAGGTGTCCATGCGGATCGCGACTCAGGACACCGCATGGGAGGATCGCACGGTGAGCAAGGTCGCGATCACCAGGGCAATCGTCAGCGTGTATGACAAGACCGGTCTTGACCAGCTGGCCGCCGTCTTGCACAAATCCGGGGTCGAGATCGTCTCGACCGGCAGCACCGCCGAGGTGATCGCCGCCTCGGGAGTGCCGGTCACCAGGGTCGAGGACGTGACCGGCTTCCCCGAGTGCCTCGCGGGCCGGGTCAAGACCCTGCATCCGGGAGTGCACGCCGGCCTGCTCGCCGATGTGCGTGACCCCGACCATGTGGCGCAGCTCGGTCGGCTCGGCATCGTGCCGTTCCAGCTCCTGGTGTCCAACTTGTACCCCTTCGAACGGACCGTCGCCGCCGGCGCGACCGACGTCGAGTCCATCGAGCAGATCGACATCGGCGGACCGGCCATGGTGCGCGCGGCGGCGAAGAACCACGCCAATGTCGCGGTCGTAACCAGCCCGAGCTCCTACTCCGAGCTTGAGGCGGCGGTGGCCGACGGCGGGTTCACGCTTGAGCAGCGGCGAAGGCTCGCCGCCCAGGCCTTCGCCCACACCGCGAGCTACGACGCGGCCGTCGCCAATTGGTTCGCGGGCGCCTACGCGCCGGACGCGACCGCGATCGAGACCGGCTGGCCGGACATCGCGGCCGCGAGCTGGGTCAGACGAGACGTGCTCCGCTACGGCGAGAACTCCCACCAACGCGCCGCCCTCTACCTCCCGTCCGGTTCGAGCCCGTCCGGTTCGAGCCCGTCCGGTTCGAGCCCGTCCGGCGCGAGTCCGTCCGGCTCTCCTGGCTCGACCGGGGGCGTCGCGAGTTCCGGTTTGGCCGGGTTGGCAGGGGGCGTCGCGAGTTCCGGTTTGGCCGGGTCGGCCGAGGACGCCGCGAGTTCCGGTTCTCCTGGCTCGACCGGGGGCGTCGCAAGCGCAGAGCAATTGCACGGCAAGGCCATGTCGTACAACAACTACGTCGACGCCGACTCCGCGTGGCGCACGGCCCGAGCCTTCGCCGAGCCCTGCGTGGCGATCATGAAGCACTCCAACCCGTGCGGGATCGCGCTCGGCGCCGACATCGCCGAAGCCCATCGCCGGGCCCACGCCTGCGACCCAGTCTCCGCCTTCGGTGGCGTGATCGCCGCGAACCGGCCGGTCACCGCCGAGTTGGCCGCCCAGATCGCCGAGATCTTCACCGAGGTAATCATCGCACCGGGGTATGACAAAACCGCGTTCGAGATCTTGACCAAGAAGAAGAACCAGCGCCTATTGCGCTGCGCGCTCTCGCCGGCCGATGCGGCGGCTGGTGAAGCCCCGGCTGGTGAAGCCCCGGCCGTGGAGTGGCGGCAGATCGGCGGCGGCCTGCTGATGCAGACGACCGATCTGGCGGCCGAGCCAGGAGATCGTGCCAGCGGTTGGCAACTGGTCGCGGGAGCGGCGGCTGGCCCTGACATCCTCGCCGACTTGGAGTTCGCCTGGCGGGCCTGCCGGTCGGTGAAGTCGAACGCGATCTTGCTGGCTTCTGGCGGCGCCTCGGTCGGCGTCGGCATGGGGCAGGTCAATCGAGTCGATGCGGCCAGGCTGGCGGTGACCAGGGCGGGGGACCGAGCCGAGGGTTCGGTCGCGGCGAGCGATGCCTTCTTCCCGTTTGCCGATGGTTTGCAGGTACTAACCGACGCTGGCGTAGTCGCGATCGCCGAGCCGGGAGGTTCTGTCCGCGACGCCGAAGTGATCGATGCGGCCGAGAAAGCCGGCGTCAGCCTCTACTTCACCGGAGTCCGCCACTTCTGGCACTGACCCGCCGCTCCTGCGGCGCAGGTCGCCCCACCCGGCTGCGGCGCCCACCCTCGTCCCATCCCGCGTGCCGTCCAACCCCGTCCCGGCCCGGCCGCCGTCCACCCCGCCCAGGCACTAACCTGAACTTGATCATGATCACTATTCGCTGTGATCGCGGCCCTCTGACCTGCGTGTTTCCTCTTGGGCGAGCCAAGGTGTGCGCGCTAGCCGTGGAGTTGAGCCCGTCTCTTGGGGGTGCAGTCGCAGACGCGCCTGTTCCCGGCACCCCCATAGCCCTGGTTGCGCGGACTTAGCCCGGATTGGGTACGACTTAGCCCTGGTTGCGTGGACTTAGCCCGGGTTACGACCACCGAAACCAGGATCAATCCGACAAAATTTCGTCCTAACCCGGGCTAAGTCTTCGTAACCAGGGCTAAGTGGCGCACAGCCCGCGCCCGACGAGACGAGCGCGGCGTCCAAACCGCCCATTTCGGGCATTGACGGGCACGCCTGCGCTGGCGAAGCCCAGTTCCCCGGAAACATGTCCCCGGCCGACGCCGGAGCCGCGTGCAAAGTGCGCACTGGCCTGATAGAGCTCCAGGACGCCGAAGTGATCGATGCGGCGAGAAGCCGGCGTCAGCCTCTACTTCACCGGGTCCGTTTCACCGGGGTCCGTCACTTCTGGCACTAGCCGTCAGAGCCTGCGGCGCCATCCACGCCGTCCCGGCTTGGGCGCCGTCCACCCCGTCCCGCCTGTGGTGCTGCCCACCCCGCCCCGGCTGTGGTGCTGCCCACCCCGCCCCGCCTGTGGTGCCGGGCCGCTGTTCACCCCGCCCCGGCTGGTGCCGGGCCGCTGTTCACCCCCTTACCGGCTGGGGCGCCGGGGGGCTGTTCACCCCGCCCCTGCCCAGACGCTAAGCTACTTGTGAGTAACATAGCTCACTAGTACTCTGCGAGGACCCGCGATTCGGATCGCGTGAGTTGTTTGGCAGGCTTGCATCTGCTGTAAGCGTGGATGGCAGTTACCAGGGAGGTCAGACGTTGGCCATGAACATCGTGGTCTGTGTGAAGCAGGTGCCTGACACTTGGTCGGAGCGCACGCTCAAGGCTTCGGACTCCACTCTCGACCGGGACGCGGCCGACGCCGTCCCGAATGAGCTTGACGAGTACGCGATCGAGGAAGGCCTGCGGATCGCCGAAGCCCACGAGGGCGCGGTCACGATCTTCTCCATGGGCCCGCCGCGCGCCGCCGAGACAATTCGCAAGGCGTTGTCGATGGGCGCCGACCAGGCTGTGCACCTGGTCGATGACGCGCTGGCCGGGTCTGACGTGCTCGGTACCGCGGCCGCCATGGCCCACGTGCTCGGGCGGATCGGCTACGACCTGATCATCCTCGGCAGTGAGTCGACCGACGCTCGCACGGGCGTGATCGCGGCGATGCTGGCCGAGCACCTCGGCATCCCCCAGCTCTCCTACGCCAGCAAGGTCGAGATCGACGGGTCGAAGATCACCATCAACCGCCAGGCCGACTACGGCTATGACCGGGTCGAGGCGACGCTTCCAGCTGTCGTGAGCGTGGTCGAGAAGATCAACGAGCCGCGCTACCCGTCGTTCAAGGGCATCATGGCCGCGAAGAAGAAGCCGGTGCAGACCTGGAGCCTGGCCGATGTCGAGCTCGACCCCGCCCTGGTCGGCCTGGCCAACGCCGGGTGCGAGGTCGTGAGCTTCGCGAAGCGGCCGCCGAGGCAGGCGGGCACGGTCGTGGCCGACGAGGGCGACGGCGGCAGCAAGGCCGCCGAGTTCCTGGCCACCAGGAAGTTCATCTGACCGGCCGGGCCGGCAACGACACTGAGCAGCAAACGACAATGGGCTGAGGGGCTGCCGAGAATGGCTGAGATCCTGGTACTCGCAGAACACGACGGCGAGGCTGTCAAGAAGGTCACGTTCGAGCTGGTGACGCTCGCGCGCAAATTCGGCGAGCCGGCCGTCGTGTGGACCGGGCCTGGTGCGGACGCCGCCCAGTCCAGGCTGGCCGAGTACGGTGCGGCGAAGGTCTACGTCGCTGATGGCGGGGAGTTCGACGACTACCTCGTGGCCCCGAAGGCCGAGTTGCTAGCCGAGTTGGTTTCGCAGAAGTCGCCGTCGGCGGTGCTGCTGGCCAGCACGGCCGAAGGCAAGGAGGTCGGCGGTCGGCTGGCGGTCAAGACCAGCTCGGGCATCTTGACCGATGTCGTGGGCCTGAGTGACGACTTCACCGCCGAGCAGCTCATCTTCGGCGGCGCGATCAACGTGAACGCCAAGGTCCGCACGGGGACTCCGATCATCGCCGTGCGGCCGAACGCTATCACGGCGGAACCCGCCGCCGGGGCCGCGATCCTGGAGCCAGTCAGCGCCCCGATCAGCGACAAGGCTAAGACCGCCAAGGTGCTCGAGCGAGTCGTGCAGCAGCGCGGTGAGCGTCCTGAGCTGACCGAGGCCTCGATCGTGGTGTCCGGCGGCCGAGGCGTGGGTTCGGCCGACAACATGGCGCTGATCGAGAAGCTGGCGGACTCGCTCGGCGCGGCCGTCGGCGCTTCGCGTGCGGTCACCGATGCGGGCTGGTATCCGCACCAGTTCCAGGTCGGCCAGACCGGCAAGACGGTCTCGCCGCAGCTCTACGTCGCAGTCGGGATCTCGGGCGCGATCCAGCACCGGGCCGGCATGCAGACCTCCAAGACGATCATGGTCGTCAACAAGGACCCGGAAGCTCCGATCTTCGAGCTTGCCGACTTCGGTGTCGTCGGCGACCTGTTCAAGGTCGTCCCCCAACTAGTCGAAGAAATCGAAAAGCGCACCACCTAGCTCGCCCGTAAGCAGGCGATGCGACCTGGAGAACCGGCCGGGCGATCGCCGGTGGTGTCGGTGGTGCGCATGTTGTCGCTGATACGACGTGAGCGATCACGGGGAAAGTTCGTTGTGGCGAGGCGCACCACGAACTTTCCCCGTTGTGTGCGGCCGGGCTGGGATCGCGCGGTTTGCGTGCGTGCGGACTGGGCTGCGCGCGGTTTGCGTGCGGGCGGGCTGGGCTGCGGGCGGGCTGGGCTGCGCGGGCTGGGCTGCGCGCGGTTTGCGTGCGGGGCGGACCCGAACCGCACCGCGGTCGGCGACGCCCGAGTTCCAGAGCGCGAAATCGCCTGGCGGGGCGGG
>DATNFM010000128.1:0-6958 GCA_035606435.1 Streptosporangiaceae bacterium | reverse complement strand
GAGCAGATCAGGACAGCCGTCCCCGCGCAGGAATCCTCGTTTCACCCGCGACCGGCCGCGGCCACCATCACAGACCTCATGCAGCTACCGCCGACGACGGTCCAGCAGCACGACCACGCGGCCGCGGCCGCGTACCTGATGAAGCACGCGGGTACCACGGCCCTCATGGTCGTCGATGCGCGGGCCGGTCAGCCGGCCGGCATCATCACAGCGGCAGACATTGCCCGCGCCATCGCGGACGGGAAAGACGTCAACGACGTCTGGGTCGATGCCGTGATGACCACCCGCCCGGCCATCATCGCCACGACAAGCATCCGTGACGCGGCCGAGATGATGACGACCAGGCATTTCCGTCACCTGCCAGTCGCTGGCGAAGCCGGCCTCGTCGGAGTGGTGGACGCCACCGAGGTGTGCCGGGCATTGATCGACGCCGGAGAAGGATGACGGGATACCGGTTGCAGATCCGGACCGAGCGGCATGGCCAGATCCTGGGCACGACCGTCGTCCGGCCTCAGCCCGGCCGCCGGCCTTCCGGCCCGGAGACGCAGACCTCCGCAAGGCAGATAATGCCTGGTTCGGTGCGGCACATGCGGGTCCCGACGAAATCGGCGGCAACACTCAGACAAAGGCGGCTCAGCGCGCGTTATCTCAGTCGAAGTCCGTCACTCAATGCCACAACGCAGATCGGGTGCCACCTCCGAGGTGACCTTGGATCGAACACTGGCCGGACTCTGCTGGACGCCTAAGGCCCGGCCAGGTCCAGGCCCAGGCACTATCCCCGGCAACACGGGCCCCGGCATGCCAGCGTCGCGTCAGGTAACGCGTCCGTCCTGTCGTGCAGTCCTGGGATCTTGAGGGCCATGCCGACGGCCAGAACCCTTGCGTCAGCGACGGTACGGCGGTGCCGACGGCAACATCGAACACGCCGCCGGATAGCCGGGCGGGCCAGCTCCGCCCGTTTTACCTTAATTCCATGAATCTCTCCGATCCGGGGAGATCTCACCGGTTTCCGTGTTCAAGTCCCCCCCACCACGACACCTATGACCAAGGGTTGTGATGGTTACGGCGCTGGCGGTCCGATGGCTGGCTCACCGTGGCCTTCGCCGTCGCGGGGCTGGGAATCTGATGTGTGCGGCCCAGGCAGCAGCTGTCCTCCTCGGCCTGGCCGTTATCGCCATCTGGCCTGCCGGGTGGCCTATTGATCCGGTTATCGCCCTCGGTATCGCCGCATGGTCTGTCTGGGAAGGCCGCCAGGCGTGGCGAGGCGACGACTGCTGCTAGGCCGGCGGCCTTCCCAACGCAGTCGGCGCTCGCATCGAGACGGGTATAGCGAGCCACCGCGGATGCCCAGCAGCGTGCCACATTCGTGCCACGACAAGGGGAGAACTGCGGTCATGAGCAGTCAACGGCGCTGCAAATGGCCTCTGAGCTGGAAGTATCGAGGTCAGCACCGACCATGAAGTGAATTCCTAAGCAGTCAGTCGTCTTGTACCAGTTCTGCGCTGCTGTACTAAGCCGGATTGGGGATCGAGGCCGCGTTGCGGTTGTGCGCCGTACTTGCTGGGAGACCCCCGTGTGCTGGTCATGGCCGCCGCAGGACTGGGCAAACGCTGGTCACGGGGACCGCACCGCCGCGATGATCTTGCGGATGAGCTTCAACGCGTGGTAGCCGACGGCTACCGCGATGACAAGCGCGGTAGCCGGGTCGAGCCAGTACAGTCCGTCAGCGCCCAGGATGATCGCGCCGCTGACCGCGACCCCCGCGGCGGCGGCTGCATCAGCAGCGGTGTCGAGCAGGACGGCCTTGACGTTCAGGTCTTCCTCGCCGTCATCGTCATCGGCGTCACCGCCCAGGACTAGCGCCCCGGCCAGCATGACGACAGCGGCGATGGCGCTGACGATCAGCACCGGCAGGCCCTCGACCCGGTGGGTGCCGTTGGCCAGGTGCTGGATCGCCGCGATGGCAATCCCGGTGTTCAGTATCAGGAGCCATCCGGCGTTGACTAGCGCGGCGAGGTTCGTGGCGTTTGGGTAGCCGCGCGGACGGGCCGCGAGCCAGATCGCCAGCAGCGAGACGCCGATGGCGGCGGCATCCGCGAGATAGTCCGCGCCTGCGGCGAAGACAGCCAGCGAATGCGCAGCCAGCCCGACGACCACGAGCGCCGTGACGAGGCTGAGGTTGAGCACCAGGACGACGGTCAGCCGCTGGGTCCGTGACACGGTTGGATCGTACGAGACCGTCCAGCCCAGCGCCCAGCAGCGATTCAGCACCTGTCAAGAAGGACGAGGAGGAGAGCAGGGAGATCGGCTGCATGGTCGGGGAGTCTCATTCGCTTCCGGTTGTGCAGCCCTCCAGGACGGCCCGGTCAAGGGAGCTGCGCCCCTGTGTTGTCACCCCGCACGCAGCGTCAGCGTCGGGCTCAGCCCTGGGGAGGCCACCCGGCGCCCGCCGGGCCAAACGCACAGGGCGCGCAGATCAGGACGGCTCCACACGCACGCAGGCCGGCAGCGTGTCGGCAGGAGGACGAACGAGCGTTGCGGCCCCCGCTGGGATCCGGATGCCCCCGGCTGGCCTAGTTTGCTATTTCAAGGCGTCCAGCAACTCCCGGCAAGCCCGCTCGCAGCGTCGGCAGGCCTGCTCGCAGACCCGGCAGTGCTCGTAGTGCGCATGCCGCTCGCACTCATCGCCGCAGCTCTTGCAGATGGCCACGCATGCCTCCAGCAGCGGCCTGGCGACACTGGGGTCGTATTCCGCCAGGCGGCTGATGACCCCGCCGGTGGCGGTGCAGATATCGGTGCAGTCCGGGCACAGCCGGATGCACGTGACCATCGCGGCCAGGTTCTGCTCGCCCAGGTCAGCGACGGTGTCGGCGGTGCAGGCCTGGGCACAGTCGCTGATCGCGCCGATGGCGCCGGCCAGCACGCTGGCATCTACGTTGACGGTACGCGGGTAGCTGTCCAGCATCTGGCGGGCGTAGCTCATGACCCTCCTCAGAGAGCGATGTGGCAACAGCGACCAGGTGCCCTATCCAGTGCCGAGCATCCGACCTCGCACTGATCAGCGGGATCGGCTGGGCCGCCCTAGCTCAGCGGCGGTGCCGGTGTGAACGCGGACGGCAGCGGGGTTCCGACCTGGGGCGAATCCACTTCGACGATATCTGCCCGCATGGGCCGTAGGTTGCTCAGGAGCTCGTTCTGCTCGGCTTTCCCGACGTTGAAGCCGTCCAGGGTTGCGACGAAGTCTTCCATGAAGGCATCCCACTCGCCGCTCGTCACCCCCATGTTGGTATGCGTCTGCTTCATGCTGAGCCCGGTGTAGGTGCACGGCCCGCCGGTATCTTGGCACAGCTGGTCGACGAACTCTTTCGTCAGCCGGCCCAGGTTGGTCCGGGCGAACTTCTGATTGATGCGGTCGTCCTTCGCGGCGCGATCCTCAAAGGCGCGGGCGACTGCCGTGATGGCGTCGATTCCGCCAAGGCGCTCATACAGGGAACGCTCCACTGCTCTCACCTCTACTACCGTTGCAGGGATCTTGGTGCTAGCGCGCAGGGGCGTGCGTCCGGCTTCCTAGCCTAGTAGCAGGGTTCAGCGTCACCGCGGCCCGAGCCGTCCACATCGTCAGAATGGCTAGTCTTCACGGTCCTTAGCGACACTCGGGCTAGCAGCATGGAAGGTGCAGCCGACGTGAGAAGCGCAAGTTGCCCGGAGGCGCACCGCTGGTCCAGGACTTTCCGTTGGCAGATCTTCTGAGCTGAACCGCCGCACCTGTCGGAAGGGCAGGCCGAGGCTGTCCCAGCGCCGTACCGGTTACCGGTCTCGCGGTACAGGGCAGCGTCCTGATGCGCGGTTCCAGCGTTGCCAGTGGCCCGTTTCTCCAGGCCGACTGAGCGGGACAGCACATAGCGACCTGAACAGTCCTAGCACAAGCGGGACAGCACACGACGTAGGCCAGAGGTCCAAGTCCGAATGCGCGGGCTGCCTGATGCCCGGCATGTCCGTCCATCTGGCCGGGCAATCTGGCCGGGCGTGGGAGGGTTGAGGGCACCAAGCACAATTCCGCGCCTGCGCTTGTCCGCTTGTGATCCGCCAGCAGATCCGCGACACATGTCCGCCAGCTGACGTGCGACAGGTCTAGAAGCCTGCCGATCACATGACGGGCGGCAACGGACGGATCTGGCCGCTGTCCGCGCCGGGACTTGATCGCCGTCCGGCAACGCCTCGGCCCCGCCAAGCCCGGCAGCGATGAGGGAGGCGCTGCCGAGGCGCACGGCGGGATGGCCCGGCCCAGGCACGACGAGTGAACGAGCGCACATGCAGGCGCGCAACTGTTGCTTATGGCCTGCTGATGTTGCAGAAGCAGTATTCGTCGATGTCGCCAGAAGCGAGGAAGTGCAGTTTATCCACCATGTGGTTATGACCACCTACAAAAGATCGATAAATCCCGGTCGCTTCCAATATCGTTAGTTCCTCGGTTCCTTCCAAGAACTGCCCGCCGTGCCCGTCGTCAACAGGAACGAGATCGCTACCTGTGAAGCGCATCGCAAACGAGCCTCCGGGGACGTGGTAGGCACACAAAACCCCGTCGAGCTGCACATAGAAGTTGCCGATAGCCTTGTTCGGGTTCTTGTTGCCTGGAATTCCGCTAACTGGGTAGATCTTCGTTTTTGAGTACGTACCATCATTCAGGTCCACCACAGACAGGCCGAGGTTGGGCCCGTGAACCACTGGCTGATAGAGGCCCTTCAGAAGGAGGACGAAAGAATCCCTGCGCACAGCCTTTCCCTGGGCTATCGCGCGCCCAGGGAATACCAGGGGAGACAGTGCAACCAGCGCCCCGCCGAGCGCGGTCCTTCGGTTGATCATGGCTCGGTCGGTGATCATGAAGCGCTCCATGACATTCTCCCTCCCTGATCTGGGAATCCCTCAGCTTCCGGGCTCCCCCAGCACGCTGCCGACGTCGATCAGTGCCGTCGCGCCCGCACCCGTCTCGGCGTTGCAAAACAGGACCATCCGTTGAGTAGCCACGATTCCCGCACCAATCGGGCTTTACGCTTGCATTATCCTGCGATTGTGCTCCGTTTACCTCGCCGACGCAAGACCGCAGAGACGGCGGATCGGTGGCGCTGCCTGTACCCAGTTCCAGGGGACGGTGGCGACCACCTGATAAGGATGAAGTCGGTGGCTCAAGTCCCACCTAGGCGCACCCAGCGTCCCGCTCACAGGAACTGGCCCGCCGAGACCTTCGGCTCGCTATCCCACACCACAGCCACGACTTCATCCGGATCGATCACGGCCAGCCGGTCTCGCCAGGCTGCGAGTTCGACGTGCTGAGATCCCAGCTGTGAAGCTGCACGAGCAGCGCACGTTACAGACGCACCGTCACGCAATGTTCGCGCTCGACGTGTCGCAGATCAACTGACGGACGACTGTCGTGCATCTGCCGACGGAGGACACGCGGATACGTTGTCTTTGGCTCGAACAATTTCAGATTGCCGAATATTTGTCGTCTGGACTGGGCGGTCGTTGCCTGTGTCAGGGACGCAGATGTCCGCGTTCTGCACGCCGACGCTTTCCGGTCATTGATATCTGGCCAGGACCGAAGCCAGATGGCTATCGGGCCATCCCGTGCCAGTTCCATGCGGTGTTGTGCTCCGCGTCCCGCCATGTCTGCGGGGCCGTCCCCGCCGCCTGCAGCCATGCGCGCGTCGAGGTCATCGCTGTGGCGCTGATCCACGCTCGTATAGCCGCGCGGTCCGGCGACGGCACGGCCCATACGGTCAGTACGGGTTGCGGCATCATCGATCGCGGACTCCACTCGGGCGGAATACCCGGCGGAAGGGGTGCCTGCCAGTCTTGCGCGCGGCCGTTCCAGGACACCGAGCCTACGCCCGGCAGCAAGGCCGCTATTTCGCCCGGCTTCAGCGGATGAGACCAGCCGCGCGGCAGTCGCCGCCTTGATGCCGTGAATCCAGGCTGGCTCACCGGCAGCTCAGATGCCGGCACTTCCCGGAATTCGCTGGTACGCCCATGCGAGCGGCTCTTTGCGTGGCCGCCGGTGGCGGAGCGGCTGGTCATCACAAGAGGATCCGGGCAGGACTTTGTGAGTTGCGTTACCGATGTGCGCGGTAGATGATGTCCAGGTGATTTATGTGAAGGGCGGTTTCCGCCCGGCCCGATGAGCGGGGCGTGGCGGCTGCCCGCGGCAGCCGATGCCCAGTCCACTTTCTTTTCCCACGCGCTGGCGCTGGCGGCGCTACACGGCCCGGGTCCCTGGCCGGATGGCGGGTACCCGCTACCGGATGAGGATCCGGCCCGAGAGCAGCTCATGGTCGGCGCGGTTCTGGATGGCGTCCGGACCCACCATTTCGGCAGCGCCCCGGACCCGGACGCCGCGGCCCGGATCGCGGACCTGGTCGCGGACCTGGTGACCGGGCCCCCGTCACTGCGGGCGTGCGCGGGGTTGCACGCGGCCCTGGCCGGCCAGCCGACGCTGCAGGTGGCCGATGGTCTCGGCGGGCAGGTGCGCCGCCGGGGGCTGCCCGCTGACCGGGTGCGCGCGGTGGGCCGCTGGCTGGCGGAGTACGGCACGCGCCGTGACGCCGTCGCGGGCGGGATCGTACTGCTGGGCGTGGCGGGCGACAGACGGGACCGGGACCTGCTCCTGCTGCTGGGAGCGCTCGAAGACCTCACCCTGTATGCGGTGGTGGCCCTGGCCCGCACGCAGCCCGACCCGGACCGCGCGGTGTTCGAGATGGCCCGGCGGGTGGCGGCGTGGGGCCGTATCCAGGCGGTGGAGCGGCTCAAGGGCACCAGCGATCCGCAGATCAGGGGCTGGCTGCTGCGTGAGGGCTTCCGCAACGAGGTGATGAACGAATACCTGGCCCACCTGGCGGCGACGACCGGAGACCTGTACACCGCCATGCTGGACCCGGAGCCGGACGAGGCCCTGCTGGACGGC
>DATNFM010000127.1:0-4956 GCA_035606435.1 Streptosporangiaceae bacterium | reverse complement strand
GAGGTGCTCGACCGGCTGCGCGCTGGCGGTTACCGGCTCGGCCTGACCAGCAATGCCTCGGCAGAAACGGCCGAGGCGTGGCCGAGTTCCGGTTTGGCGCGGCGATTCGACGCTGCCATGTTCTCGTGCGAAGTCGGGGCGGCCAAGCCGGATCAGCGCATCTACCTGGCCGCCATGACGGCGCTCGGAGCTCAGCCGGCAGAGTGCTTCTACATCGGAGATGGGGCGGACGGTGAACTGGCGGCCGCGGCGGCGCTCGGCTTGACCGTCTTCCGGACGACTCAGCACACCGACAACGACCCGACCTGGGCCGGCCGCAGTATCGCCGCGCTCGCCGAACTGCCAGACCTGCTGGTCAGGTAGCCGACCCGGCCAGCGAGCCCCGGCCAGCGAGCCGTTCGTAGTCGGCCTGCACGTCGCTGGGCCTGAAGACCACGCCGCGCAGGCTGCTCGCGGGCATTGCTCCTATGGGGTGCGGCGCTCAAGGCCGGTCTTGGCGCCGGTCGTGGTCAGGACCAGGGCGTTGAACCCCATCGTCTTCCCCGTGCGGCGGATCCGGTTGGCCATCGTCTTGTTGATCTGGCGCATCAGCATCCCAGCGCGGGGCTGACGGGCTCCTCGCGTCCCGTCAGGCGTGTCGAAAGCCATATGTTCTCCTGATTGATCGACTAGTAGGTGAAGTTATCGCCTGGAGGAGCCTGCTGAGCGGCAACTGGCCGTGAGCCTGGGGCGCAGGATGCTGGGGCTGCGTTCATCGAGGTCGGCGAGGATGGCCAGCGCCTCTTGCCAGCAGCTGTGCGCGTCATCTTCGTGTCCGCAGGCGTGGTGTGCGTCTCCGGCGTGGGCGAGGATGGTCGCCGTGAGCGTCAGGTCGGCCTGGTCGCGCGACATAACCAGGGCGCGCTGGTAGCAGCGGATGGCTTCTGGCTGGTTGCCGAGGAGATGGCGCGCGTAGCCGACGCTGTCCCAGGTGAGGGCCTGGCCGATTTCGTCACCATGGTCGCGGTGCAGGCTGAGGGCCTGGTCCAGGATCGGGAGCGCCGTTTGCGGATCGCCTGCCAGGATCTGGCACCAGCCGAGATTGCTCAGCGCATGTGCTATGCCGGACGGACAGCCGGCCGCCCGGAACGATTCCAGGGCACCGCAGGCGTAGCGCAGCGCCTTTGCGGGCTGCTGCTGGTGCTCGGCCGTTTTCATGAGCAGGTTGTAGGTAACGCCGAGGCTGCGGTGCTGGCCGGTCTCGCGGCAGCGGGCCAGAGCCTGGTGAAGATGGCTGTCGGCG
This sequence comes from Streptosporangiaceae bacterium, assembly GCA_035606435.1. GTDB lineage: Bacteria > Actinomycetota > Actinomycetes > Streptosporangiales > Streptosporangiaceae > Chersky-822. Next base: position 3,674 of record DATNFM010000127.1, on the reverse strand, counting down.
AGGTGGTAGTCGCCGAGGCCGACGTAGGCCGAAGCGAGATTGCGATGGGCTTGTGCTTCGGCGCACGGGTCGCCGAGACGGCAAGCAGCGGTCACGGCGATTCCGGCCGTGGTAAGGCTCTCGTTCCAGTGCCCGGCTCGCTCCAGGAACGGGTGCATGGCCAGCGCGATGGCCATCGCGTGCCGATCTGAGGTACCGCTGGCGGTGGTCACGACGCCGACCAGGGCGGTGCCAGCGGATTCGAGCCAGTCGAGTGCCTGGTGCTGGTCGCCGAACTCCAGCCGCACCACGCCTTCTGGAGGGTCGCCGGGGCTAGGGATCGGCGCTGCCATCGTGAAGCAGTTAGGGCCCATCGCTGCCGCGGCGTAGCTGGCATGCAGGTAGAAGTCGAACACCCGGTTCGTCGCCGCGGCGCGGACGCCGGGTTTGTCGGTGGCGCGGCAGAGCCGAGCCGCGTACTCGCGCAGCAAGTCATGGACCGTGAACCGGCCGGGTGCGTCCTCCTCGATCAGGTGCACGCCGACCAGTTCGTCGGCCGCGTCCCTGGCGGCCGCGACGGACATCCCGGCGAGGCTGGCCAGGGCCGCGAGCCCGATGTCGGCACCTGGGCAAATGCCCAGCAGCCGGAACATCGTCGCGGCGGGATCGCCAAGCTGCCGGTAGGACCAGGAAAACACGACGTCCAGCCCGGTCGCCTGGCAGCTAGCGTTCAGTTCACCGGCTACCGCGGTAGCCGGCCAGCGCGGGTGGGCCAGGATGCGCGCGGCGACGATGCACAACGCTAGTGGCAGCCCGCCGCACAGTTCGATTAGTTCACCGTGGAGTCTCAGCGCCTGGTCGGCCGGGTCGGCCGGGTCGGCCGGGCTGGTGCCGGCCGGGCCAGTGCCGAGGCGGGCGGCCAGGAGCATGTGCGCCTCGGACGGGGACATCACCTCCACCGTCAGCGAAGTCGCATCCTTGGTGACAATCAGGTCGCCGAGGATGCGCCTGCTGGTGACGACCGCCATGCAGCCCGGGCTGGCCGGCAGCAACGGCATCACCTGAGCAGCGTCGCGCGCGTTGTCCAGGACCACCAGCATCCGCCGCCCGTGCGTCAGGCTGCGATACAACGCGACCTTGGCATTCACGCTCACCGGCAGTCGCCCCGCTATCACTCCCAGGGCTTGAAGGAAGATAGCCAGCACCGAGTCCGGGTCCGCCGCGATCCCTGACGGATCAAAGCCCCGCAGATCGGCGAATAGCTGGCCATCGCAAAATCTGCTGGCCGCCAGCCGCGCCCAGTGAACTGCCAGCGCCGTCTTGCCGACTCCCGCTTTCCCCGCGATCACCGCGACCACGGCCGACGAAGCCTGGCCCGTTTCCCCCGCCAGCGCACTCAGCCGCGTCAACTCCTCGGCCCGCCCTACGAAACGCCGCGCCTCGCCCGGGAGTTGCCGCGGAACCGCGGGCGACCAGTCGCGGCTGTCCGCGTCCGAGCCGCAGGCTCTGGTCCCCGCTTCATCAGCTTCGGGTGCGCACTCGTCCCGGGACGTCAGCCGGCGGTCAGGCGTGCCGATGAACTCAATCCTGGCCGCGCCGCTCAGCTCGAGGGCGTCGGCCAGCCGCCGCAGCGTGTCCCGGTAAGGCGAGCTTGTGCGACCGCTCTCAAGGTTGCGAATCGTACGGCTGCTCAGTCCGGAGCGCTCCGCCAGTTCGTCCTGAGACAATCCGGCCAGCTTGCGACTGGCGCATAGCCGGGCACCGAAACCGCCTAAGGCATGGCCCGTCACCGAAGCAGGCTCATCTCATTGACCTCCAACATCTGCGCGAAGCGCGCGCCAGCGCGCGCAGGCTGGCTCTGAAGCCTTAGACGTCGCCGACCGCCGCAACTCATCGGTCGTGCGCCGGATCAACCGGACTTTTCCGGTAAGTCTGCCGCCCACTTTTCCTGGCCGGCCGTCGGCCACCGTGGTCACACTATTCGCGCAAGCCCAAATCGCCGGAATCGAATAGGAGAACTGATGAGCGATAAGAGGCTGAGGTCTATCTCGCAATCATGGCGGTGATTCGTGAGTTTTCTCGTGCCTCATTTCCCAGTCACCCTCATCCCTGGTCTATTTCCTTATCTCAGTCAAGGAGAATCGCATATGTCCATCAGAAGTCTATTGTCGAAGCGTGCCTTCGCAGCGCTGACCATTGGGCTGCTCAGTACGGCCGCTCTCGCGCTCGTAACCGCCGGCGCTGCCGGCGCGGCCGTCACTCACGCGGCATCTACCAGGCCAGTCGCGTCCGCCGCCCGCAGATCCGCCGCGCCGAGCACCTCCATCTGCGGAATCATCGTCGTGAACAGCGGTCAGTTCCAGCGCTGTACGGGAGCTGGATGGGTTCCGATGAGCTGCGCGCAGAATAAGAATTACAACGGCGGCAACGGCCCGTGGAACGTCGTGGCCGCGGCTAACGGCTGCACCACCCGCGTCTGGCTCCACCAGGACGACTGGAACGGGGTCGACTGGGGCACCGGGTGGAGCCTCTGCATTTCCCGCGGAGCAGGCGAAAGCATCCCTGTTCAATTCCAGCATCCGCTGAACATCTACGTTTCGACTAACAGGGCCCTCTGTTAGTCATAGTCACCTGCTGACAGTTTCGAGTAACCTCGGCCTCGCGCCGAGGTTACTTGTTACTTCTTTTTTCATTTAGAAAGCATTGCGGGAGCCTTCCTCCCCGTTCCCCGAGGCCGGTCTCGGCGGAGCGGCGTGCCCGGCGCTGGCCCCGCGCTGGCCCCGCGCTGCGGTGTCGCGACGCTCCTTCACATTGGACTCACGCAGAGCCCGCGCGGATCTGTGAGCTTCGCTCGGCAAGATGGCGCCCCAAAGCCGCGAACAGGCGGCGACAGTCAATGTCGGAGGTTACCTTGACCGGTTTCGCAGCACAGCAGCCGTCCGCCGATAGGAGAGCGGGGCGGCTTCGCGCCACTCGCCGGTACCTGGCCGGCTTTTCAGCGGCGGGAGTCGCGGCGGGCCTGGTCCTGACCGGGACCGCGGCCGGCAGCGCTGCGCCGACCTTGCGGGGTTCGGCCTCGGGTCATCCGGCCAGGATTATCACGCTGACCAGCAACACGTCGTCCGCGGCCGGCCAGTTGACCGTGCGGTTCAGCTACCGGCCGGGCAAAGGCGGCGCCGTCAAGCCGCTGTCGCTCACCTTTTCTGGTGGATCACCCCTGAAGATCGCGCATCCGGCCGTGATCTTCACGCTCCGGCCGGTGCCTGGGTCCGTCCACGGTAAGCCCGTCCAGGGCAAGTCGCGCCGGCCGACGATCACGGTCGTTGTCAGGATTCGCGACGTGCATCACTTCTCCGGCAAGCTGCCGGTCAAGGACCTGCCGCGGATCGGCCTGCGGTTCGGCAAGTCATCGCGTCAGATCCGGCCCGCTCCGGCCGTCATCATCGAGGCGAGCGTAGCGTCGGTGAGCTCGAAGCGGCCGGTCAGTATCTCGGCGCTGGTCGGCCTTCAGATTGGCGTCCTGCTCGGTCCGATCGCACTCGGAAACGTGCACTGAAGCTGCCGACGCCTGGACGTGAGTTCCGGGACGCCGGTCCGGTCGCGACCGTGGACGTTCCGGTTTCTGGCTGTTAGTCACTGCCCTGGTTGTGACGACATAGCCCTGGTTGCGCGGACATAGCCCTGGTTGCCGACGG
>DATNFM010000126.1:0-20812 GCA_035606435.1 Streptosporangiaceae bacterium | reverse complement strand
CGGGCACTACCGACCTGTACTTCCGAGTCGCCGACAACGAGGCCGACCTGCCGCATCTGCGTCACGGCACGCTCGCGCCGATCCCGAGCATCTGGGGTCACCGCGCGGGCTGGCCCGACGGAATCCCGGCCGACCTGGAGTTCATGACCAGCCACGTCCGGGCCTGGTTGGACCAGTGACGTCTGGCGGTGTCGCGGGCGCCGCTCGGCCTCGTCGGCTCGGCGCACTTGACCGCGACGTCGGCCGGGTCGGTCTCGGGTGCGTCGGCATGTCCGCCGAGTACGCCCCGGCCGAGATCGACGACGAACGGTCCAGGCAGGTCCTGGGTCGGGCAGTCCAGCTCGGGGTGCGCTTCTTCGACACCGCCGATGTCTACGGGCCGTTCACCAATGAGCGGCTCGTCGGCGGGGCGCTTAGCGGTCGCGACGACGTCCTGATCGCCACTAAGGCCGGGCTGGTCATTGACGAGGCCACCGGCCACAGCCGCCCGCGCGGTGACCCCGCGTACCTGCGAAACGCCTGCGACGCCTCGCTCGCCAGGCTCGGAACCGACGTGATCGACCTGTACTACCTGCACCGGGTCGATCCCCAGGTCCCGCTCGAAGAGTCCTGGGGCGCACTCGCCGATCTGGTCGCGGCCGGCAAGGTCCGCGCACTAGGGCTGTCCGAGGTCACGGTCGCCCAGCTGGACCGGGCCCAGGCGATCCACCCGGTCGCCTCGGTCCAGTCCGAGCTGTCGCTGTGGACCCGAGGCCCGCTCGAGCAGATCGTGCCGTGGTGCCGGGCGCACGGTGCGCTGTTCGCCGCCTATGCCCCGCTGGGGCGCGGCTACCTGACCGGAAGCCTGCGGTCCGCCGGGTTCGAACCCACCGACATCAGATTCGCCAACCCCAGGTTCACCGCCGAGGCGATCTCAAGTAACCAGGCGATCCTGGCCGTGATCGAAGGCGTGGCCAAGCGCCACGGCGCGAGTCTCGGCCAGGTCGCGATCGCCTGGACTCTCGCGCAAGGCGAGCATGTCCTGCCCATCCCGGGCACAAAACGGCTCAATTACCTGGAAGAAAATATTGCGGCGGCTTCCTTGTCGCTGACCGAGGCTGATCTAGCGACCCTGAACGCCGCACCCCCACCCGCAGGCGCCCGCTACTAGGCCAGCGTTGCCACGGGCTAGCCCCGGGCTAGCCCCGGGCTAGCCGCGGGCTAGCCTTAATCGCAGGTACTTCCCATATGGCCCGTCGTGCCCCCACCCGGCGCCACGACCTCGTCCAAGGTTGCTCCCGCCCGTCCAGCGGGAATCACCTAGACAACGAGCAACCGGGGGGCACGCTCATGCCAGACGCACTAGGACCGGGCCGCGTCGGGCCGGTCGACATCGCGGTGATCGCGTTCGACGGCGACAAGTTCGACGGCGGACTCGCTCCGACGCTGGCCGGCCTTCAGGCCAACGGCATCGTCAGGTTCATCGACCTCGCCTTTGTCACCAAGGATTCCCGCGGCCAGACGCAGGTCGTCGAGCTGGCCGACGACGAGGTCACCGCCTCCTACCGGCAGATCGCCGATCCGCAGTTCGACGTGGTCAAGGAGGCCGATCTAGAGAGCCTGGCGAGCGAGCTGCCGCCGGAGTCCTCGGCTCTCGTTGTCGTCTGGGAGAACGCGTGGGCGGCCGACTTCGCCGCCGCCGTCAGTGAGTCGAACGGACGGGTTATGGCGTTCGAGCGGATACCGTTCGAGACCGTGCGACGTGCGTTTGAGGCGCTCGAGGAATAGGTGCCCCCATTTCACCTGCGCCTTTATCCGAAATCCAGGCCGTAATGTGAATGTTCAATTAGTCGGCCAACGCTAGCGGTTCGGTGTTAACAAAGCCGGCACCTTATCTAGATCCAACTAATCGCGTGTCCTGGCTACACTGGCTGGATGCGGATAATCGCCCTGGTAGGGCTCAGTTGCGCCTTGCTGGCGGGCTCGGTCACGATCGGGCAGGCCAGCGCAGCGGCCACCCAGTCGGCGCGGCCCGGCCCGCCTGGACCCGGTCCCGCCCGGCCGGTAATCGGCCCGATCCGGGGGACCGGCGCACCCGCCGACTCACCAGGGCAGGCGTGCTTCTTCACGATCCCGAACTGCACGAGCGGTGACCCGGCGGTCGCGTTCACCATGAACAGTTCCGGTGACACGACCGGCTGCACCTTCCAGCAGGACACCGAGTGGGGCGACGGCAGCCATGATACGAAGAGCTACAACGGCGGCACGAACGGCGCCCCGCTCGTCACCTTTCAGCACACCTATTCGGCTCCCGGCGTCTACCAGATCAGCTCGACGATCGTCGTCCAGGTTCAGACCGGCTCCTGTAGGGGCGACACGTTCAACCTGCAATTCACGCTGCCCGCCCCACCGGACGTGTCCTGCCAGTCAGCGCAATTCTCGACGACGCCACTGCGGGTGCCGGTAAAGCTGCCGAGCAACCCGATCCAGCTCGACTTCGGCCCAGCGCCGCTGAGCTTCGGTGCGGGCAAGACCTCCGGTGGCTCGCTCTGCACGATGCCGTCGACTGCCACCGCCATGCCGGTCGACATCGCCGTGCCGCACGCGACTCCGGTCACGATCGCCGAGATCGACTCGACGGACTCGGTCGAGTTCCACGCCGCCAGCAACGCGGCGATCGGCGTGCCCAACTGCGACTTCTCCGCCCTCCAGGCGCTCACCAGCACCGGGGTGACGCCGCCGTTCTCGGACTTCGCCGGGACGAACAACTGCTTGCTCACCCCGACGTTCCACGCGAACTGGGATGTCGTCGCCAAGCTGTCCTCGCCGGGATTCACCGTGACGGCCCGTTCGGCGGCGACCGGCAAGCAGCTCACGCTCTATTCGACCGGGCCCGTCACCTATTACGTCGACCTCGATACGATGCCGAATTCTCCGGGATCCTCGGCGACCTTTACCCAGACCATGCAGGCATTGGAGTCGTTTATCCGCAACACCATGCTGCGGAACATCCCGGTCATCGACAAGATCGCGCTTTTCCAGACCACACCCGACCGTTCGCAGGTCACAGACCCGCTAGGTCGGCTGGTAGGCGTCGGCACGGACACCAGGGTCACCCGCAGCTTCCCCGGGGCCGGATATGCCAAGGTCGGCGGGCGCTCGGTCGCCTGGGTCTTCGAGCCGGTCCCCGGCACCTATCACGTCACCATCCGGGGCAAGGCCAATTCCAAATACCAGGCCGATTTCACGATCCTGGAACTACTCGGCCACGGCGGCAATCCAATAATCAGCAACATTAGCCGGAAAGCATCGCTGGGGCGTGGCGGGACCGCCACGTCTAAGGTTCCCGAGGCCGGCCAGGCTGACGTGCCGGTGCCGCAACCGCACGAGAGCCACACCCGCATCGCCAAGGGCCAGAAGGTCACGTTCAACCTGCACCATTCGGTGATCGGGTTCACCCCGGCGAAGGTGACGTGGTCGTTCGGAGACGGCTCCAAGGCGACCGTCTCGCCCGTGACGCACACTTACAAGCGGGCCGGTCACTTCGTGCCCGAAGTGACCGTCACCAACGCTCTGGGCTACTCAGTCACCGTGTCCCTGCACGTGATCGACGTGACCGGCTGAGCGCGGCCGGCCGCGCCTTCGAGAAGATCGGCCCGCGCGGGTGAACTACCATGGGTCCTGGCGAGCAGGAGGCCACCGGGTCCGCGGGAAGGGCAGAGCCCACCTGAGTTAAGCCAGGCACGGTGGTCGACGCATTCACCTCCTTTCCGGCCGGCGCGGCGGACCAGTCGGCGCGACGAAAGGAGGTCGCGATGCCGACCATCCCCTTGCCCCAGGACCCTGATCTCGGCCAACTCCGCAAGCAAGCCCGCGAGCTGCAACGCGCGGTCCGTGAAAGCGACCAGGCCGCGCTGGCGCTGGTCGCCGAGTTCGGACCGGACCGGGCCGGCCAGGAAACGCTGGCCAGTTCCGCCGGAACGTTCCCGCTGAGCGCGGCCCAGCTCGTGATCGCCCGGCGCTACGGCTTCGCGAGCTGGCCCCGGCTTCGCCGGCACGTCGAGGTCGTGACCGCACGATCCTGGACGCCCGGCATCCAGCCGCCAGACCAGGAGTCCCTGGCGGATCGGTTCCTGCGGCTCGCCTGCCTGACCTACAGCGCCGACGAGCGATCCGACCTGGTCGCCGCCGCGCGGGTGCTCGCCGCTCACCCCGAGTTGCCCACCCTGAGCCTGCCGGTCGCGGCCGCCTGCGCCGACGTGGCCCAGGTCCGCCGGTTCCTTGCCGCCAACCCCTCGCTCGCGACCGCGACCTCCGGCCCGCACGGCTGGTCGCCGCTGCTCTACCTGGCCTACGCCAGGCACGACCCCCAGGTCGGCCTGGACGCCACGATCGCGACCGCGCGGCTGCTGCTCGACGCCGGAGCCGACCCCAACGACGGCCGGTTCTGGCATGGCCTGCCGACCCCGTTCACGGTGCTCACCGGCGTGCTCGGATACGGCGAAGGCGGCGACAGCCAGCCCGCCCATCCGCATTCGATCCCGTTCGCGCGGCTGCTGCTCGACGCCGGCGCCGACCCGAACGACGGGCAGGCGCTGTACAACCGGATGTTCAGCCCCAGCAATGATCACCTGGTCCTGCTGTTCGAGTACGGCCTGGGGCAGCCGGCCAGCGGGCCCTGGCATCGCCTGCTCGACGGCGCGCTGGAAACCCCGCCGCAAATGCTGCGCAACCTGCTGCGCTGGGCGATCGCGCACGACGAGCGCGACCGGGTCGCGCTGCTGGCCACCAACGGCGTCGACGTGGCCGCGCCGTTCACCGACACCGAACGAGGCCACGATGAGCGCACGCCGGTCGAGTTCGCGCTGTTCAACGGCCACCGCGAGCTGGCGAGCCAGCTTCTGGCCCTCGGGGCCGCGCCGCCACGGCTCAGCCCGCCCGACGAGTTCATCGGCGCGGCCCTGGCCGGCGATGGCGACGCGGTCGCTGGCACCGACCCGGCCGTGGTCGCGAAGGTTCGCCAGGACTGGCCCGGCCTGGTGACGTGGGCCGCCAGCCAGGGCGCACCCAACGCGGTCGACCTGCTGGTCGGCGTCGGCTTCGACGTGAACGGTGACGGCCGAAGCGACATCCCCGACGCCGCGCCCTGGCACACCGCGCTGCACGTCGCGGCCGGCGAAGGCCAGCTTGAGCTGGCCAGGCGGCTGCTCGAACTCGGCGCCGACCCGCAGGCCCGCGACAAGCACTACTACTCGACTCCGCTGGGCTGGGCCCGGCATTTCGGGCAGCAGTCCCTCATCGACCTGCTCGCCCCCGTGACTCGTGAGGATGATGCCCTGACATAGTCGCGATGTGAGCGACAGCGTCTACCAATCCGACCCGGACCGGGCGCCGGACTCGGAGTTCGTGCCGGGCGAGCCCCGTTTCCTGGTGACCGGCAACCAGGCCAGGCTGCTCGATGTGCGCCGCACGCCGGTGCACCTGACCGGCGTGCGGCCGGACACCGGCTTCTTCGAGGTGCAGATCGACGCCTTCGAGGACGCCGGGGCCCGCTGGCTCGTGCCGGTTGAGGATGCGGGCAACTACCAGTTCGCGGTCGGCAGCGCCATGGTGGACCCAGCCGCCGAGCACGAACTGCGCGCCGCGATCGCCCGTTACGACCGCCTGGTCACGGTGGCACCCGGCCCGCACGCGCGCCAGCACACGCTGGCCAGGCTGGAAGCGGAGACGGCCCAGGCAGCGGAATGGCTGACCGGCGCCGGTGCGCCCGCGAAGTTCGATCTCCTGCCGCTGCTCGACGGCGGCTGGCCGGCGGCGATGACCTGGCTGGAGAGCTATCTGGCCGAGCGCGATCTCGCCGATCTGGAAGAAAGCTTTGCGGTGGCCTTCGTCAGCAATCCCTATGCCGGCGACCTGGTCCTCGGTCACCTGACCGTGCTGGCCGAACTCGGGCTCGGCCAGCTGACCGCCCGGGCGATCCGTGACCCCGACTGCTTCGCCGGCGGCCACAGCAAGTCCCGCCGGGCCGAGCACATCGCGGCCAGGACCGGCTTCGCGCGGGCCCTGTGGGCCAGAGCCGCCGGCGAGGTGATGGTTTACCGGGGCGTCGGGATTCAGCCCGGCGACGTCGGCGGACGGCGCCGGACCTGGCGGTCGCCGCTGATTTCGGCGACGTTCTCGCGCGCGGTCGCCGAGAGCCACGCGACCGGCACGGACGCCGGAGCGCTGTTCCGGCAGCGGCTGCAACCGGACCGGCTCTTCATGACCTTCCTGGAGACCCGGGCCATGACGGCCGTCTACCCCGAAGCCGAAGCGGCGCTATTCGGTGAGCCCGGACCGTTCTTCTGATCGAGCCGGCTAGGCGAGGGAGGCGGGCAGGGCGGCGGCGGTCTCCCGGCAGAACAACTCGATCCGCTGGTCAAACTCGCCGGCCTGCACCGATCCCCGGTAGGGCGGGGCCGCCAGCCCGGCCCGGACCCGCCCGAAGCGCTTGGGCAGGCTGGCCACCCGGCGGCTGGGCGGGCACGCGAGTACGGGCTCGACCGTCGCGACCGCCGCGTCGAGGTGCCCGGACCTGGTCAGGGCGCCGGCCAGATCCACCCGAGCGGTCAGCTCGCAGAAGGCGCTGTGATGCTCGCCCGGCAGCGGACCGGCCTGGTAAAGCTCCACGGCCTTCGCGAGCTCGTCCGCCGCAGCGGACTCTTCGCCGGCCAGTTCGACGAGCGCGGACCCGGCGAAGTAATGCTGGCTGGCCACCGAGAAACCGAACTCGCCGCCAATCGCCAGCAGGTCATCGGCGTGGTCGACGTCTCTGGTCCGCCGCGCGTCGTCGATCAGCTGCATCGCCGTTCGCGTGTCACCGAGCCGGGCCGCCGACCGGGCGCCGATCAGCTGCAACTGGGCCGCGTTGGGTCCGCCGGGCAGGTAGACCAGGCCGGCCTTGGCCAGCTCGCCCGCGCGCAGCGGCAGCCCGCTCCACAGCGCCGTGATCGCCAGGTTCAGCCGCAACTGGGCCGCCAACGGCTTGTGATCGATCGCGAGCGCGTATCCGAGACCGGCTCTGGCCAGCTCCTGCGCGAGGTCGGAGCCGCCGAGCGCCTCGGCGGCGTCGGCCATCAGGCTGTGCAGGCAGCCGATCAGGAAACAAAGGTCGACCTGATCGCGCAGCCAGAGCTTCCGGCTGAGCGCGGAGTACAGGACCTCGCGGACCCGGCGCATCCGCGTGAACAAGCTCAGGGGCTCGCCGGTCACGTAGTCGCGGGCGAGCCTGGTCAGCTCATCGTAGAGCTGCTCGGGCGAGAGTTCCTGGGCCGGGCCGGGTTCGATGCCCGGGGGAGCGGCCGAGAACTCGTCGTGCGAGATCCCGAAGGCCCGGCAGTAGTGCATCCGGTAACGCTCCGACATGCCGTTGTCGCCCCGCTCCCACCGGCGGATCATCCCGCTCAGGCACTCGTTGTCGGGCAGATTGTCACCCGCCGCCCGCGCGGCCCCCCGCAACTCCTGCCGCATCCCAGCCACACTCCACCCCCGCGCAAGCCGCTGCCTCCGCAACCACTGACCCTGGCTAACGTCATCCATACGTCAATGCTATAGGTGCTCTCATAGCATTTCGCGCAGACTCTCCGCTGCCCGCTGCAGATGGCGTGGTGATGCTCTATTAAGGAAGTGCAGAGTCAGCGGGACGCCCTACCTGCGGCATTTCACGGACGGTCTCAAGGTAGTGGTTGGTCACACCTGTGCTTGAACCAGTACGCCCGGAATCGAGGCAGGGTCAGGAAACGCTGCCCGGGTCGTAGTAGTGGGCGTATTGCCAGATTCCGGCGTTGACTAGCTGGTCGTCGGTCAGCGGGCCGAATCGGCTGGGGGCTAGTTCGGCGATGCGCGAGGTGGCGGCGTCGGTGACGATCCAGTCGGCGAGGGCTTCGCCTAGGGCGAGCGAGGAGGAGAAGCCCGAGCCGTTGCAGCCGGTCACGGTCCACAGGCCGGGTACCTCGGGCACCGGGCCGGCCGCGAACCGGCCGTCTGGGCTCATCGTGAACAGCCCGCCCCGGTACTCGGCGACCGGAAGGCCGGTCGCCTGCGGGACCTCGGAGGAGACCTGGTCGGCCAGCTTCCGCAGCTCCGACGGGTCGAGCGGCACGTCATCGGTGCTGAACGTCGCTACCTCACCGCGCGGATCGACGGGCAGCGGCGCGGACTCGAAGCCGCCGATCATCAGCCCGCCTCGGGCCGGACGCAGGTACACCGCCGCGTCGACGACCCGGCCGATCGGGGCGGACGGATCGACCTCGGTCGTCGGCTCGGTGATCGCGAGCTGGTGCCGGACCGGTGCCACGGCGACCCGGCCGCCCGCTAGTTCGGCGAGCTGCCTGGTCCAGGCACCGGCGGCGTCGACCGCCGCTGCGGTGCTGATCGTCTGGACCGTGGTCTGGACGCCGGCGACCTTGCCGCCGGACAGGGTGATCCCGGTGACGGGCTCGTTCTCGAAGATCTCGACGCCGTGCGTCCGGCAGGCCGCCACGTAGGCCAGGATCAGGCTCATCGGCTCTTCGATGTAGATGTCCTCCGGGCACCAGAGCGCTAGATCGCTGCCCGCGCCCTGGTAGTAGGAGAGTCCGTCGGCCAGCTGACCTGGACTGGCCTGCGACACGTCGACGCCCCAGCCACCGGACTGGCTGGCCTCGGTTCGCAGATAGGCCCGGTGCTCGTCGGTCCGCGCGACCAGGAAGCTGCCGCTCCTGACGACGTCGAGCTCGGCGCCGGCCCAGTCGGCGAAGCTGATCGCGCGCTCGATGCTGCGCCGGGCCAGCCAGGTCCGCAGCTCGTCGGCCTGGACCGACTTGAACAGGCCGGCCGCCCGGCCCGACGCCTGCGATCCGGCGGCATGGGCGTCGACGACCGCGACCGACTTGCCGGCCAGGGCCGCGTGCAGTGCCGTGCTCAGCCCGAGGGCTCCCGCTCCGATTACGACCAGATCAGCTCTCATAACCCGAGTATGCCCAGCTAACCGGAGTATGCCGAGATCAGGCCCGGTGCGTGAGCACGTGGCAGTACGGGCACTGGGTCGAGCTTGTCCGCACCGGGAAGGACAGCGGAGCGCCGCAGTTCTGGCACGGGACCGCACCGCCGGCGATGTCCAGAGTCGTGCCGCAGGACTCGCAGACGACGGCCTGCGCACCCGGCAGTGCCTTGAGCTGGTCACCGCAGCGGCCGCACTGCTTGGTCTCGGCGTTGACCACCCTCATCTGGGTGTATTCGCCCCGGAGCCCGAAGAAGTCGAGGAACCGGTCGGCGTTCTGCGGCGGCAACTTGGCCAGCCAGTTCTGGCAGAAGTAGGTGTACTCGATCCGCAGCCAGACCGACACCGGCGCCTGCTCGGGTTCGAGGGCCATGATGCCTTTTTCCTCAAGCACCTGGTAGCTCAGCTCCATCTGCTGCTTGTAGAGCGCGGCGACCTCCCAGATGTCGTCGCTGATCTGCCAGTCGCCGTTCGGCAGCGGGATCCGCTTCAGCTTCTGGCTGGCGGCCATGAACTGCCGCATCACCGCCTGGACCCGCTGATCAGAATCCCTGGCCCACATGGCTTCGACCTGGTAGTTGACGGTCCGTTCGAAGAAATCCTGGTCCGACAGCAGGCGCGGCGAATGGGCCTGCGGGCACTGGCGGAACCATTCGGTGAAGACCGGCCGGATCAGACCGCAGTACCGGGCCTTGTCGCCGGTCGCCGAGCAGATGTCCAGCGTGGGCTGGATCGGGGCGACGTAGTAGGCGAAAACCTGGTTAGTCAGCGCGGCGTTGGTGTCGAGGTTGGCGACCCTGAAGTCGTAGTCGGTGAGCGCGCCGCAGTGATCGCAGTACACGTAGGCGGTCTTCGTCGGCAGCTGCTTGGGCGCACCGCACCGGGCGCAGTCGACCTGCTTGACCATGTCGGAGTAGGCAAAGACGCCAGCCCGGGCGTGCTGCAGCTGCGCCTGGAGCTGAGCGGGCAGGTCGCGGACCTGACTCTGCGGCGGCGGCTGAAACCGGATCGCTGCCCGCACTATTGGCGGATTTCCTGAATTGCCGGGGTTAGCCGCAGCATTCGCTGGTTGACCAGAAAGTCGCTTGAACAGGCCCATGCGTGGATCGTAGCAATCGGCGAGCCATGCCTGGTCAGACTGCGTCTTTAGGCGCCCGAATGGGTACGTAACAAGTGTGAAGGGTGATCGGGTCGAGATAGTCATTGACACCGGCGGTGATACCAAGACCTACGAGGTGGCGGCGACGAAAGCCGGCCGGCGGGTGGAGGTGGTGAACCGGCGCGGGCTGATCGAGGTCAGTGAGCTGACCAGAGGCGGCACAACCGTGCGCACAGCGAGATTTATGGCTAGCCGCGTGATCGCCCTGGTGGAGCACCCCGGGAGTGCTGCGCCTCCGGTGGCGAGCTAAAGGTCACGCGCAAAGTTTGTCTCCGCAGGTGAAAGACTTAACCGCGTGACCGAAGCAGATGAGAAGGCTCAGCTTCGACGCTACCTGCAGCGCGGACGGGAGGCGCTGTTGTGGAAGCTCGACGGGCTTGGTGAGTACGACATCCGGCGGCCGTTCACGCCGACCGGCACGAACCTGCTCGGCCTGGTGAAGCATGCGGCCACGAACGAACTCTTCTACTTCAGCGACGTGTTCGGCCGGCCGTTCGGCGAGAAGGTGCCGTGGATCCCCGACGACCTTGACGAGGCCACGATCGGTGACCTGAGCGCGGATGGTCAGGTAGTCGACCTATGGGCGACAGCCGACGAGAGCCGGGAGCAGATCACCAGCTTGTACCGGCGGGTCTGGGCGCATTCGGACGAGACCATCGACAAGCTCCGGCTCGACGCGCCCGGATATGTGCCGTGGTGGCGTTCAGAGGAGCGCAACGTGACGCTGCACCAGATCATGATCTTTGTGGTCTCGGAGACCGACCGGCACGCCGGTCACGCCGACATCGTGCGGGAAATGATCGACGGGGCGGCCGGCCTGAACGAGACCAGCACCAACCTGCCCGATGCCGACGCGGCCTGGTGGCTGGCGTACGTGGCCAAGCTAGAGCAAACGGCCAAGGCGGTGACGGAGAGCTAGCTGGCCGGCGCCTGCTCTTCACGAGCCTCGGGCGCGCCTGCCCCTGGCTCGAGTTACTGGCCGTTGACCGACCAGTCGTTCCTGGCCTTTCCGGCCGGACGGAAATGGATCACGCCGTAGGTGGCCCCGACGGCGATCAGTTTCGCGTTCAGGCCATTTCGCGGACCGGACCTGATCACCACCGCGTGCCCCGAGGCGTTGTGGATGGTGATCTTGCTGCGGGTCCAGGTCGTGGACATCACGATCGACTCGCCGAGCGTGCCCGCGCTGGAAAGCAAAGGGGCAGTGGGCATCGAGGCCACGCCGAGCGCCGCCGCCAGCTTGCCGGCCGCCGCGATCGAGGCGGGCTTGCTGGCGCCGTGCGCCGTAGCGTGCACCCAGCAGATGCCGACCGGCGGATGCTTCTTGCTCCCGGCGAACGCCGGTACCTTCAGCGGCGACAGCTTTCGCTTGGCCACCAGCCAGCTGTAGTGCATGAGATAGGCCCGCTCAGGCGGCCGCAGCGTGCGAAGAGTCCGCACCGTGATGCTGGCCCGCTTCATCGCAGTCACGAATGCGGTCACGTCCTTGCCGAAAGCCGGGGCCAGATCAGAAACGGACTTGCTGTCACCGAACCTGGTCGCCCAGGAAGGCCCGCTGAGCTGGCTGGACGTGCAGGCCAGCAAGGTAAAGGACAACGTGCCGGGCTGGAACGTGCACATTCCCGCGGTCACGTTCGCCGACACCTCGATCGTGAAATTCCGATCGGAGTTGCTGTAGCTAAAGCTGTGCCCGGCGAGGAAGTCGGTGCCGTCCTTCGGGTTGGTCATGATGACCCGCTGGGGTTTGCTGTTGTCGCCCCAGTTCACGGTGAAATCAAAGGTGCAGCCGTTGAGCGACCCGTTGAGCACGACGTAGGTCTTGATGGCCGGGTCGGTGCTCTGGCACGAGTTGACGGTCTTGAAGTCGCACGGCGCGGTGACCGAGGACAGCAGCTCAGGTCGGGCCGGGACGGCACCGGCTTGGGCGACTCCGCCCGTCAGTGCTGAGGCGATCGCAGCCACCGCGATTGCCGTGGCCGTGGCCCGCCGCGACCGCCCTCCGCCCATGGCCATCTCCGCTCTCGAGCCGCCCGTGACCAATTTGCCCAAGGATAGCGGAAATGGTCGGTGGCCTAATTATGCTGATCCCTGCCAAGTTGGGGTATCTCTGTCTCCCGGGAGCACGGGCGATGTGGGCAAGCGGGGTTACGCAAGCCGTCACAGGGCGGTTCAATTCTTCGCGCCTGGTAATCGCGGGAATGGCCGTGATGGTGGTTCTCGCCACCGCCGGCTTCGTGATCGGCCGGGCCGAGAGCGCGTTGCGGCTGCAGGTCAAGCCCGGAGACGCCTGGCTGCCCACCAACAAGAACGGCTCGGTCAACCTGATCGACGGCCAGTCGGGCCGGTCGAGCGCGGCACTCGTGCTTAAAGGTGCCAAGGGCCACCGGCTGATCGTGACCCAGATCGGCGGCAAGGTCCTGGTGCTCGATGCCAGCACCGGCCTGCTGGTCAGGATCAACCCGGTGGAACTGCTGCTGGGCGCATCGCTGCGCATCGGCAAGGGCAGCACGGTGGTGGCCGGGCTCGCCGCCACCTACGTGGTCAACTACTCCGCCCGCAGCGCGCAGCGGATCGACCCGGTCACGCTCAAGCCGCTCGGCCCGTCGGTGAAGTTGCGCTGGCAGCCCTCGGGCACCGCGATCGTCGACAAGAGCGGGACGTTGTGGGTGCCGGCGCCATCGATCGGATCGGTGATCCCGGTCACCAGCGCCGGCGCCGGACGGCCGGTCAAGGTGAGCGCGGTCGGCGCCAACGTCGTGATGACCAGCGCGAACGGCGTCCCCATCGCCGTCGACCGGACCGCTCGGCGGCTGACCGTGATCAGCCTGGCCGGGGCCCAGCACGTGCTCACGCTGCCCGCCTCGGTCGGGCAGAACGGTCCGGCGCCGCTGCTGGTCCCCGATTCAGGGACGCAAGCCAGCCTGCCGATGATCAACCCGAACGGCTCGCCCAGCCTGGTCATCGTCAACCTGAGCCAGGGGACGACGACCAGCGCGCCGCTCGGCGCGGAGGTGCAAGGGCACAAGCTGGGCGCGCCCGTCCAGGCCGGGGAGCGCATCTTCATCCCGGACTACACGACCGGCAACGTGCTCGTCTATGACACCGTCGCCGGAGCGCTCGGCCTGACGATCCCGGTGCTCGGCCACGGCGGGGTGTTCTCCGCCGAGGTGATCGACGGCATCGCCTACTTCAACGATCCGAACGGGAACCGCGCGGTCGTGGTCACTCCGGACGGCGAGGTCCACGATGTCACCAAGAACGGCCCGCACGTGCCGACGACCAGGTCGGTCGCGCCGCCGGTGACCACGCCGACTCCGGTGAGCAGCGCCCCCGGGCGGTCGCCCAACCCGACGCCGACCTCCAGCCGCGGCACGGGCGGCTCGCCGTCGCCTAAGCCGAGCCACAAGCCGACGAAGTCCCCGAAGCCCAAGCCGAGCCCGACTCACACCAAGTCGCCGAAACCAACCCCGACCCCGACCCGGACCAACTCACCGACGCCCACGCCGACGCCTACGAAGTCCTCGCCGGCCGGCCCGCCGCTCGCCCCGGTCAGCCCGCAGGCCACGGCCGGGCCTGGGTACGTGGACGTGACCTGGCAGGCGCCAACCTCCGGCGGTCCGATCGCCAGCTACAAGGTGATCAGCCCCGGCGGCGGCACCCAGACGCCTACCGGCTCGACGTCGGTCCGCATCACCGGGTTGACCTGCGGCAGCAGTTACTCTTTCACGGTTGAGTCGATCGGCGTTGATGCTCAGCCGGTACCCGCGCAGTCAGTCAGCGCGAAGTCGTGCGTGGCACCTGGTCCGCCGAGCGGGCTGACCACGTCAGTCAGTTCCGGCCAGATCACGGTCGACTGGACCGGGGCCAGCAGCACCGGCGGAGGCACGGTTACTTACACGGTTTCGTGGGGCAGCGGGCAGGCCACCGGGCTGTCCGGCACCTCCTACACCGCCACCGGCCTGGCGAACTTCCAGAACTACCCGGTCACGGTGACCGCCGGCAACCAGGGCTGGCAGGGCGGCTCCGTCAGCGCGAACGTCGACCTGACGGCCGGACCGTGGAGCGGCTACAACATCACCAGGAACTCGGTCTACGTCCTGAACATCCGTTCTGGCCCAGGCACCAGCTACTCGAGCGTCGGCCAGTACCCGCCGGGCAGCAGCGCGCCGGTGACCATCTACTGCCAGACCGCCGGCGGCGGCTACACCGATCCTAGCGGCAGCCCATCCGGCGATATCTGGGACAAGATCGGTGGCGGCTACGTAGCCGACGGCTACGTCACGACGCCGGCCTCGCTCGGCAACACCTACTCCCAGCCGATCTGGCACTGCTAGCAACCCGAAGGACCCGATTGTGACCAGCCTGGCGTACGGCGCCGAGATCTCCAGCGAACAGTTCGTCTCGGGGTTTGCCAGGCTCCGCGACAACATCTGCCACGTCGTGCGCGGCAAGACCGAGGTCGTCGACCTGGTACTGACCTGCTTCTTCGCCGAGGGCCACCTGCTGATCGAGGACGTCCCCGGAGTCGGCAAGACCACCATCGCGAGAGCCTTGGCCGCGTCGGTCACCGGTGGCTGTAGCCGCATCCAGTTCACCCCCGACCTGCTGCCGTCCGACGTGACCGGCGTGTCGATCTTCGACCAGCGGACCCGCGAGTTCGTGTTCCACCGGGGCCCGGTCTTCGCCAACGTGGTGCTCGGCGATGAGATCAACCGGGCCTCACCGAAGACCCAGTCGGCCCTGCTCGAGGTCATGGAGGAGCATCAGGTCACGGTCGACGGCGAGCCGCACCCGGTGCCGAGGCCGTTCCTGGTCATCGGCACCCAGAATCCGATCGACATGGACGGCACCTATCCACTGCCCGAGGCCCAGCTCGACCGGTTCCTGATGCGGGTCTGCGTCGGCTACCCCGACCACGAGTCCGAGGTCGAGGTCATCGAGGGCCGCCAGCTCCAGCGCCGGGTCGAAGACCTGCGTCCGGTTATCAGCCTCGCCGACGCCGCCGAGCTCATGCGGGCCGCCGAGGCCGTGCATCTGGCCCCCGCGATCAGCAGCTACCTCGTCTCGGTCGCCGCCGCTACCCGCAAGCTCGCCGAGGTGCGCCTCGGCGCCAGCCCGCGCGGAAGCCTCGCCCTCGCTCGCGCCGCCCGGGTCCGCGCGGCCTCCCAGGGCCGGGGTTACGTCACTCCCGCCGACGTCAAGGCGCTAGCCGTGCCGGTACTCGCCCACCGGGTCCTGCTCACCACCGACGCCAGGACCAAGGGCCTGACCGCCCAGGCCTGCGTCGAGGCGGCGGCCGCCTCGGTACCGGTCCCGCACCAGCTCCCAGGACGCTGATCGTGCGCCTGACGGCAGTAGGCCGGTTCGTCGCCGCCTTGTCGGTGCTGGCCCTAGTCGCCGCCTACGTCCTCGGATACCAGCGACTCGCTGGGCTCGGCATCGGCGGCCTGGTCGCCCTTGGGATCGGCATCGGCTGGGTTGCGCGCCGCCCGCCAGTAACGATGACCAGGGAGATCTTCCCGAGCCGGGTTACTCGCGGCGAGCCCGCAGTAGGAATGCTTTCTATGCGAAACGCATCGCGGTGGTTCGGTTCCCGGCTGGAAGCCCGCGAGCGGTTCGGGGAAACCGAGCTGGCCATTCCGGTCCCTTATCTCAGTGCCGGAGCGAACCGCCAGATCGGCTACGAACTCCCCACCACCCAGCGCGGCATCATCGAGGTCGGCCCGCTGCGGTGGGAGAAGTCCGACGCGCTCGGCCTGGTCAGGCGACAACACGCGCTGGCCGGGCAGGAACTGTTGTACGTTCACCCCAGAGCTCACCAGTTCCCGCTCAGCGCGGCGCTGCGAGCCCAGCGCTGGGACAGCTCAACCAGCGATGCGGCGCCCGACGGGACGATCACGTTCCATACGCTGCGCGAGTACGTGCCCGGCGACGACCTGCGGTTCATCCACTGGAGATCCAGCGCCAAGCTCGACACGCTGCTGGTCAGGCGCAACATCGACGTCAGCCTGCCGATGACGACCATGCTGCTGGTCACCGGCCGCGGCGCTTATCCGTCCGCAGACCTGTTCGAAGAGGCAGTCGAGATAGCGGCGTCGACCGTGGTCGCCGCCGCCAGGGAGCGCCTGCCCGCCCGGCTGCTCACGTCGAACGGCCAGAGGCTGGCCTCGGCCGGCGGTCACGACGACGCCGGTCGATTCCTGGACTTCCTGGCCGGGGTTCGGCTCAGCGACGAAACGGGACTCGGCCCGGCGGCCGAACGCCTGGAGCGCTCAGAGTCAGGCGGGATCCTCGTCGTCGCGACGGGTTCGGTGCAGGCCGATGACCTGGTGACTCTTCGCCAGATCTCGGCGAGGTACGACGATGTGGTCGTGGCGTTGCTCGGGCCGGTCACGCGTCCAGAGGCCGGTCCAGCTACCACGGACTCCATCCAGGCCGACCTGGCGGTCACCCTGCTCCCGGTCAAGACCGCAGCCCAGTTCTGCGCCCGCTGGGGGGACCTGGCCTCCCGATGACATCCCAGTCTCAGCCCGCGCCCGCGCCGCCCGGCGCACCTGCCCAGTCGTCACAGGCACCCCTGCCGCCACATTCGCCTCAGAACGCGCACCGGCCCCAGGCGCCGCTCCAGGTTCACCCTTCACCCCAGTCACCTCTGGAGACGCATCGACCCCAGGCGTCGCTCCAGGCCGAGCCCTCTCCGCACTCGCCTCAGGATGTGCATCGACCCCACGCGTCGCAATCGACCGCGACGGAGCGACCCCCCTCGCCACATCCACCTCTGGAGACGCATCGACCTCAGGCGTCGCCATCTGCGGTCACTGGAGCGCGAGGTTGGGCGGTCTTGCTGGCCGTCCTGTGCGGGGGCTTGGCGGGGGTGGGCGGGCTGTCGTTTGACGGGGCGTTTGAGCTGGGCGGGATCTGGCGGATGGGCCTGGCCTGCGCGGCCGCACCCGCCCTGATCGCGGCTCTCGGGCTGATCAGGAAGTCGCGGCCGCTGCCGCTCGGGCTGACGCTTGGCCTTTCGTTCCTGGCCTGGCTCGCCGTCCCGTTGCTGGCGGCCGCGCTCGCGGCGCCTGGTTCGGGCAGTCCGGGCGGCTGGCTGGCAATCTTGCGGGCGGCCGTCACCGACGCGCCCAAGCAGTTGCTCACGACCGAGCCTCCCGTGGTGCCGAGTGCCGTGCTGCTCGCCGGGCTCGGCACGCTGGTCTGGTGGGCCGCGGCCTGGTCAGCCGAAGCCGCCGTCCGGGCCGCGACCGCCGGCCGGACCAGCATCGCGGCGGCCGTGCCCGGCCTCGTCGTACTGCTCGCGGGGACCGCCGCCGGAATCCCGCGCGGCTCTGCCACTGCGATGTGGCCGACGGTAGCTTTCACCTTCTGCTTTGTCTTGATTTTGGCAGTTCAGAAGATTGGTGCCAGCCAGAGTCGGTCGCGAGCCTCGTCCGGCGGATTCTGGGCGGCGGCCGGTCGGACGCTGCTCGTGCTGGGCAGCGCGGTCGCGATCACGGCGGTCGGCGTTCTCGGCGTGCCGGTGCTACCCGGCCTGGCTGGGCGGCCGCCCGCCGACCCCCGCGCGCTCATCAAGCCGGTCTCGCACGTGCAGCCGCTGCTTGACCCGCTCGGGCTGGCCACGGCCTGGCTGTCCGGTAAGCCGCGGCTGCTGTTCACCGTGCGGACGGCTAGCCCGGTGAACCTGGACTGGCTCGTGCTCGATCGGTACGACGGGCAGCAGTGGC
The DNA here is from genome assembly GCA_035606435.1 of Streptosporangiaceae bacterium. Lineage (GTDB taxonomy): Bacteria > Actinomycetota > Actinomycetes > Streptosporangiales > Streptosporangiaceae > Chersky-822. Next base: position 2,922 of record DATNFM010000126.1, on the reverse strand, counting down.
TGGCCGACGGCGACTACGTGCCGGCCGGGAGCGTGTTGCCGCCGGAGCCGGGGGTGGCCGTGACGGGGCGGCACGTCGTGGCCGACGTGCGGGTGACCGGGCTGCCAGGCACGTGGCTGCCTGCCGCCGACCGGCCGGTTCGGCTGTCCGGCGCGGCGGTGCGAGTCGATCCGGTGAGCGGAATGCTGGCGACGCTGAACGGCTCGGCCGCGCGCGGGCTCAGCTACCGGGTCACGTCATCGGTCCCGGCGCTCGGAGCGCACCGGCTCGCCGACGCCGTTCCGGGCAGCGGACCGGGCGTGGCGGCCGAACGCGCGCTGCCCGCCGGCCTGCCCGCGCGGGTGGCGCAGTTCGGGACGCGGGCCATGGCGGGCGCGGCATCGCCGTATCAGCAGATGCTTGCGCTGCAGAACCGGATGCTGCACGACTTCCGGTACAACCCGAGGGCCGCGCCGGGGGAAAGTTACGGGCTGCTGTACTTCTTCGTCGGCCAGCATCATGTGGGCGGACCGGGGGTCTTCGCGACGCTGTTCGCGGTGCTGGCGCGGCGGGCGGGGTTCGCGTCGCGGATCGCGGTCGGGTTCCTGCCGGGACGCCGAATCGGGCCCGGCGTCTACGCGGTGACGACGGCGGATGTGCTGATCTGGCCCGAGGTCTACTTCCGGGGGCTGGGGTGGGTGCCGTTCTACCCGCTGCCTCGGCCGGGCTCAGGCAAGAACGGTGCGGCGATCCGGCCGCTCGGGCAGCCGAGTAGTCGCACCAAGCTGGACAAGCGGCTGCAGAGGTCGCAGCCGTCCGGACGCGGGTTCAGGCATCCGGGTAAGCGGCGGGGGGTGGCGGTGGTCCGGTCGGCTGGCGGAGTCAGCGTGGGTCGGGTGATGCTGATTTGTATGGGTGTGCTGCTGGCGGTGGGGCTCTTGTATCTGGGGCTGGCGGCGTTCCTTCGGTTGTCCGTTCGTCGGCGGTGGCGGCGGGGGGCTGGGCCGCGCGGGCTGGTGTCGGGGGCGTGGCAGTCGGCGCTGAGCGGGCTGACGGCGGCCGGCGGGGCTGATCTGTCGACGCTGACTCCTGAGGAAGTGGTCGAGCACGCGGTGGTCGTCGCTGGATCTTCGGCGCGGGAGCCGGTCGCGGTGCTGGCCGACCTGGTGAACACCGCGCTGTTCAGCCCCGCTGAGCCGGCGGTTTCGGCGGCGGAGGCGGCTGTGACGGCCGCTGGTCAGGTCCGGCGGCTGGCCAGGAAGCGGACTTCGGTGCGGGCTCGGGGAGTCAGCTTGCTGCGGCCGGTGCCGCCGGGGTTCGAGCGTCCGGCTACCGGATCCACGCCTCGACGTCGGTGGCGGTCGCCGAGATGGCGACGGCATCCGAGGCGACCTTGACCGGGGTCAGGACGTTGGCGCGGGTGCCGGCTCCGACCTGGCCTTGGGAGCTGGCGCCCCAGGCGTAGACGGCGCCGGTGGTAGAGATCGCGTAGGAGGTCGCGCCCGAGGTCGCGAGGCTGCGGTAGGTCACGCCGGCCGGCACGGCGACCCGGAGCGGGAGCGGCTCGTTGCCCGTCCTGCCGTTGCCGAGCTGGCCGTCAGCATTGGAGCCCCAGGCGAGTAGCTTGCCGTTGGTGAGGTCGACGAGAGTCTGGCCGTTGTTGCCCAGCGAACCGCCGAGACTCGCCAGCCTCACCCGGCCGGGCAGGCTGACCTTGACCGGCCTGTCGGCTGACCGGCCAGTGGTTCCGTTGCCGAGCTGCCCGCGGCTGTCCAGGCCCCAGTCGAAGTAGCTGCCGTTCTTCAGCAGGGCTCCGGAGTTGCCGTAGGAGGCGACGAGGGTTGCGACCCGCGCGCCGTTCAGGTTCCTGACCCGCACCGGGACGTAGCTGGTCGTGAAGCTGCCGTCGCCGAGCTCGCCGAAGGCGTTCGTGCCGCATGCGTAGAGCTTCCCGCCGGCGTCGTAGATGGCGTGGTCGGAGGCTCCGGCTGCGGCTGTGACCTGCGTGAATGGCAGCCTGACCGGTCGGGCGTAAGCCCTCGGGTGGCCCAGGCACAGCTCGCCGCCGTAGTTGAACCCCCAGCCCCAGACGTGCCCGGTCGAGTCGATGGCCAGGGCTGAGTCGAAGGGCATGACATCGGTCGGTATCGACTTGATCTTGACGCCGGCCGGGAAGCGGACCCGCACCGCCTTGGTCAGCGAGTCGTTGAATCGGCCGTCACCCAGCTGCCCGTGCGACCCCTGACCCCAGGCATACAGCTTGCCGTTGCGCAGCAGCGCGTAGTCGGTGGAGTTGGAGGTGCCGATCCCGACGACCCGGCCGGGCACGCTCATCGCGGCCGGGCGCAGGCGGGTGTCGTCGCCGCCCGGTCTGGCCTTGCCGTAGAAGGTTCCCCAGTGATCGACGGTGCTGGTGGCCTTCGCCCGGGCCGAGGCGTGCCCAGCTGTGCACGCCGCGAGTGAACAGGACGCCGCGACCGTGATCGCAGCCAGCATGGAGATATGCGATTTCGTGGCCATGTCCGCTCCCTGAACAGCAAGAGCTTGGACGCAATCGATCAACTTCAGGCTAGTCAGCCGACCCGGGTGGGTTGGTCGCCTTGAGTCGGGTCAGCCTGCTGCGGACCGGTGAATTCGCGCTCGCGGCGGTCACGCCGCCGGCCCTGCTTGCCCGGCTGGATCGCCAGCCTGCTGGGCGGCGAGTTCTGACCGGATGAGTTCGAGAAGGCGTCCCATCCAGTTCCGGCCCTTGCCTCGATGGGCGCCCCAGTGGTGCTCGCCGCTGGTGTACTCGATGCGGCCATCGCCGGTAGCCGCCGCTCATTCTAAAGATCGCCGCGCCGGAACCCGAAAGGGAATATCAGCCGCAGGGCTTGCGGGCCGGTTGTCGATGTGCTGGCCCGGACCCGCTCCGGGTTCGTCATGATTGTGAACGGCCGTTCG
>DATNFM010000125.1:0-3324 GCA_035606435.1 Streptosporangiaceae bacterium | reverse complement strand
TGACCAGCCAGCCGATGACCTCGTCCAGCTTCCCGGCCAGGTCGGCCGGAACCGCGCGACGGATCAGTTCCAGGGCGAGGATCGAGGCACCCAGTTCCTGGACCGGGCCGTCATGGATGAGATCGGCGACCACGGCGTAGTCGTGCGCCCGCAGCATGCTGATCAGCTCGGCCAGCCGCCAGCCGCCCGGTGTCGCGTTCTGCGCCTCGCGGGAGTCGATCTGGCCAGAAGGACTCAGCCCGCGCAAATTTTTCTCGCCAAAAAATGTATTGCTCGGGCTGGCCTGGCTGTCGTTGCCGCCTCCGCGCGCCACAGAATCGACCAATTGGCGCAGGCCAGCCGGGTCAAACGGCTTGGCCAGGACGGTCGCCCCGTCCGGCACCGCCCCGGTCAGGCCGCCGGTAATCAGCACGCAGCGCCTCGGGGCGGCCGGATCCTGATCGGCGAGCGAGGCGATCAGGTCGGTCCCCCGGTCCTCGCCCAGATGCTCGTCGATCAGCAGTACGTCGTAGCTGGCCGGCTTCATCGCCCGAGCCTGCTCGACGCTGGCGGCGACGTCTACCTCGTACCCGCTGCCGCCTAGCACGCGCTTGATCAGATCGCGCATCGTGGCCAGGTCGTCAACGACAAGGATTCTGGCCACGATCGGCGCCTTCCCCGCGTGGGACCGCTCTCGAAATTCGATTACTAACAGTACACTAATACTTACTCACAGTGACAGTTGGGTTACATCCGGGGAGGCCGCCATGGCCAAATCAGCTGCCGGAGCTGGGCGAGCGGGCGGGCCTATCGGCGTTTTCTTGCTCGACGACCATGAGGTGGTCAGGCGCGGCCTGCGCGACATCCTGATGGCCGAGCCCGACATCGAGGTAGTCGGCGAGGCCGACCAGGTCGCGACGGCCCTGCCGCTGATACTCGAGCTTCGCCCCAACGTCGCGGTGCTCGACGTTCGCCTGCCGGACGGGGACGGCATTTCGCTGTGCCGCGAGATCCGCTCGGCCCGGCCCGAGACCGCCTGCCTGATGCTCACCTCGTTCGGCGACGACCAGGCGATGGTCAGCTCGATCATCGCCGGAGCGTCCGGCTACGTGATGAAGACCTCGGGCTCGGCCGAGCTCATCGGCGCCATCCGGGCCAGCGCCAGCGGGCTGTCCATGATCGACCCGCGAGCCGCCCTGGAGGTGATCGAGCGGCTGCGCAACCAGACGGTCACGATGACCTCGATGTCCGCGCTGACCGACCAGGAGCGGCGCGTACTCGACCTGGTCGGTGAGGGGATGACGAACCGCCAGATCGCCGAGCGGCTCTCGTTGTCGGAGAAGACCGTCAAGAACTACGTCGCCTCGCTGCTGTCCAAGCTCGGCATGCACCGGCGCAGCCAGGCCGCCGCCTATATCGCCCGCCGGGGCGAGACGCCCAAGCTCTAGGCCGTCGGCTCAGCCCTTCCCCGTGTCCGCAGCAGCATGTGCATCTTCTTCAGCAGCGAGGCCTCGGTGAACGGCTTCTCGACCAGGTTGATCCCGGCTTCGAGCACACCCTGCGCGCTCAGCAAGCCCTCGGTGTAGCCGGACATGTACAGCACCAGGACGTCCGGCAGCAGCTTGGTGACCCGTTCGGACACCTCCTTGCCTTGCATGCCCGGCATCACGACGTCGGTCAGCAGCACGTCGATCGGCTCCTCGCTCGTGGTCGTCGCCTCGATCGCCTCGTGGCCGTTGGCGGCCACGATCACCCGGTAGCCGTTCTTGGCGAGGATGCGGCGGGTCACCTCGCGCAGCGCCGATTCATCCTCGACGACGAGTACCAGTTCGTTGCCGCCGCCCTCCGGACGACCGCCTGCGGCGTCATCCGCCGATGGCTCCTGCTCGGTCCTGGGCAGCAGCACGGTGACCGTCGTGCCGAGGCCGGGTTCTGAGTAGATTCGCACGTTCCCGCCGGCCTGAGTGACGATGCCGTAGATGGTGGCCAGGCCCAGGCCAGAGCCTTCGCCCTTGGGTTTGGTGGTGAAGAACGGCTCGAACGCCCGGTCGATGACGTCCGGCGACATCCCCGTGCCGGTGTCGCTGACCTTGAGCGCGACATACCGGCCGGCCGCCAGGTTGGCCCGGCTGAGCGCGTAAGCCTCGTCGACCTCGGTGTTCGCGGTCGCGATCGTCAGCTTGCCTCCGCGCGGCATGGCATCGCGCGAATTGACCGCGAGATTGACCAGGATCTGCTCGATCCGGCCGGGATCGGCCATGACCAAGCCGAGCCCGCGGTCAAGTTCGGTCACCAGCTCGACATGCTCGCCGAGGGTGCGCTGCAGCAGCTTGAGCACGCTCGCGACGACCTCGTTCAGGTTCGCTATCTGCGGCTGGACGATCTCGCGCCTGGCAAACGCCAGCAACTGATGAGTCAGGCCGGCCGCCCGATGCGCGGCGAGCTGAACCTGCTCGATGTCGCTGGCCACCGACTCGCTGAGCCCGGTGACCGCCGGCGCGGTTACCTCCTCGGCCACGAAGGCCGCGTAGCTCGAAATAACTCCGAGCAGGTTGTTGAAGTCGTGCGCCACACCGCCGGCTAGCTGGCCCAGGCTCTCCAGCCGCTGCGACTGCTGGAGCTGGCGCTCCAGGCGATCCCGCTCGGCCTGAGTCTTGAGTCGCTCGTGCTCAGCTCTCGCCTCAAGTCGATCGCTCACGTCCCGCACGGCTGCGGTGACCAGGATGCCCTGATCGGTCTCGATGGCTGACAGCGAGATCTCCGCGGGGAACGTGCTGCCATCCTGGCGGCGCCCGGCCAGTTCCGTGCCCTGCCCCATCGGCCGGGGTCGCGGATCGGTCGTATACCTGGCTCGCCGCTGCGGATGCACTTCGCGCACCCCCTCAGGGACCAAGATCTCGACGGGCCGGCCTACCAGCTCGCTCCGCGCGTAACCGAAAAGACGCTCGGCCTGCGCATTCACCAGAGCGATCCGGCCATCGGCCTCCACGCAGACCATCGCGTCCGGCGCCGCCTCGAGCAGCCCGACAAACCTGGCCTCGGCTCGCTGCCGCTCGGTGACATCGCGGGCGACGGTGGAGATGCCGGTAATCTGTCCGCCCGCATTAGTAATGGGGGACAACGACAGCGACACGTCGATGACCGTTCCGTCCTTGCAAATCCGGCGGGTCAGATGATCTTCGACCCGGTCGCCGAGCAGCACCGCATTCAGCATCTGCTCTTCGGCTTGGTAATCCTCCGCGGGGAACATCTCCTGAATTTGCTGGCCGACCATCTCCTTCGCGCTGTATCCGTAGAGCCGTTCAGCGGCGGGGTTCCAGCTCGTCACGACGAAATCGGAGTTCT
>DATNFM010000124.1:0-18719 GCA_035606435.1 Streptosporangiaceae bacterium | reverse complement strand
CAGGCGTTCCAGGACGCGCGCAACGGCAAGGCCGCGCTGCGCCCGTTCAGCGACGGCGTGATCCCGACCGCGTTCGACAAGACCCTGTGCCCCGAGGGCACGCACATCATGTCGCTGTTCACCCAGTGGGTGCCGGCCGACTGGAACCTCGAGCCGCACCAGTCAGAACTGGAGGCGTACGCGGATCGCATGATCGAGCTTTACGACGAGGTCGCGCCGAACTTCAAGGCCTCGATCCTGCACCGGGACGTCGTCGGGCCCTATGAGATGGAGCAGGAGTACGGCCTCATCGGCGGCAACATCTTCCACGGCGAGCTCTCGGTCGAACAGCTCTTCCACATGCGTCCGGCTCCCGGCTACGCCGACTACCGGACGCCGATCTCCGGCCTGTACTACGGCAGCTCCGCCACCCACGCCGGCGGCGGCGTCTGCGGCATCCCGGGGTGGCAGGCGGCTAAGGCGGCGCTCGCTGATCGCAAGGTCAGCAAGTCCGGTCCTCGGGCAGCCTAGGCCTGTTTTCCGTCTGCACCATGAAAGTCGATATTCAGGGAGAAAGCTTTGCGGGGGCTTCTGGCCTTAGTGGCCAGAGGCCGCCCCTGCAGGCGATGCTCGAAGCCCGGTCGGTGGCGATCGTCGGCGCGTCGGCCCGGCCGGATTCGTTCGGCTCCCGAATGCTCGCGGAGGTCGGTCGCTCGCCGGCTCGGCCATCGATCTTCCCGGTGAACCCGCGCTACAGCGAGATCGACGGGCTTAGCTGCTACCCATCGCTGGCTGATCTGCCCGGGCCGGTCGACCTCGTGCTGTTCGGCGTCCCCGACACGGCTCTGGAGCAGCAACTGGTACTCGCGGCGGAAATGCAGTGTCGCTCGGGGCTGATCTTCGGAAACGCGCACGAGGAGTCGGCACCTGGACCGCTGACGCTGCGGCAGCGACTCGCTGCGATCGCCCGCAACGCCGGGATGGAGCTTTGCGGGGCCGGGTGCATGGGGTTCGCGAATGTCACGTACGGGCTGCGGGCGATGGGCTACGTCGAGCCGGACCCGCTCCCGGCCGGTTCGATCGCCCTCGTCACGCACTCGGGCTCGGTGTTCTCCGCGCTGCTGCGCACCCGCCGCGCGTTCGGCTTCACGCTCGCGGTCTCCTCGGGCCAGGAGCTGGTCACGGCTGCGCCGTCGTACCTGGAGTACGCGCTGGCCCAGCCCGAGACCAAGGTGCTCGCGCTCGTGCTCGAAGCGATGCGCGAGCCAGACAAGCTCCGCTCGGTACTCGATGCGGCGGCCGAACGCGACCTGCCCGTCATCCTGCTCACCGCCGGCCAAACCGAGGCCGGCCGCGCGATGGTGGCCGCTCATTCGGGCGCGCTGGCCGGCTCGGGCGCGGGCTGGGAAGCCCTGGTCCGTCACTACGGAATTCACCGGGTCTCCGATCTGGCCGAACTAGCCGACACGGCCGAGCTGTTCAGCCTGCTGACCAAGTCCGGCCGCCTGGTGAAAACCGCTCCGGCAGCCGGTCGCGGCAGTGCTGGCCCGGGGGGACGACCCCCCGTAACCCCCCGCGGGATAGCAACGGTCCACGACTCCGGCCTGGAACGCGCCCACACCGCCGACGTTGCCGAAGAACTAGGCGTCCCGTTCGCGGCAATCTCGGTCAGCACGAAGTCGAAGCTCACCGAGTTGCTCGATCCCGGTCTGCTCCCCACGAACCCGCTCGACGTCTGGGGAACGGGCGCCAGCACGAGAGAACTGTTCGGTTCCTGCCTGCAGGTACTCGCGCAGGACGACTCGACCGACGTCGTCGCCCTCGCCGTCGATCTCGTGACCGAGCTCGACGGCGATGACTCCTACCAGCAGGCCGTGCTGGACGTGACTCGTCGAACCGGCAAGCCGCTCGCGGTGATCGCCAACCTGCCGAGCGCGATCGACGCCGACGCGGCGGCTCTGCTGCGCCAGCGTGACGTGCCGGTACTCGAAGGCCTGCGCACCGGCCTGCTCGCCCTCGGTCACCTGCTCGCCCACGGGGCCAGTCAAAAGCCCGCCCCAGTCCCCGCTCCAGATCCGACCCGCCAGGCCAGAGCACGCCAGGCCAGAGCACGCCAGCTGCTCGGCTCGATCTCAGAATCCGGCCAGACCCAGCTCCAGCTGCTAGCCGAGTACGGCCTCCAGACCCCGGCAACCGAGCGCGTGACAAGCGTCGCGGCAGCGCTAGCCGCCGCCGGCCGAATCGGCTACCCGGTCGTCCTGAAAACCGACGAGCCCTCGATCGCCCACAAGACCGACGCCGGCGGCGTCCTCCTGGGAATCGCCGACGAGGCCGGCCTGAAAGCCGCCTACGCCGACCTCGCGACCAGACTCGGCCCGGCCGCCCTCATCTGCAAGACCATCCCGCCCGGCGTCGAGCTGGCGCTCGGCGTCGTCCGCGACCCCGATCTGGGCCCGCTGGTCGTCGTCGGGGCCGGCGGAGTCCTGGTCGAGCTGATCGCCGACCGAGCGGTCGCACTCCCGCCGGTGTCTAAGCCCGAAGCAGAGCGGCTGCTCGCCAACCTCAAGGTAACCAAGCTCCTGGCCGGTCACCGAGGCGCCGCTGCAGCCGACCTCGACGCGATCACGACCGCCATCGTGGCCGTCGCCGAGCTCGCAAGCGAGCTCGGCGACGACCTGGCTGCCCTCGACGTCAACCCCCTGATCTGCGGCCCCCAAGGCGCCATCGCGGTCGACGCCCTGATCCTCCGGCGCTAATGCGAGATGGGCGGAAGGGCCTTGCCTGAGGTGTTCGCGGCCAGGTAACCCGCCTGGGCGTCGCCAATGCAGACCTTGCCCGCGCTCAGGTTCTGCACGACGATCTCGCTGGCTTGACCCTTGACCGCCAGATAGGCCGAATGCAAGCCGGGCTTGACCGTCACGATCTGGTCGGTCGCGCCGAACTGCACGTCGATCTGCCCAGGGACGGATCCCGACCAGATGTACCCGAGCCGCAGGATGTAGGTGAAACTTGGCGACAGCCGGAACAACTGCACCGTGATCTGCCTGTGCTTAGCGGGCCAGCAGCCGTTGTCGGTTGTCGGCAGGCTCGTCGCCCCGAGGACCTGCGCCGCGAACAACTGGCCGTTGGGCCCGAACATCCGCAGCCCGTCGATCGTGCCTCGCGGACTGCCAATCCAGATCAGCTTCTTGGCGAACTTGCTGCTGAGATCATCGCCGATGACACGCGACTCCTCGGTGTACGAACCGAACAGCCCCTCGAGAACCGATTTCGGCACGGCGTAGTTGAACACGGGCGTGTCCGGCGGCACGAGTTGAACCGCTGACAGCGCGTTCGCGATGTACGTCTTGGCGACATCACCGTTGGTGACGTTCTCGTAGGCCTGCACCGACCAGATCGAGCCGAACACGAAGACGCCAAGGAGCACCGCGCCGACCAGCCGAACGGCCTGGGCCGCCTCGCCCTGCGACGGCCGCCGGTGCCCGTTCCCCGCGGCCGCACGCATCACCTGACGCTGCTGCTCGGTAACCAGCGGGAGGAAGACCAAACCGAGGCAGACGATCAGAACTGGCATCGCGTCAGCGACATAGCGCGTTTCCAACGAGAGCACCGCTGGTGAAAAGCTGTTTACCCGGCCGATTACCACCGGCAGCACGTCGGCCAGCGCGATCCACAGGGCCAGGATCGCCCAGGCCCGCCAGGCGATCCGCCGCACCAGGACGCTCGCCACGATGACGAGGACAGCCACGACGACCGAGAGCCAGACGAGCACTGTGGGGGGCGCGGCGAACGAATACGAGCTGTCCGAAGTCGGCAGCCACTGCCAGGGCCCGCCGAGCGCCCCAGGCAGGAAGCTCTCCTTCATCAGACCGCCGGCGAACGACGCCGCGCCCGAGGCGGACGTGGGCGACTGCGGGTGCGCCGCCGAGGTGCGCAGCGAGACGGCCAGCAAGATGGCGTAGCCGATGTCGAGCACGACGTAGATCGCCCAGGCCAGCCAGTACTTGACCAGGCTGCGCAAGATCCCGGCGAGCAATGTCCGCCGGTCGGTCAGGAAGGCGGCCGTGACCGCGAACAGCAAGACGGGCAGCACCAGGCCCTTTTCGAAGAAGGCCAGGCCGAACCCGACCCAGAACACGGCGAAGGCCAGGTGCCACCAGCGCCCGGTCCTGATGTAGGTCACGTGCGAGTTCAGCGCCATCAAGATCGCGAGCTGCAGCGGCACCGACTCCATCGCCGAGGACCAGATGCCGAGGTCCGGGATGGTCAGCGGGGACAGCAGGTAGATGGCAAGCAGCACCAAGATCATCGGCCGCGGGCCGAACAGGTTGCGGAGCAGCCGGTAGGCGGCGAAGCTCGCGGCCGCCACGAACGCCAGGCTGACCGCCGAAGCCACGCCCCAGTTGTACGGCGTCGACACCCTGACCATCGCCCAGGCGATCGCCCGCAGGCCGATAATCAGATGCCCGGAACCAATGAAGGTCAGATAGCTCCAGTTAAGAGAGTGCTCGACCGCTAGCTCAAGGTCGTGGAAGTCGTCCTGGCGGAAGTACAGCGTGCTGAGGAACTGGGCCTTCCACCCCAACTGGAGCACAATCATCACGATCGCGCTGAGCCCTACCGCATACTTGCGCAGCCATCCGGCCGCCGACTGGAGGTCAGCCCACTCGAGGTCGCTGGACATCTCGTCACGGCGCATGACCTCCTTGCCCGGACTTGGCTGGGCAAATCCATGGTCAGCCTGGCTCATGTGCGCATGCTAGTAGGTCTTGTCCTACTTAACTCAGTCTTGCCCGACATCAGGGTTACCAAATTGTCAAGGAAATGTGTGCTACCCCGTAAATGTCAGAGACCGGTTCTATGCTCCGATCGGTGCCCAGATCAGCGGCGAGTGAAGCGGAGCCAATCGATGCGGCCAGTCACGGTAAAGATTGCGGCCACCTCGCTGACCGCAGGCCTGCTAGCCGCACTGATCCCGGCCGGACAAGCTTCGGCGGCGGGCCCCGGTCATAAAGTTCTGCTCCGCAACGGCCAATACGGCTACACGACCCAGACTCCGGCGAAGCCCGGCGCTCCCGCCAGCGCCAGCACCCCCTTCAGACCGAAGCTGATCCGCGACGGCCGGCTGCTGGCCCGGCCAGCCAGCATCACTCCGGACACATTGCGTGGGAGCATTTCCGGCCGCGTCACCGGCGACGGCCATCCACTGCGCGGCATCTGCGTCACGGTCACCGACCCGAGGTACGGCGGTCCGTTCGTCACAACATCGAAATCCGGCCGCTACCGGCTCTCGGATTTGCGGCCCGGCCGCTATTACGTGGCCTTCACCGCCAATGCCCGGCAGTGCCAGAACCAGGGCAACTGGCTGCTGCAGTGGTACCCCCGCGATGACTCGCTCTACCCGTCCTCCAAAGCGGTGGAGGTCAGGGTGCGAGCGAACCATGACACCCCAGGGATCAACGCCAACCTGAAACACGGCGGGCAGATTACCGGTGTGGTGCACGGCCCGTCGGGGCGGGCACTCGGCGGGATCTGCGCACTGGCCGGCTCTTTCTTCCAGTCCGCCCTGGCCAGAACCGATGCTCAAGGCCGCTACTCGATCGGCGGACTGTACCCAGGGACGTTCAGCGTCATGTTCTTCATCGGCTGCGGCAGCAAAGGCAACTACGAGCCGGTCTGGTGGCCGGGCACGTCGGCGCGCCATGCCAAAGACGTCAAGGTCGCTGGCCACAGGGCCACCACCGGCATCGACGCCGTCATGCGGCCCGGCGCTCTCATCGTCGGCACAATCAGGACCGAGGACACCGGCCATCGCCCACTGGGTGGAGTGTGCCTCGACGCCTCGTCCTGGGGCTCCGTCATCTTCGTCGCCGGCCCGCCCTCCCCGGCCGCGACGACCGCGATAGACGGCCGCTTCGAACTCAAAGGCCTAGCGAAGGGCCGCTACGACCTGCAGATCGACCCGACCTGCAACCAGAAGAAGGCCAGCCTCTATCGGCCGACGGACCGAACCGTGAAGGTCAAGTCCGGCCAGATTCTCCGTGGATACCGCGTACTACTCCGGCCGGGCGCCGGGGTCACCGGTCGCGTCACCGACTCACATGGCCGGCCGCTCAAGGGCATCTGCGTCGAGATCCTGGGTGACGACGACAAGGCCAAAACCGGGCCAGACGGCCGGTACAAGATCCTCGGCATCCATCCAGCGAAGTACCCGGTGTCGTTCTCCGGCGGCTGCGGCAACACCGAAAGCGTGGTCGGGCAGTACTACAAGGACAAGCCCGGTTACCAGTCCGCCACCCGGATTGACTTCAAGTCCGGCAAGGTCGTAAAGGGCATCAGCCCGGTGATGCAACCGGGCGCGTCCATCATCGGCACGGTCACCAATAAATCGGGACACCCGCTCAGCGGTACCTGCGTCGGCCTGATCGGGCTCCAGGAGTCGGGCATCATCGATCTTTTCGACGCCTCCTCCAACGTCATCACAAGCGGCGCCGGGCAGTACCGGATAACAAACCTGACTCCGGGGCCCTACCAACTGTTCGCCGGCTGTGGTTCCCGCTATGCGCCGTCTTGGTTCAGGTCAGTGCCCGACTCTACGACCGCGAGTTTCCTCTCGGCTCTTCCCGGAGTCACCGCGACCGTGAACTTCAAGCTAAGCCGCGCGGGTTCGATCTCGGGAACCGTCACCGATCGGGCCGGGCATCCGCTGGGCAACATGTGCGTGCTCATCGCCAACCCCAAAACGAAGGCGCTGCTCAACACCTACCGAAATCCCGCGTTTACCGGCAGCGGAGGACGCTACCAAATCAGCGGCCTGCGGGCCGGGCAGTACATCCTGCAATTCAGCGACTGTCACCACCGCCCGAACCCGCGGTTCGGCACCCAGTGGTACAGCCGTCGTACCACGACCAGCCTCGCCACGCCGGTCACCGTGAAGGCAGGCCAGCGCACCCCGGGCGTCGACGCCGTGCTGAGGACCGGCGCGACGATCAGAGGCACCGTCACCGGCCCGGCTGGCACGCCGGTCGGGCGGATCTGCGCCCAGGCGCAGGATCCGGCCGCCCTGGTGTTCAGCGAAGCCAAGACCGACAGTCAGGGCCGCTACTCAATATCGGGCCTCGGCTCCGGCCGTTACTCGCTCTCCTTCTCCCCCTGCGGCCGCCTTGCTCCCAACCTGGGCGCCATCTCGGTCCAAAGCCAGGTGACCGCGCCGCGCACCACCACCGTCGATGCCCGGCTGAAGGCAGGCGGCAGCATCTCTGGAGTAGTACTCGACGGCAGTGACCATTCGGCCCCAGAGGCCCTTTCTTGCGTGACGGCGATACCCACTGATCCCCATAGCAGCCAGCAGACCACCAATGCCGACCTCAAGGGCCGGTACTTCCTGCGCGGCCTGGCCCCTGGGACCTACCGGGTCTACTTCAGCGACATCTTCTGCTACTACGTAGGATTCGCGGACACGCTGGACGCACCCCAGTGGTACCGCGCCAAGCCAACCGAGTCCCAGGCAACCCTGGTCACGGTCTCGGCCGGTCACGTCACCAAGGCCATCGACGCCAAACTGGTCCCCTCCGGGACGATCACCGGCCGCGTCAGCAACGCCCGTCTAGCCGGGCTGGGCAGCGAATGCGTCACTGCTCTCCCCTTCGACGCCAAGCCCGACCCGGTATTCGACGACCCGATCATGCCCGAGACCGCGATCACCTCGCCGTCCGGGCGCTTCTCACTGTCCGGCCTGTTCCCGGGCCAGTACAAGATCAAGTTCAGCTCCGGCTGCGGCCGCACCGGCTACGCCGACCAATGGTGGCGCGACGGCACGACACAGAAGTCCGCGACGGTCATCAACCTGGGCTTTGCCAAGATCGGCGACATCGACGCCCTCCTGCACCGCGACAAGTAGCAGGCCGAACATCCGACTCAGAATGCGGAGATAAGCAATGCGGCAAGGCCCGATCCGGACCGTGGCCCGTCCGACCGCCGTCCTGGCGGCCGCCTCGCTGGTCATCGGCCTGCTGGGCACGCTCGCCCCAGCCGGCCAGGCGTCAGTCACCCACCGCCCGGTCGGCCCGGCGATCACCGCTCGCGTCCCGGCTGCGATCCGCGCCCTGCACCGGCTGGCTGGGGCCACCAAACCCGCCATCCACCATCGGCCCGCGATCAAGACGGTCACTGGCCTGGCCAGGGCTCTAAGCCGCGCCCCACTCACCGATCTCGCGCTGCCCGCCCTGATCAAGTGGAAGTTGTCCCACCTCGACTCGGGCAGCAGCCGGCCGGCGGCCGACGAGGCCAGTTCCTCCAGCGGCAGCATCACCGGAACCGTGACCGGTGACGGACACCCGCTCGGGCATATCTGCGTGCTAGCTCTGGGTGTCCGCGATGCGGCCGATCCCCTCAAGATGACGGTCACAGCCAAGACCGGCCGGTATCAGCTCCGAGGCCTGCATGCCGGCCGGTATGACGTGAGCTTCCTCGCCGACGGTGATCCAGGTTGCCCAAGCAACGGAAACTGGCTAGAGCAGTGGTACCCGGGCGTCGACATTTCCTTCCCGAACCACAAGGTGGTCGCGGTCCCGGTACGGCCGGGCAAGCTAACTAAGGGGATCAACGGCAAACTGCGGCATGGCGCCGAGATCACCGGCATCATTCGCGACAAGGCACGCAAGCCGTTGAGCGGCCTCTGCGCCCTCACCCTCGGTTTCGGCAAGTCAGACGTCAGCCTCGCCGAAGGCAGCTCCGACCGCAGCGGCCGCTACGTCTTGGGCGGCCTGTTCCCCGGCCTCTTCATCGTGTCCTTCATGGTCGGCTGCGGCACCAAGCGCGACTACGCCTTCCAGTGGTGGCGGCATACCAATTCGATCCTCAAGGCGGCCGTGATCAAGGTGACCGCCCGGCAGGTCGTCTCGGGCATCGACCCGGTAATGCTCCCCGGCGCCGCCGTGTTCGGAAAGGTTCGAGGGGGCAGCACCCGAGGCAAGCCAGTATCGCGCGTCTGCATCACGGTGGGCGGCCTCGACGAGTTGCTCGGCAGCGAAACGGTGACGGGCAAGAAAGGCGCCTTCAAGATCGAGGGCCTGGGCACCGGCAGTTACACCTTGAGGTTCGATCCCACCTGCAACTTCGATCAGGTCAGCCCGTATCTCAAGGCGAGTCGCAAATTCAGGGTGACCGGCGGTCATGACCGCCACTTGGGCATTGTCCCGCTGCGAGTTGGTGCCCGCCTGACCGGGGTGGTCAGGGATTCGAGCGGGCACCGACTGGCCGGCGTGTGCGTCGATGTCGAAGACCGAGGAATCGACCACGCCAAGACCGGGCCCAACGGCACCTATTCGATTGTCGGCATCGGGCCAGGGAAAGACGCCGTCAGCTTCTCCAGCTGTTCCACCGCCACGAGCGTGGTGGGGCAGTTCTACAACGACAGGCCCAACGAGCAGACGGCGAATAAGATCACGTTCCGGGCCGGAAAGACCGTCTCCGGCATCGATGCCACCATGCAGCCCGCTGGCACGCTGACCGGCCTGGTGACCGACCGCTCGGGCCGCCCGCTGGCTAGGGTCTGCGTGGGCATCGTGTCGGCCGGCACGGCTGACCTCATTGACTCAGGATTCGTGCGCAGCATCAGGACCAGTCCCAACGGGCGGTACGTGCTGCGGAACATCACCCCCGGCCCCTACCAGGTGAGCATCGGCTGCGACGGCGGCTACGTCGCGCCCCGCTGGTTCGACAACCAGCAGGACTCGACTCTCGGCAACTTCCTGTCGATAGCGGGCGGCCAGGTGACCACGCTCGACGGCAAGGTCGGGCCGCCAGGGGCCATCGCCGGCGACGTCACCAGCCAGTCGCGCAAGCCGCTGGGCAACATTTGCGTGGAGATCGCGGACGCCAAGACCAGGAATTTCATCGACAACAACCCCGGCGGCATCGGACCGCGCGTGACCGTCCACGGCCACTACCAGATTGGCGGCCTGACCCCCGGTCGCTACCTGGTGAACTTCAGCGAATGCGGCGGCGGGAAGTGGGCCGACCAGTGGTACCGGAACGGCACGACGATCGCCAGCGCCAGGGCGGTCACGGTTCGCCCGGGGCAGACCACGACCGGGATCAACCAGGTACTGGCCGACGGCGGACTGATCTCTGGCACCGTCACCGATTCGTCCGGCCAGCCCGTAAGGAACATCTGCGTGCAGGCTTTCGACCCGGCCTCGCTGGGATTCGGGGAAGCGGCCACGGGCAGGACGGGGCACTACACCATCTCCGGCCTGGATAGCGGGCAGTACTCGGTCTACTTCGCTCCATGCTCGGTCAAGGGCGCGAACCTCGGCGGGGCCTCGGCCCGGACGCTGGTTACGGTGACCAGGCCACGCACCACCACCGTCAACATCAAGCTCAAGGCGGGCGGCACCATCTCCGGAAAGGTGCTCGGTGGCGCCAACGGCAAGGCACCCCAGGCGGGCACCTGCGTGCTGGCGGTGCCGAACGATCCGAACGGCAGCCTGCAGCCGGTCGTGACCAGAAATGACGGCACCTACCTGCTCCCGGATCTCGCCCCGGGAAAGTACCGGCTCTACTTCGGCGACCTCTATTGCATCAACCTCAACTTCTTCAGCAGTCCCGAGGCGACCACCGCACCGCAGTGGTTCCAGAACCAGGCGGCCGAGGCGGCCGCGACCACGATCACGGTCACCTCCGGCCACACCAACACCGGCATCAACGCGACGATGCACCAATACGGCACGATCTCCGGCACCGTCCGCACCCCGTCGAACGGGCCCGTGAGCGGAGAATGCGTCACCGCCGTCCCGACCGAGCCCCAATTCGACCAGGCCTTCGACGAGCCGATCCCAGACGTGTCCGCGATCACCACCGCCGCCGGCCGCTACACGCTGATCGCGCTCCCCGGCCAGTACAAGATCAAATTCAGCGCCGGCTGCGGTGACTCCGGCTTCGCCACCCAGTGGTGGAACGGCGCCTCATCAGCCAAGACCGCCCAGCTAGTCACCGTCGCCTACGGAACGACGAAGGGAATCGACGCCACCTTGCACCACTGACATCGAACTCCGGCCGCGTGCAAACAAGGGCCCTGCGCTAGCACCTAGCCGCCCGGGTTTGCACGCGGCCGTGGGCATGGCCGCCGTGGATTCGCCCGGGTGTAGACATAGGTCTCCCTTAGCGCTGCTCCCGTTTCTGCACGCGGCCCTGGGCATGGTCGCCCGGTCTTGCCCCACGGGCAGGCAAAGGTTTCCTCCTGCACTACTCTGCACGTCTTTGCTGGCGGCTGGGAACATAGCCGTCAGCGCGACCTCGATTTACGATGAGCCGGCGGCCATCCGGTCGTGATCCGACGACCTCCGCTCACCGGCAGGTAAGACCTTGCTCCGCATCGCGATCTCCGGACACCGCGGCCTGTCAGCGGTGACCGCCGCACTGGTCGACCAGGCCATCCGGGCGGCGCTGAAAGGTCAGCGCGAGACGATCACCGGCCTGTCCAACCTGGCCGACGGCGCGGACCAGATCTTCGCCCGCGCGGTCCTCGACGCCGGCGGCTCCCTTGAGGTGTACATAGCGGCCAGCGACTACCGAACCGGGATCCCCTGCCAGGCGCACCCCGAGTACGACGAACTCCTGGCCCGCGCCTCCGCCGTCCACGAACTCCCGTTCAGCGAGTCGACGCCGGAGTCCTACATGGCCGCCAGCAAGCTCATGATCGACTCAGCCGACGAAGTCTTCGCCGTCTGGGACGGCCAGCCCGCCCGAGGCTACGGCGGCACCGCCGACGTAGTCGCCTACGCCCGCGCCCGCAACCTCCCCATCCACCGAATCTGGCCCCCCGGCTCCCACCGCACCTAAAGCAGCGCACTTCAGCCTCGAAACCTGACCGCACCATTCGCGGGATCTGCACGTCTCCGCCACGTCTCCGGTGACAGCACCTCTGCGTATTGTCCAAGGCATGGCGGCCTTCGATCCAGACGATCGCGCTGAATTCTTTTCAGAACTGCGCGATGCTCTGTCAATCGCAGCGTCGACTCGCAATGTAGGTCCAGTGGAAACCTGCCTGCGCGAGTGGCAGATGACGGCTCGCGCCCTAGCCGATCCGCTGCGCGAAGCTATCCTGACCGGCCCGGGAGAGGACGACTACGCCGAGATTGACAGGCCGCGATCCAGATGAAGTTGCCGTTGCGGGGAGAGTTAGCCGCGGATTGCGCGCGCAACCCTCCTCCAGGCGGCAACTCTCCACGATCACGACTCGTCCGCCGCCCACCGGGTCAGTGATCACGGCGAATTAGTCGGCCGGCCACCGAAAACTCACCACGATCATGAAAACCGGCACCTTTTGCCCGATTTCCGATGGCGACTTTTCGTCTGGTGATGAGTTTTCGGCGTATTCGACGGCTAAATCGCCGTGGAACGAAAACTCGTCACGATCATGGTCCCGCTGGCGCGACCAGGGCGGCCGCGAGCCAACGATGTCGTAGCTTTCCGAACCGGAGCTGCAGAGTCCTGGGCCAGCCCGGAGAAAGTTACTCGAAGATTACGTAGACCTTGCGGATGGTTTCGTGGATCTGCCAGGTGCCGGTCCAGCCGCGCGGGAACACGGCAGTGTCCCCGGCCCCGATCTCCGTAGGCTCGCCACCGTCCGGGGTCACCGTCATCCGCCCGGCCAGGATCTGCACGAACTCGTGCGTCTCCAGCGTCCAGCGCGACGGCCCCGGCGTGCATTCCCAGACACCGATCTCCTGGTCGCCGTCCTGCCACAAGGTCAGCCCGCTGGTGGTCATCTCCTCGCCGGTGGCCTCCTCGAGCGGCCCCCAGTCCTCAAGCTCGGCGGCAGCGGCGTTGGCGAGATGCGGGGTAAGCACGTTGGTCTCGGTCATGGAGCTTCCTCCCTGAAGATTCAGTCCTGCGGCGCGTCGACGGGGAACGGCAATGCGATCGGATCGGTTGCGAGCTTGCTTCGACCGGCTTCGTCGAATCGGTCAAGCCCGAGCGAGGTGACGTCGGTAACAGTCGAACTCCCGGTGAGCGCGACCTCGGCGGCGGCCTTGGCGACTGCTGGCCCCCACATCATGCCCGCGCCGCCGGCACCGGCCACGGTCACCCCTTTCACAATGCCAAGAGAATTAGAAGAACTAGCGGAAATTAGTGCCGGGCCGATGATCGGAAGGTGATCGGGGGTGTAGTCGATAGTGGCCGCCCACATTCGGCTCAGCCCGAGTCCGGCCGTGACCGGGACCAGCTCCGCGAGACGCGTCCGCATCAGCTCCAGGTAGGGAACGTCGACCCGGCGCGTCTTGCCCGGCGGCTCGTCCGGGTTCGACATGCCGAACAGCAGCCCGCCCTCCTCCGGCCGCCAGTACAACCCGGCCGCGAGGTCGAACACCATCGGCAGCCGGTCCGGCGCGAAGTCCGGATGCGGCTCGGTGACCGCCACCTGGTGCCGGACGCCGCCGGCCGGGATCCGGACGCCTGCCAGCGCGCCGACGGCCGCCAGCCGAGGTCCGCCGGTCAGCACGACGAGCGGCGTCGAGATCGACCCGGCGCTGGTCTCCACGCCGACAACGGCGTCCCGGGCGACCCGCAGCCCGGTAAAAGCCGTCCGCTCCAGCACCTGGACCCCGCTCGTCGCCAGTGCCACCGAGTAGGCGATCACGTTGCGCGGCGGGTGCAGGTAACCGTCCTGAGCGCAGTAGGTGGAGCCGAGCGTCTTGCCCGGCGCGAACGTCGGGTTCAGCTCGTCGAACTCATCCGGCTCGAGCCAGCGCACGTCCAGGCCGAGCGAGTTCTGCATGGCCATCCGCTCGCGGGCGGCGGCCACGTCGGCTTGTGTGAAGCACGGCAGCACGTAGCCCTGGGGCGTGAACCCGGAGTCGACGCCGAACCGCTCGCGCTGGCTCAGGTAGAACAGGCGGGACCACTCGCCGAGCTGGACGGCCCACGGGGTGCCGCCCTGGGTCCGCACGACCCCGGCCGCCCGGCTGCTCGCGCCCTGGCCGAGTGTATGCCGCTCGACCAGCACCACGTTACCGAGCCCGGCCTCGCGCAGGAAGTAAGCGCACCACGCACCGACCGTGCCGCCACCGACAACGACCGCGTCGGACACCATTGGCATGACGCCGATTCTTGCTTAGACTGAACGTTCAGTCAAGACGTCGGCTTTGCCGCCGCCCTAACAAACACAACTTATTTTGCGAAACGCATTGCGCGGGGTCTCCGCCTTGTCGCGGTTAGGTCCGTCCTGGAGGGCATCGATGTACAGCCTGTCGGAGCAAGATCTGGAGATTCAGGCGCGGGCGCGGGGGTTCGCCGATGAACTGATTCCCCTTGAGGTCGAGGTCGAGCTGGCCAACGGCGAAATCGCGGCCGACCTCGAAGCGGCTCACACCAAGCGCGCGATCGAACTCGGAATTTACGCCTCGAACCTGCCCAAGTCCTACGGCGGCGGCGGGTGCACGTCGGTTCAGCAGGTGCTGATCCAGGAGCAGGTCGGCCGGGTGACCAACGCACTCGCCTGGGTGGTCGCGACGCCGCCCTCCTGGCTGCCCGAGGTAGCGACCCAGGACCAGATCGAGCGGTATGTCCGGCCCTCCGCGCGGGGTGAGCGCAGCGAGTGCTACGCGATCACCGAGGAGGGCGCCGGCTCCGACGTCGATGCGATCGAGGCGACCGCGCGCCGGGACGGCGATGACTATGTGCTCAACGGGGTCAAGTGGCACGTGACGTCGTACTACTGCGCGGACTACGCGTTCTTCCAGGGCAAGCTGGTCGGTGGCGAACACGACGGCGAGCACGCGATGTTCCTGGTCGACCTGCCCAGTCCCGGGGTGCGGGTGGTGCGGACGCCGGCGTACATGCACACGCTCGGGCACGCGCATCAGCATCCGATCGTGGCGTTCACCGACGTGCGGGTTCCGGCCTCGCAGCTGGTCGGTGCCGAAGGCGACGGCATGAGCTTCGCCTACGAGTGGTTCAGGTTCGAGCGGCTGATGGTCGCGGCCCGGTGCCTGGGCGCGGCCGAGCGCCTGGTCGCCGAGATGACCGGCTTCGCGAAGGAACGCGTCGTCGGTGGCCAGCCGATCGCCGGTTTCGGCGCGGTCCAGGCGATGCTGGCCGACAGCCTGACCGAGCTGTTCGCCGCGCGGTCGCTGACCTACGAGACGGCCCGAGGGATCGACGAGGGCGTGGACGTGAAGATCCAGCACGCGCAGTGCTCGATGGCCAAGCTGTACGCGGCCGAGATGGCCGGCCGGGTGGCGGACCGGGCGGTCCAGGTGTTCGGCGGCCGAGGCTACATGCGGGAGTACGCGGCCGAGCGGTTCTACCGCGAACTGCGGGTCGAACGCATCTGGGAAGGAACCAGCGAAGTCCAGAGGTCAATCATCGCCGACCAGATGGTCAAGCGCGGACCCGGCCGGCTGGCCTGAGGCCAGCCGGCCGGGGCGCCCGTCACCAGGCCGCGGCGGCGAACGACCTATGAACGCCCGGCAGCGGCCTGAGCTTGAAGATGTTCATCATTCCGAGGTTCGGCGAATCGACCAGCGCATGCTGCCCAGACCGATCGAGCCCGAGCACCTGGTAGAAGAGGTCGGCCTTGTCGCGCCCCGACAGGCTGTTGTAACGCGCCTTGTGGATGGCCAGGATCGTGAAACCGTTCTCGTGTGGGGTGAACCACACCAGGCGGACGTTCGCGATGCCGATCACCCCCTTGGCCGGCGAGTCATTGGCAATCGTGGCGAAGATCGGACCGCCATGCGGGCTCGCGAATGCCGTCTCCATGACGCCCGTCGGGCTAGTGATCAGCACCTTGGCGGCGAGCAGGCTCGACCCGGGGAGCGAGGTGTCGAGCGAGCGCTCCTGCGACCGCCCGCCGAATCTGATCTCCGAACCGGTGAGGTGGTCTTGCCAGAGGAAGGCAACGTCGTGGTTGTCGGTCCAGACCGGATCCAAGGCGAGAGACGGAACTGACAGTGCCGACCAGACCCGGGCAGCGCCCTTGCCGTCCGACCGGATGACCACCAGCTCGGCGCGCACCCTGGAATGGCGGTAGTTCTCCATAGTCAGGGCAAGCCTGCTGCCATCAGGCGAAACCCCGATCCCGCCGACCTGGAAATAGGCCGCCTGGGGCAGCAGCTTGGCAGCGGGCAGACTGGTGATCGCCCAGTCCCCGTGAACCGACAACTGCGCCCTATAGATGGCGGGGACCAGACGCTCTTGCTTATTGACCACCTCGACGACAACGTAGAAAGCGTGGCCTGAACTGTCTGCCGCGATGGTTCTGATCGGGCTTTCACCGGCCGCGAAGGGCAAGGTGGCTACCACCTTGCCGGTACTCGTGCGATGAATTTGCAGCGCCGGCTTCGCTGCGTTCCTGCCGATGACCGTCGCGAAGTAACGGGGCAACGCCGCGGATGCGGGCGGCGCTCCTGGGTCGTCCTTCGACCGGCCAGGACCCCGGCCGGCCGCCACCGTCAAGCTGGTGACCACGGCGATGACGGCGAGGCCAGACAACACTGGAGCCAATACCCGCCACGCGGTGTCCCGCCCGCGCCGCCGATTGGGCCGGTCACGTACCGGGTCGACTAGCGCTGGTTCTGTTTCTTCTGGCGGGGCTGACCTCAGCTCAGTAAGCAGGGCGGCGATTTCCGCTTGATACGGAGCCTCGCCTTGGTGCCCGGCCGCGGGTACTGGATTGCTTGGTTCCATGAGCTCGCGAATCTGGTTCACGAGCATACGTTCGCCTTTCATCTTGTCTCCCTGACTCATCGAGACTCGTGCTGGACAATGCGCTGCATCGGGGCGCTGAATTGCTGCTCGCTGCTCGCGCTGCTGTCGCTGGCCCGGAGCTCGGATTCGAGCCGTCGACGGGCCCGGTGCAGCCGCACGGCCATCGCCGATCGCGAGCAGCCCATCGCCAGCGCGGCCCCGGCCAGGTCGAGTCCTTCCCAGCCGATCAGCCGGAGCGCCTCGCGTTCGGTCTCCGGCATCCGGTGCAGCGCCTGGAGCACGCGGTGCCGCTCCGATACGACGAGAGCCGGATCGGCCAGCGTTTCGTCGGCTAGGTCTTGGATCGCCCGCGCCGCCAGGCGCTGCGTCCTTCGTTGTGTCCGCTCGGCGTTGGCGAGCACCCGCCTGGCCACGCCGTAGAGCCACGGCTCGACCTCATCTGATTCGGCCGGCACGCTGCCCAGCCTCCGCCATGCGATCAAGAACGTCTCCGCGACCGCGTCCCTGGCCGTATCGGGATCGGTACGGCGAGCCGCATAGGAAAGAACGGCCCGATAGTGAGCTCGGTACAGTGCGTTGAACCGTTCCTCGACGTCCACGCCGCGTCCGCCCTCTCGCCCGGTTACCTGACATCGCTCTATGTCCGGCACCCAGCCGATATTTACACGCTGCCGCCCACATTCGACCGCCCGATGCCGCGCTAGAGTCGAAAGGTGAGCGCAGCGGATATCTGGACGCTGAGCCTGCGTCGCGCGGCCGGAGGTCGCGCAACCAGGCAGCTACGCCGCCAAGAGCTCTAATCCGCGTAACGCGGAATGGCCGCCCCATTCGGGACGGCCATTCAATGCTCGGTCTGGTCAGGCCTAGGCGGGGAGGTTCCCCTCTATGGCCTCGACGATCTCGGTGGCCGAGGGCTCGGTGAGCGGCCGGAACCTAGCCACGATCTTGCCTTCCGGGTCCACCAGGAACTTCTCGAAGTTCCACTGGATGTCGCCCGCCTTGCCTTCCGCGTCCGGCACGGCGGTCAACTCGGTGTAGAGCGGATGCCGGTCGGCACCGTTCACGTCGATCTTGGCGAACATCGGGAACGTGACACCGTAGTTCACCGAGCAGAACTCGGTGATCTCCTCCGGCGAGCCTGGCTCCTGCTCGCCGAACTGGTTGCATGGGAACCCCGCCACGGTGAAGCCGCGGGCGGCGAACCGGTCGTGCAGTTCCTGCAGCCCGGTGTACTGCGGGGTCAGGCCGCACTTCGAGGCGACGTTCACCACGAGAACGGTCTTGCCGGCGAAGTCGCCGAATTTGGCCGGCGCTCCGGCCAGGGTCTGAAGATCGATGTCATGCACGGTCACGTAGCAGATCCCTTGCGGTTTATAGACGGGTTAAGAGTCGGAGCCGAGAAGTAAAGGCCGATCAGTTCAGGCTAACTATGACTGCTTGGCTTCTATGCCGGCCAGCCAGCCTCGCACCAGCCCGAGTGCCAGGTCCGGCCGTTCTGCCTGAGCCATATGCGAGCAACCTTCCAGCACCGTGAACACCGAGCCGGGGATAGCCTCGTGCGCCTGGCGCACCGTGGCCGGGGTGACCTCATCGAACTCTCCACAGAACAGCAGTGTCGGCGCCTCGATCTGGCCGAGGTTCGCGACGACGTCAAAATCCTTCAACGGTCCTATCACGTGAAATTCGCTCGGCCCGTTCATCGTGAAGTAGACCTCGGGGTTAGCCTCGATCGCGTCGAACGTCGCCTGGACGTAGTCCGGGTACGGGCGTACGCGGCAGACGTGCCGGTCGTAGAAGGCGACGATCGTCTCGTTGTACTCCGCACTGTCGGTGGTACCGGCGGCCTCGTGACGCCGCAGCGTCTCCTCGACCTCGGCGGGCAGGTCGGCGCGCAGCCGGTCGAGTTCCTTCAGCCAGAACGGCACCGACGCCGGCGAGCTCTCCACCAGCAGGCTGACCAGCCCGGCCGGCCTGGTCAGCGCGTAGGCCAGGCCGAGCATGCCGCCCCAGGAGTGGCCGAGGAT
>DATNFM010000123.1:0-12252 GCA_035606435.1 Streptosporangiaceae bacterium | reverse complement strand
AGGCCGGCCTGGCCTTCGTCCCGATGGCGATCTGCCTGGCCCTGGCCGCCACCTTGGCCGGACCGGTTTACCTGCGGCTCGGCACGAACCGCACGGTCGCGGCCGGGATGGTCGCGATGGGCGGCGGGCTCGCCCTGATGTCGACGCTGGGAGCCGGCGCCTCGTTCACCGCGCTGATGCCAGGCTTCGTGATCTTCGGCCTCGGCGCCGGCCTGATGCAGGTTCCGCTAACCAACGCGATCCTGGATAGCCAGCCAGCGGCCAACGCCGGCATCGCATCGGCGCTGCTCAACGCGGCCCGCGAGGTCTCCGGACTGCTCGGGATCACGGTGATCGGGGCCGTGCTGCGGGCCACCCAGAGCGGCGCGCTCAACCGCGGCACCAACCCGGCCGGCGCGTTCCTCGACGGCTACCACGCCGGGCTGTACGTGACCGTCGGCCTGCTCGTGGCCGGCGCGGTGCTCAGCTACCTGGCCCTGCGCGGAGTCAAGGCCACGGCCCCGGTCCAGATCCCGCCCGCAGCGGAGCCGGAAAGGGAACTGGCCGGAGCCGCCCAGCACTAAGTCCAGCCGCCGTAAGGGGCCCGCGCCAGCACCAGAACGCCGGCGCGGGCCCCTCGCTGCGTGCCTTCGGGCCGCCCGACGTAAACCTGCGGGCGGCAAAGTGCGTCACCTATCTGAGCCGATCGTGTTATCGGACCCAACCGGGACAGGGGTCATGCCCGATAGAAAGGTAGACAAATGAGCTGGCAAGGAGTTGCGGCAGTCGCTGCCGGTGCGATGTGGAGCGTCAGTTCGCTGGCGGTGGCGGGCGCGGCCAGTACGTGGGGCAAGCCGACAGAGATACCGGGTCTTCACGATGCCTTTGCCAACTCAATCTCGTGCGTCTCGCCGGGCGACTGCGCGGCGACCGACGAGCCCGACAGCCGTCACGCCACCGTGGTCAGCGAAAACAGGGGCCACTGGGGCAAGGTGACCGAAGTACCTGGCCTCACCGCGCTGGTCAAGGGCGGGACTCTCCTGAAGATCGACATCTCGTGCGGCACTCTGGGCAACTGCGCGGTCGGCGGGGCCTGGCTGGGCACGAGGGACCACGGCTTCGCGTTCGTTGCCAGCGAGACCAACGGCAAGTGGGGCAAGGCGATACGGGTGCCGGGCCTGGACGCGCTGAATACGGGTAAGGACGAGGACCTCACCTCGATTTCGTGCACCGCCGGAGGCGGCTGCGTGGCGGGCGGGTCCTACGAGGTGGCCAGCCCAAGGGGCGCCGATGCGTTCGTGGTCAGCGAGCGAAACGGCCATTGGGGCCGGGCGATCCCGGTGCCGGGCCTGAAGGCGAGCGGGTTCGCCCGGCTCAGGACGCTGACCTGCATTTCCCCGGGGAACTGCTCGGCCGGCGGGAATTTTCGGGTCGGCACTAACCAGGCCGGGTTCGTGGTCAGCGAGAAGAACGGCAGATGGGGCAAGGCCATCGAAGTGCCCGGCCTGGGCGCGCTGAGCGTTGGCGGCGACTCAGAGGTCGACCAGGTGACCTGCCCCTCCACGGTCAGTTGTGTCGCCGGCGGCATCTACTCCGGGAACCACGACGACATCGAGGCGTTCGTGGTCAGCGAGAAGAACGGCACCTGGGGCAAGGCCATCGCGGTGCCCGCCCTGAAGACCCTGAACGCCGGAGGAATCGCCGACATCGAGTCGATCTCATGCCCCGCGCCGGGCGACTGCGCGGTCGGCGGGACCTACAAGGACGCTAGGTTCGAGTTCCAGGGCTACGTGGCCAGCGAGAAGAACGGCATCTGGGGCAAGGCCATCGAGATACCGAACCTGGGAAGGCTGAACGTGGGCGGGAATGTCGACATCGTCCAGGTGGGGTGCCGAACCGCGGGTAACTGCGTTGCCGGCGGCGACTACCTGACCGCCCCTGGCGAGGACAGTGACACCAACGCGTTCGTGGCCAGCGAGAGCAAGGGTAGGTGGGGCAAGGCAACCCAGGTGCCCGGCCTGAGCACCCTCAACATCGGCTCGGCCAGCGTGAACGTGATCTCATGCCCCCGGTCACGACCCTGCACCGCCTTCGGCTCCTACGAGAACCACTCACGCCGCTTCAGCGCATTCGAAGTCAGCCAAAAGTAAAATCAGCATTTTTCATAACGCATTGCGGGGGCTTTGGATCCCATTTCCCTTAAGGAAATGTCAGCCCCGCTGAGTCAGGACGCCCGGCCGGATGATCATCCGGCCGGGCGCGCGTCCTGTTGGGCCTGCGTCAGCCGGACGTTGCCGGAGACGGACGGATCGTGCATAAAGGCCTCTCGCCGGGTAGCTGTACCGACCTAGCAACAGGACGTGGGGAGATGCCATGGCTACGTATATACGGCGCCGCAGGCAGGCCGGCAGCGGTCTGCTGCTGATCCTGCTCGGAGCGTGGGGAGCGCTGGTCCCGTTCGTCGGGCCATTCTTCGGTTACGCGTTTACGCCAGATAGGGCATGGACTTACACCTCCGGGCGGTTCTGGCTTTCCATCCTGCCCGGCGCCGTCGCGGTCTTCGGCGGCCTGCTGGCCCTGAGCTCGGGCCGGGCGGCATCAGTCGGCGCGTTCCTGGCCGCGCTCGGCGGCACCTGGTTCGTCATCGGCCGACCGGTTATCGCCGAGGTCGTCAGCAACGGCTCGATCAGTGCCGGGTCGCCCGTCACGGCTCCCGGGGCTGCGTTCGGCCCGTCGACCATGCACTTCCTTGAGGGACTCGGATTCTTCTACGGCCTTGGCGTGCTGATTGTCTTCGTCGCGGCCCGGACGCTCGGCGCAGCCGCCCGCACTCGGGTGGTCGGGCCCGCCTACGCCCAGTCGGCGGACGAGGCCGCCCTGACCGAGAACGACTACCCGACGCGCGCGTACCACTCCTACTGAGCCCAAAACACCAGGGCGTCTGGGGCAATGCAACGCAACCGTAAGGCCTGACTTCGGTTGCCCCTCAGTCGATCAGTTCGAAGTCGACGTCGAGCGCACGGTACGTCTCGGCTGCCCTGCGGTCGCGGGTCGCGAGCGTGATCCCGTGCTCCGCCGCCGTGGCCGCGACCAGAGCATCGTAGACGGCACCTCCGGCGATACCGAGTTGCGCGAGCCTGCTATGGAGCCGCTGCGCACCGGCAGCCGAGAGGAACCGCGAACTGGGAAAGTTGTGAGCGAGCAACTGTGCCACCGCCCTCGGAGTGCGACGGCCCGGCGGCGGCAGCCGGGTAAGCACGGAGAACGTCTCGAACGCCGCGTGGCCGCTTAGGCCGCAGCTACGTCCGCCGATGGCCTTCTTGGTGGCCTCGTGATGTTCGTGACCAGCGGCTGCCAGAGCGACGGCGACGCTCGTGTCGATCAGCACCTGCGGCGCGTCATCGCTGGTCGGCATCGCGAAGCCTCCGGACAAGATCGTCGCTGACCGAGTCGCCAGGGGCCGGAATCACGAGCAGCCCGTCCTCTTCCGCCAAGCCGTCGTCAGCCAGCGGTGCTATGTGCAATCCCGCCCCATCCACGGTTATCTCAACGTCGCCGGGCACCAGGCCGATGCTTTCGCGCAGCGCCCTCGGAATGACCAGTCGCCCAGCCTTATCCATGGTTGCCTTCATACCAATAGAATACCACGGCTATGGTAACGAATGCTCTCACTGACGGCGAGGGCGCTCTAGCCTGGACCGGACGATCCCTGCTTCCGGCACTCCCATCCGGTCAAAGATCACAAGCGCGGCCCGCCAGAGCCTTCGCGCTTCACCGGCACCCTGGGATGGCAGCACGGCGTCGCCCAGGCCCCAGAGCGAACACGCTTCTTCGTAAGGGTCGCCGATCTGCCGGCAGAGGCTGAGGGCCTGCTGGTAGTGATCCTCCGCTAACGTGTGCTCGCCGATCTGGCAGTAGACATCACCAATGCTGCGCAGCGCATGAGCGGTCTCGTACTCCTCGGTCAGCTCGCGGGCGATAGCCAGCGCCCTGCGGTGGTGAACAAGCGAATCGTCGTTCCGGTTCATCCGGTAGTACGTCGTCCCGATATTGATGAGCGCGTCGGCCTCGCCCCGGCGATCGCCGAGGTCATGGTAGATCCGGACCGCACTGTGCAGGCTGGTCAGCGCTTCGGCGTAACGATCAAGGTTGCGGTAGGCGTTGCCGATGTTGTTAAGCAGCACCGCCTCGGCTTGCCGACCGCCCGTCTCCAGCGCGATTGGCAGCGCTAGCTGGTACCGGGCCAGTGCCTTGCCGAACAGACCCAGGCGCTGCTCCAGATCGCCGATGTTGTTGAGTATCTTCGCTTCGCCCGTCTTGTCATCGATCTGCCGGTACAGCCGCAGCGCCTGCTCGAACGCGGCGGCGGCGTCGGCGTAACGTCCTACGTGCCAGTACTGAGCGCCGCTGTGCCCCAGTGCCTCGGCCTCGCCGTGCCGGTTTCCGGTCGCGCGATGAAGGGCGATCGATTCCTCGAAATGCGCGAGCGCATCGCGATAGCGGGCCGCGCTCCAGTGGACCAGGCCGAGGCGGTCAAGGGCATCGGCGGCCCCCTGCTGATCGCCTAGCGACCGGAAGATGGCCAGGGCCTCGCGACCGTCTCGGAGGGCGTCCTCGAAGTAGCCCGCTCGCACGCGAGGAAGGCACAGGTCAGCGTGAACATGCGCCTGGCCGCGCAGGTCCCGCATGCTCCGCCAGGCCGCCAGGGCGGATTCGTGGGCGACCACAGCATCACTCCAGTAGCCCCCCACCTCAAGGAACTGAGCCATCAGGTGGGGCAGCAGCGTCACGTGGACAGGAAAATCATTCAGAGCTGCGAACTGGATCGCGCTCTGGATGTTCTGTCGTTCAGACTCCATCCACCGGCGGGCATCATTCGCGCGGTCCAGCGCCGGCATCTCCGCCGGAATATCCTCAACGGTCGCGTCGAGCCGGTAGCGGTGCGGGAACAGCATCCGGTCAGCCCGGTCCGCACCATGCAGGTAGTAATCGAGCAGCCTGCGCATCGTCGCTCGTCGAGCCGATTCGCTGTCTTCTCGGGTGGCGAGTTCGTGAGCGTACTCCCTGACCAGATCGTGGCAGCGGAACCGGCCATGTTCCGGCTCCTCAAGCAGGTGGTAGCTGAGCAGTTCATCGAGGACGTGGTCGGTATCAGCGACCGGATACCCGCTAGCCGCTGATGCGGCGTGCAGCGAAAAATCCGGTCCTGGGAAACAACCAGCTTTCCTGAAGGCACCTTGTTCTCGCCGAGACAGGTATCGATAAGACAACTCGAATGAGGAAGCGACCTCAAGTTCCTGCCCGCGAATCTCGCGCAGGCGGCTCCTGGTGCTCGAAAGCAGCCGGGCGAGATCGGCCACCGACCAGGCTCGGCGGTGCCGCAGGCGCCCGGCGGCCAGCTGAATCGCCAGCGGCATGTTCCCGCACAACCGGGCCACCTCGCCGATCGCAGCTCGATCATGACTGCGCTCCGGCCCTACTATCCGGGCGAAAAGCTCAGCGGCGTCGGCCGGCCGCAGGACATCGAGCGAGATAGACCGCACTCCGGCCAGCCCGGTCAATCGGCGACGGCTGGTGATGAGCACCAGGCATCCGGGTGCTCCCGGCAGGAGGGGGCGGACCTGATCGTTGGCGGCAGCGTCATCCAGGACGATCAGCAGCCGACGCTGAGCGACCTGCTGGCGCCACGAGGCGGCGAGCAGCTCGAGTGTTCCTGGCTGGTTGCCGTGGCCTCCGAGTGCGCTGGCACCGGATGCCCTTGTGATCCTCAGGAGCCGGTCAAGCGCGGTAACCGGGTCGACTGGTTCTTCGTACGGATCGTGCGCGTGCAGGTTCAGGTAGATCTGACCGTCGGGAAACCGGCTGGCCAGTCGATGAGCGACATGTACGGCCAGCGTGCTCTTGCCCACGCCGGCCATTCCGTCAATCGCGACGATCGTGACCGCGGTCTTGTCCTCCTCGGTCACGATGGCCTCGGCCAGTACCTTGAGCTCGGATTCGCGTCCGGTGAAATGCGGTATGTCGCGAGGCAGGTTGTTCGGGCCGGTACTGGGCCGCGCCAGCTGATGCCGCGATGGCACCAGAGTCCCGTCATTGCGAAGGATCTCCTGGTGCAGGGCACGCAATGCCGGCCCGGGTTCGGCACCCAGTTCCTCGATGATCCGACGGCGGGCCTGCCGGTAGGCATCGAGTGCCTCAGCCGGCCGCCCGGACCGGTACAGCGCGATCATCAGCTGCTCCACCGGCTGTTCGGCGAACGGGTGGGCCAGCACTAGCTCGGACAATTCACCCGCGACATCGGCATCCTTGCCCATCGCGAGATCCAGTATGACCCGCTCCATAGCCGCCGCCAGGCGTTCGCCTTCCAGCGAGCTGCGTGTCCGCCTAGCCCAGTCGCCTGGCAGGCCGGCCAGAGGCTCGCCCCGCCACAAGCCGTCAGCCTCGTGCAGAAGCCGGGCGGCCTGCTCGTGGTCGCCGGCCTGAGACAGGCCCCGGGCTCTGGCCCTGAGCTGCCGGAACCGATGTAAATCGACCTTTTCCTGGTCCACTTCAAGTGCATATAAGCCAGAACGAGAAACTAGCCTGGCGTCGCCCCCAATAGCAATTGAATGCCGTAATCGCGCGACATAACTCCACACGGAGTTTCTGGCCTTATCGGGCGGATCTGAGCCCCATACGTGATCAACGATGGTTTCAGGCGAGACCGGTCGCCCAGATGCGAGCAGCAGGCTGGCTAAGACACATGCTTCTTTAGGTGAACCAGGGCCTTGCCGCCGACCGGACGCCCATATCTCTACCGACCCGAGGATGCGGAACTCCACGAGCATCCTTTCCTAGGTTGCCCCCGTCCCGCGAGGCCACAACTCGCCGGAACTCATCTTATTGAAACCCAGCGCCAGCCCGGCTGACGAATTCTGCAAGCGCTGGTCAAGGTTTGTGCAAGTTTCCGGCGATGTCACTGACCGATAGTCACGTTGGCGGCGCGATTGCGCGGCCAGATTATCCCGGGGGCTGCAATGCATGACGTGGAATGGCGGCACGTGCCTGCTGGGCCGGACGCCGACCTTTGGGCAACGCGACCACGCTGCCGAACTGTCCTGGTGGTCGTCCATACCGTTACGTCCGGGCAACGACTATTGGAAGTGGTCCGCCTTATCGGCACCGATCCGCGCGTCCAGGTTGTCTTTACCTCGGCGCCCGATGTGTTTGGCGCAGGCGTGAACGATTTCCTCCGGGCGACCGGCGGAGTCGTGGTGCCCTGGCTGCAGGCCACGCAGACCGGGTTTGATCTCGCGCTCGCTGCTGGTTACGGATCGATCAGTCAGCTGCATTCGCCGTTGATCGTATTGCCGCACGGCGCTGGCTACGGGAAGCGGCCCGCGGCCCGCGCCGACCGCTCTGTGACGGCTCGCTCGCCGTACGGACTCGATCCGCAGCGTCTGATGCGCGACGGGCGGGTTATACCGGCGGCGATCGTACTGCCCCATGCGGCCGATCTGACCCGGCTCACCCAGACGTGCCCGGGGGCGGCCGACGTGGCGACGGTTATCGGTGACCCTTGTTACGACGTCCTGATGGCGAGCGCCTGCC
This sequence comes from Streptosporangiaceae bacterium, assembly GCA_035606435.1. Lineage (GTDB taxonomy): Bacteria > Actinomycetota > Actinomycetes > Streptosporangiales > Streptosporangiaceae > Chersky-822. The sequence goes on along the minus strand of DATNFM010000123.1, from coordinate 4,683 downwards.
GGCGATCCAGCTACCGCGAACAACTCGCCGTCGGGCCGGAACGTCGGCTGGTTGTCGTGACCTCTACCTGGGGACCGAGTTCGCTGTTCGGCGCCGGTCAGCAACTGCTGCGTAAACTGCTCGACGAATTGCCGTCCGATGAGTTCGGCGTGGTGACGCTGATCCATCCCAATGTCTGGTGCGCTCACGGCCAGTGGCAGGTCCAGGCATGGCTGGAAGACTGCCGGGCCCGAGGGCTCGGAGTGGTGCCGCCAGAAGCCGACTGGCGGGGCGTCATGATCGCGGCGGACTGGATCCTGGCCGATCACGGGTCCCTCGGCGTCTACGGGACCGCCGTCAACGTGCCGCTCATGGTCTCCACGCCGGCCTCGCCGGATCTGGACCCGAGCTCCGCCCACGCCGTCCTGGCCGCCGCCGCGCCGAGCCTGCGCCCGAACCAGCGATTGCTTCCCCAGTTGCGGCGAGCGGCCGCCGCCTACCGGCCGGCCAGCTATGCCCAGGTCGCCGCGAGGATCAGCTCCGAACCAGGCCGGTTCGCCCAGAACATGCGCCAGCTGATGTACCGGCTGCTGCGACTGCGCCCGCCTAGGGAACCGCCCTGCACGCCGATAGCCCGACCGCCATTTCTCATCCCCTGACCCGCCCGAGGAGCCACCCGTGACTAGCAAAATCGTCGTAGTGGGAGTGACAAGCCTGTACATGTCAGTCCCGGTCGATCAGTTTCCCGTCCGTTACCAGCCAAGCCGATCCCCGAACTGGCTCCGGGCCGGTGCCGCCGGCGCTGGCTGCCATATCGCGAAGATCTTGCGTGCGCTAGGCGACGAGGTCAACCTGTGCACAGTGATCGGCCGTGATCCGCCGGGGGCCCTGATCAGGACCGAGCTTGCGGGCGGAGGGCTGCTGGGACCGTGCGTGGTCGAGGCGCAGGCGTCCTCGCTTGGCGTCGTTCTGGTGGCGCCGGACGGACGCCGGATGGGCCATCCCTACTTAGCGATGGTTAATTCCGTTGAGTATCCGGCGGACGTGTTCCGGCAGAGCCTGCGCGGCGCTGACCTGGCGATCTTAACCAACTCGCGGTTTGCCAGGCCGCTGCTGCGACATGCCCGCCGCCACGGCGTGCCGATCGCGGTCGACGTCCACCTGATCACCGATATCGACGACTGCTACAACCAGCCATGGCTGGAGGTAGCCGACGTGATCTTCTGCAGTCACGAAAGGCTTCCTTGTCCGCCCGCGGAGTGGGTGAAGAGGGTCTTCGAGCGTTATCCGGGCTGCGCGATCGCGGGAATAGGCTGCGCCGCGGCGGGCTGTGTCCTGGGCCTGCGGGACGGTCGCCTGGTGCAGGTTCCGGCCGCCGCTCCCCGAGGCATCGTGAGCACGGCCGGAGCCGGCGACACGCTGTTTGCCTCCTTCGTGCACGGCTGGCTGGCAACAGGCAATCCGATCAAGGCGGTCGAGCGGGCCGTCTTGTGTGCGGGGTGGGCGATCGGCGACTCTTTCCCGTGCGAGGCGACGCTGACCGGAGAGCAGGTCGACATTCTCGAGGCCGTCTGCGGGGTCCGGGCCGTGGTCAGCCATTGGAAGCCCTGATGCCGTCAGTCAGTCCGGGGGTCGAAGGCCGGCCGGCTCTGCAACTCCGTTGCCGGTGCGCCGAGGTCAGCAAGGATCGCCAGCGCGCCCTGGTAATGAGCCTGCGCACCCGCGCGATCCCCAGCCGCGACAGCGAGATCGCCCAGCAGCGTCAGCACCTCAGCCTCGCCAGGCGGCGATCGCAGCAGGCGCATGGCCTCGAGCGCCTGCTCCAGGTCGAGCTTGGCGGCGTCGAAGTTACCGGCCGCGGTTCTGGCGCGGCCGAGCGCGGCCAGCACCCGCGCCTGGTTGAACTGGTCAGGTGTCTGGGCCAGGAACTCGGCCGCTCTGCGCAGTTGCTCGATGGCCTCAGCCGCGCGTCCCAGGTCGACCAGCGCGGCGCCGATGTCGGTCAGCGTAAGACCGGCCGACCGGGGCTCGCCAAGCCGCTCGTCAGTGTCGAGCGCCTGCCGGAAGGCTTCAAGCGCCAGCTCATTACGGCCTCTGGCCTGCTCGGCCAGGCCCAGCCGACGAAGCGAGCTGGCGATCCTGTGGTCGTCTCCGACCTCCCGCCAGATAACGAGGGCCCGGCGAAAGCACTCGGTCGCGTTGTCGGCCTGGCCGAACTTGACGAGGATCAGCCCGAGCCGGTTCAGCATCTTTGCCTGCGCCACGACGTGACCGGACGCACGGGCGGCAGCCAGTCCGATCCGGTCGAGCTCCAGTCGCTCGTGGTAATGCCCCCGGCGCAGGAACAGCGGCCACAGCGCGTCCACCAACTGCCAGGCCGCGGTCGGATAGCCACGATCGGCGGCGAACTTGATCACGGCCACGAAATTCGGCAGTTCAGAGTCCAGCCAGTCCAGAGCATCGGTGGCGCCGACGAACCGCACCGGCTCGGCCGGGCGATGGGTAATATCGCGCGGCTGATCGTGCCGGTACGGTGTCACCACCTGACCGGCGTCGGTGGCCGAGGCCAGATACCAGTCGAGCATGCGGCCGGTAGCGGCGGCCAGCGCGGCCTCGGTCTCGGTCTCGGTTGCCTTCCCCAGCGCATGCAACCTGATCAGGTCGTGGAACCGGTAGCGGGCGCCGGCCGTGTCATCGAGCAGATTCGCGTCGGTGAGCACGGCCAGTGACTCGCGTGCCGCCGCCCTGGAGCGCGCCGAGGCGGCAGCCGCGACACCGCTGTCGAACGAGGAGACCGGAAGCAGTCCCATCAACCGGTACAACCGCGCGGCGCCGGCCGGCAGCGCGCGGTACGACAGGTCGAGCGAAGCCAGGACGACCATGTCGTCCTCGACCGCGAGCGCTGACAGGCGGCGATGTTCCTCCCTGAGCGCCGCTACCAGGTCGGCAATCTGCCACCTCGGGCGACCAGCGAGCCGAGCCGCCGAAACCGACAGGGCCAGCGGAAAGTACTCGCACAGGCCAGCCAGGTCGGTGGCGGCGGCCGGTTCAGCCTCGACCCGCTCGTCACCGAGCACCTGGGACAGCAGCGCTACCGCCGCCGACGGTTCAAGCCGGTCCAGTTGCAGGTTGCGCGCGCCGTCGGTGACTAAGCTGGCGAGCCGCCACCGGCTCGTGATCAGCACGAAGCCCTGATGCGACCCCGGCAGTAACGGCCTTACCTGCGCGGCCGAGAACGCATCGTCAAGCACGACCACGATCCGCCGGTCGCTGGTCACCGAGCGGTATAAGGCAGTCAGCTCGGCGAGTTGCGTCGGCACGCTCTGCGGCCTGATTCCTAACGCCCGCAGGAACCGCCCGAGGATCTCACTCGGCTTGGCGGGCCCGTCGGCCGCGTGGGCGCGCAGATCAGCGAACAACTCCCCGTCAGCAAACTCATCGCGCCGTGCGTGCCCCCACTGAACAGCCAGGGCAGTCTTGCCGACTCCGGGCGGACCGCTGATCACCACGGTCCGGCTCGCACCCACCCCGTCGAGAAAGGCAATGTCACGGTCCCGGCCACAGAGCCGGACGGGCGGCGGCAGCTGCCTTGGCGTCGGCAGGACAGCGTCCGCCTGGTGAACATGAATCCCGCCAGAGATATCGCGCGCCTGCACCGCGGGCCCATACACCCCGCCCTCGATCTCATTGCGGTGGTCCACTCAGTACCCGACCTTTTACATCTGGTTTCGACATATACGTGTCACGAAGATAACAAAGGCCCGTCACGTTGCGTCAACACGAGAAGAGTTTCGGCACATAACAGATTTATTAAGTTTGTCGGCAGGCAGGTGCCTCACGTTAGCGTTAGGTGCGATTAGTGCCTTTTAAGGGCACGAGTAACAGCTCTAACAAAGGAGTCACCATGCTCACCCTCACGCTCATACCACTTATGTTCTGGATGGCCGTTCTCGTAATGATCTCATAGAAATGACCGTTTTAGTGTTATTACGGCTCATCCAGGTCGGAGCGGCGCGGCGGATCAGCGCCCCCAAAGGCCACCGGGCCATAGATGTCGCGACCCTGCAGCGCCGCTCCCTTAACGCCGCCCTTGATCTCATTCGAGAAGTTCCCGCCGCCGGACGTGGTCGCGGGAGTTTCCTGCTCCATCTTCTGATCGGCGTTTTCTTCCGCCCGGGTAGCGAATCCGTGGCCCCACAGAGCCGTCAGCGCCGCCACCGCGACCCCGGCACCGCCGGCAATCCCCCAGCGGGCGCCAGAATCTAGCCGCAGGGCCGACAGGGCTAGTGCTCCGCCGATCCAGGTAACCGCCGAGAACGTCGCGGCGGTCGCTAACCCGGCAATACACCACCTGACCGTCCGCTTCATAACGCTTCCTTCCTTCCACTGAGGGCGCAGATCTCGCAAATATTTGCGAATAGAAAGAGGTTAGAACTATTCCAAGCCGTCAGCTACCGGGGCCGCACGACCGGAGCACGGCATCGTCCGCACTGAGTCGGGCCGGGTTCTCTTGCCCTGCGAGGTTTGGTGGGTGATGGGCGAGTTGCGGCGTTGGCGTAGGCTGGGGGCTGCGCTTGAGCGGGGGTCGGTTTGTCGGAGGTTGCCACGGCGGCGGTCGCGCCGCGGCAGCGTACCCGCTTCTTCCGCTCCCCTTCGGTCGCCGTGACCGTGATCTTCTTTGTCAACGGGGTGCTGTTCGCTTCC
>DATNFM010000122.1:0-21655 GCA_035606435.1 Streptosporangiaceae bacterium | reverse complement strand
GACCTCAGGGACAGATGGCACCGTGCGCCGCTGGCTGGCCTCGAGCGGGGCGCCAATTGGACGGCCAGGCGTCGGCCACGACGGCAACTCCTGGGCGATCACTGCCTGGGTGACGCCCGACGGCGAGCCGGCGTTGGCGTCGGTGGGAGCCGATGGCATTATCCGCCTCTGGCGGGCCGCCTCTGGCGAGCCGATCGGCCAGCTGATGGCCGGGGAGAACGGCGCCAGAGCACTGGTGGCCTGGTCTGCGCCCGATGGCCGACCTGGCCTGGCCTCGGTCGGAGTCGACGGCAAGATCCGCCGCTGGGACCTCATCAGCGGCGAGCTGCTAGGCCCCCCGCTGCCAGGACATGATGGCAGCGGGCGCTCGATTGCCTGCTGGACGGCGCCTGGCGGCGAGCCGATACTCGCCTCGGCCGGCTCGGACGGAACGGTCAGATGCTGGGACCCCGTCGCGGGAATCGCCTTCGGCCGCCCGCTGACCGGTCACGTCGGGGCCGTCCGGGCCGTCGTATCGGTCAGCGTTCTGGACAGGTCCATGCTCGCCTCGGCCGGCTCGGACGGAACGGTCAGATGCTGGGACCCCGTGGCCGGAATCGCGGTGGGGCGGCCGCTGACCGGCCACGACGGTACCGTGCAGGTACTGACCTCCTGGCCGCGGCCCGACGGCACGCCAGGCCTGGCCTCGGGCGGAACTGACGGCCAGATCATGCTCTGGAACCTCGCGCAGGATCCGGCAAATACAATCAGTCACAATATCTCGGCCGATCAGGGTGCAATATGGGCGATTGCCGCATGTCCTGGGTCTGATGGCAACACTATCCTGGTCTCGTGCGGCGACCGCGACATCCGGCGATGGGATGCGGCGACCGGGGACGGTCTCGGTGAACCCATTGCTGGCCATACCGTCGAGTTGCGGGCGCTGACCACCTGGCAGACACCGACCGGCGAGCGCCGCCTGGCCACCGCCGGCGACGCCCTGACCGTTCATCGCTGGAATCCCGACTCCGGGCAGGCAATCGGCGAGCCGATGACCGGGCACACTGGCCCCATCCGCGCCGCCATCGCCTGGACCGGCACGGACGGCAGGCCCGTGCTCGCTACAGCAGGCGATGACCTCACCATCCGCCGGTGGGACGCGGGCACTGGCCAGCCGGTCGGCGAGCCCATTACCGGTCACCACGGCCCAATCTGCGCGATCACCGCCTGGACCGGCACTGACGGACGCCAGATGCTCGCCACCGCCGCCAGCGACAGCACGATCCGGCGGTGGGACGCTCGCACCGGACAGCCGGTGGTGAGCGAACCTATGACCGGGCACACCGGCCCCGTCCGCGCCATCACCACCTGGACCGGCAGTGACGGCCGCCAGATGCTCGCCACCGCAGGAGATGACCTCACCGTCCGCCGGTGGGACGCGGGCACCGGCCAGCCGGTCGGCGAGCCCATGACGGGGCACACCGGCCCCGTTTGCGCGATCACCGCCTGGACCGGTACTGACGGCCGAAAGATGCTCGCCACCGCGGCCAGCGACGGCACGATCCGGCGCTGGAATTGCGTCTCGGGCGCCGCGGTCGGATCCCCGATGCCCGGGCACGGCGGCAAAGTCGCCGCCATCGGAGCCTGGGTAACAGCGGCCGGCCAGCACGCCTTGGCCAGCGCGGGAGAAGACCGCACAATCCGCCGGTGGGATGCCCTGACCGGGCAGCCAATCGGCGAGCCACTTGAGGGGCACACCGACCCAGTGCACGCCATCACGATCTGGGCCGACCCTGGCCACAGTCCGACCCTGGCTTCAGCAGGGGACGGAACCATACGGCTGTGGAACCTGGAATCTGGCGCCGCGATCAGGCGCATCGATGTTGGCTCGGTACGAGTGTGGGGCCTGTCGGATCAGGCCGCGCTGGTCGACTTGCTCGATCGCGAATCGCTCGCCGCTGCTATCGCCGATCAGCTTTACCGGCCTGACCAGGCAGTGCGCGATGGCGGGCCCAACGTCGTTACGATCGAGGGACCCTGGGGATCGGGCAAGACGACCCTGCTGGAGATGGTGCAGAAGAGACTGCCGCCCGCCAAACCGGCCATGCCGACCCGGCGGCACTTCACCGTCCACCAGGCGTTCGGAGAATTGAGGCGCGCGCGGCAGCCCGCAGCAGACCAGCCGGCCGACGGGTCGCCTCGGGCCGCCCTGAGCGTCTGGTTCTACCCATGGATGCACCAGTCAGGCGGTCAGGTATGGGCCGGCCTGACCAGGTCGATCATTGACGCAGTCAATGACACGCTGCTGGCTGATGCCAGGACCAGGCACCAGTTCTGGTTCCGGCGCAATATCTCAAAAGTCGACCGGCAGACGCTGCGTCGCGCCTTGTTCCTGCGCACGGTGCCTGCACTGTTGCGAATTTCGCTCATCGTGGTGGCCGCGCCGGTGCTTATCTCGCTCGGACAGCTGAATCAGTCTCTCGACATCGGCAAGCTGAAGGCCACGACTGCCGTCATCGCCTTCTTCTTCTCATTGATCTTGGTCGCGGGAGGCCTGGCCGAGTGGCTGCGCCGGTACCTGGCCGGCGACGTGACCGTCTACCTGCCCGCTGAGCTCTTCGAAGGTCCGGTGGTCAGCGGGCCGCTGGCAGAACCAGCGTCGCTGTCGCTCGGGGAAGGCAGCGGTGAGCTGCGCGATCCACTGTTTCGTGCGCGGTCGGGCACTTTGTACCTGTACCAGCACGACACCAGAGAACTACTCGAACACGTCAAAACCGCCGGCTACGACGTCGTCATATTCATCGACGACCTTGACCGTTGTACCGCGAACACTACGGCCAATGTCTTTGAGGCCGTCAACCTGTTCCTGTCTGACCCGCGTCTGTCCGGGCGATTCGTCATGGGATTCGATCCGATGGTCGTGGCCGCGCACATGGACGTCTTCTATAAGGACCTGCTTGAGAGCGGATGGACCACGCACGGTGACGACCCTGGCCTTGGCTGGGCCTTCCTGCGCAAACTCGTCCAACTGCCGGTGCTGGTGCCTAGCATTAGCGCCAGCGGGGTCAAGAAGTTCATAGATCTCGTCCTGCGCGGTGGGCCCGATGAAAGCGATCGGGACTTCTCCCCCGCACCAGTGACAACCCCCGAGGTTCAGCACGCACCTGTGCCGGAGCAGCAAGCGACGTCAAAATCGTCAGTACCGCTCCCGCCGGCAAGCCAACCCGTCCTTCCGGCATCCGCTGGCAATCTGACCGCCGGCGTGGTCGCGGCGACTGTGCCGCTAGAGGCTAGCCCCGAGGTGTCCGCCCTGATTGAAGAACGGCTGGCGGCTCAGCCTGACCTGACGATCCGGGAAGCCAAGCGGCTCGTCAACGTCTGGCAACTCTATGCCCGCCTTCTGGATCAGGTCGATCCGCCCTTGGATTCTGTCAGCCCGGTGGCGCGCGGCTGCCATCTTGTGATCCTCGCTGAGATCATCACTCGATGGCCCGCTGTCCTGCTCAACCGGGGCAGGACAGGCAGAGGACTTTCCTGGCTGGCATCGGCGAGCCAGAACGATTCGGATTGGCAGCAATGCCGGATCGGTCTCGGCCTGGACGAAAGCAAGTACGACTCTGCCGTAGGGAACCTGCGGCGCCTGCTGCTCGACTACGACGGTACCAGCGTCGCCCAACTCGCCGAGCTATTGCTGTAGTGGCAGCGGCACCATACAAATGCTGCCGGGAGGCTCAGCCCATGGGGACGGGGAGGATGGTGATGTCGGGCTGGTCGGGCTGGGACTGCGCTAGCTGGGTGGTGAGGCGGCGCCAGGCCAGGTCGGCGCCGGAGGCCAGGCAGCCGTCGACGACGGCGCTGGTGCCGAGGGCGCTGACCCTGATTTCCGGCAGCACCGGCGAGATCTCGGCTAGTTCGGCCGCCACCGTCGTGGCGAACCCGGGCGCCTGCCCGATGCCGCCGCCGAGCACCACCAGCCCGGGGTCGATCACGGTCACGATCGCGCAGATGGCCTTGGCGACCAGCCGCGCCTCGGTCGCCACGATCGCGATCGCGCGCTCGTCGCCCGCCGACGCGGCGGCGAATACCTGCCGGGCCGAGTTGGCGCGCATCCCGGCCCCGCGGGCTGACCGGACGATCGCCGACGACGAGCCGGCGGCCTCCAGCGCGCCGCGCTGGCGAACCTCGTCGACACCCGCGCCGGTGACGCCCTCGGTGATCGGCAGGAACGCGATCTCTCCCGCCACCCCGTGCGCGCCCCGGTGCAGTTGCCCGCCGAGCACCAGGCCCATGCCGATGCCGCTGCCGATCGAGACGAACGCGAAGCTGGTGAACTCGCGGCCGTGTCCGTGCTCGCGCTCGGCCAGCGCGGCCGCGTCGGTGTCGTTCTCCACCACGAAGTTCGGGCCGAATGCCGCCCGGAGCCTGGCCAGCACCGCGCGCTTATCCCAGCCCGCCAGGCCGCCGGTCAGCGCGATCGCGTCCCGGCTCGGATCGTAGACGCCCGGGCTGCCGAGCACGGTCTGGGTCACGTCCTCCCGGCCGACCCCGGCGGCCGCGCAGATGCCGTCGGCTAGCCTGATCAGCTCCCCGACTCGCCCGCTGACGCTGCCAGACGGGCTGCGCGATTCGGCCTTGGCCCTGACCTCGCCGGTCAGGTCGGCGATCGCGCCGCGCAGGTATTCGTGTCCGATGTCGAGGCCGAGCACGTAGCCGGCTTCCGGCCGGATCTCGTACAGCACGGCCGAACGGCCAGGCACGCCGGTCCGCTGCCCGGCCGTGCGCACCAGTCCCGCGCGTTCGACATTGGCCAGCGCCAGCGACACCGTCGGCTTGGACAAGCCAGACAACCGGGCCAGGTCGGCTCGCGAGCACACGCCGAGCTGGCGGATCTGGCTGAGCAGCAGCTGCTCGTTCATCGCCCTGATCAGCGGCGGCCGAGCCGCCTGGGCCGCCGCAGCACCGACGGCGGCAGCCGGCTGACCGGCTACCGCCAATTCCTGCGTGCTGGCTTCCATCTGGTCCGCTCTAGCTGAGGTAGGCGAGGTACTCGCCGTGCTGGTCGATGTAGTCCGCCAGCAACTCCCGCGCCGCCGAAATCCCGGGCACCAGAGGATGCTGGGCCAGCGCCACCGCCGCCAAGCGGGTGTCGCCGGTCATCGCGGCCGACACGATCCCCCGCTCGTACTCCTTTACCGACTCGACCAGCGCCCGCGCGGACCTGGGCAGTTCCGCTCTGCCAGTGATAGCCAGCCCCGACGTGTCCACCCGAGCCGGAACCTCGACGATGTCGTCCGGATCAAGGAACGGCAGCGTGTCCCCGTTGCGCACGTTGACGATCACGTTGCCCGGGTTCCGCCCGGACAGGCCATCGATCACCCGCAGCGCCAGGCCCTCATAGCCACCGATCTCCTGCGCCGTCATCGGCACCGCCTCGCGGGCCGCACGCGCCTCCCGGACGGCGGCCTGCCCGCTGTCGCCTTCGGTGTCGGCCCGCATGTAGGTGTCTCGCCTGACCCCAAGTAGATTCGAGTAAGCCGTCCAGGCCGCGTGCACGTCATCACCGGCGAACGCACGCTTAACGGCATCGAGCAGCTCCGAGTTCAGCGCCAGCACATCCTGGCCTCGGCTCGAACCATTGCGAGCCACGCCATCGACGTACCGCCGCGGGTCGTAGTAGTAATACACGTATTCGGTTGGCAGCGCTCCCACTCGACGCACCTGGTCGACGTCGAAGCCCGCGAAATGCCGCGACTCCCGCTGAAGCTCACCGAACCGGTCGATCAGCTCCGGCATCCGCTCGATCCCGCCGGTGACAAACGAGGTTACCCAGCCGAGATGGTTCAGCCCGGCGTAGCTAGCGCTCACCTCGCCAGGCTCGGCGCCCCAGGTAACCCCGGCGTACCTGGTCAGCTCGGCGATCGTCCCAGACGGCGTATCGCAGACGCCGACCGCGGTCACCTTCCCCTGCGCGCTGATCGCCTGCGTGATCAGTCCGGCCGGGTTGGTGAAGTTGATCAGCACGGCGTTCGGGGCGCACTGGCTGAGCAGCTCACAGTAAGAGAGCACGACCGGGATCGTGCGCAGCGCCATCGCGCCGCCGCCGGGGCCGGTCGTCTCCTGCCCGACGATGCCGCGTCGCAGCGCGACCTGCTCGTCGATGACCCGTCCGCGGTCACCGCCGACCCTGATCGCCGAGAACACGTAGTCCGCGCCGGTGAACGCGCGCACCGGATCGTCGGTCAGCGTGACCACGCCCGGATGGCCGAGCACCCGCCCGACCTCGGCGGCGAGCCGCGCGGTCGTAGCCCGCCGGGTGGCATCGGGCTCGAACAGGCAGATCTCGTCGAACGTTCCCGGCCGGCCCGCGAGCACCGAGCGCACGAAAAGCGGCATCCTGACCCCGCCGCCGCCAAGGATGGTGAGTTTCATTCAGCCACGCTCCATGACTTCCGGTTGGCTACTGGTGGAGGCTAGAGCGACAGTCAAATTCTTAAAATCCATTGGGCGAAAAGGAAAGCCGGAGCTCGTCGCCGCGCCAACCGGACCGATCGCCCCCAGCTGCCCGACCGCCTTGGAGCCGGCCTCGTTGGCGGCGACGACGGCTTCGGTAATCGATGCCCCGCCCAGCAGCGCGGCGATCAGGGCACCGGCGAAATTGTCGCCCGCCCCGGTCAGGTCCTTGACCACCACATCGCGGACCCCTTCGCGCACCTGCGTGAACGAGCCGTCTGGGCGGGACACCAGTGCTCCCTCGGCGCCGCGAGTCACCACCAGCTGGGTCCCCCAGGCGCGGGCGGCGGTCATCGCCTGCTCGACCGTCGGAGCCCCGGTCAGCCGCAGCAGCTCGGCGGAGTTGGGCACGAACACATCGGCGAGCCTGATGCACTCGAAGATGGCCTCGCCTTCTCGCTCGTCGCCCAGGGAGATGTCGAGCATGATCTTGCAGCCGAGTTCGCGGGCCGCTCGCAGGAAGGGCGGCACGCCGATGCCGCCGTGCAGGTAGCACCAGGCCGGCGCCTCCTCGCGGAGCACGCTCAGCCAGCGGTCGCGCTCGGGCTGGCCGCCGAACCCGCCCGCCGGCAGCTGAGTCACGAAACCGCGGTCGCCGGAGAAGTTCAGCACGGCCGTGATGCCAGCGGCCGATCCAGGTATCCGCAGCGACGCCGACAGGTCGATGCCGGCCGAGGCGCAGTGCTCGATCGCCACCTGGGAGCCGAAATCCTCGCCGAGCCGCGCACACACCCCGGCCTTCGCGCCGCCCGCTGCCGCCGCGGTGGCACTGGTCACCGCACCGCCGCAAGAGATAGAGAACTCGTCGGTGAAGACCTCTTCGCCGGGCTCGGGCAGCCGGTCTAGCTGCCCGAATACCAGCTCAAGGAAGACCATGCCGAACGAGATCATGTCCACGGCCGGTTGCCTCCCAAGGCGCACTGGTACCAGGTCACCGAATCAGAACCGGTCGCTACAATCCGGCCCTCATCAAGACTTCATGCGCCAGATCACGGTTCGGCTACAAACTCTGTTACGTCCTGGATAGTTAGGATACTGTCCTAACAATCTCACAGAATAGCGCGATCGTACACAACCACCATCACAAGATCCCGGAACTCACATTCCTAACATCCGCCCCACCCGCAACAGACATGGCTTTAATGGTGGTAACCAGCACAAACGCCAACGGTGACCCCGTCGGCCCTGGAAGCCGCTCGGCGACGGCGCGCGAGCCGAGGCGGAGATCGTCGAGCCGCGCGCAGCGCGTCCTGCGGACGCGTCCGCAGGACGCGCTGCAGGAGTGCTTGATAAACAGTGCAACCGAAGGGCTAAGCAATGAGACGCCTTATCAAATACGGGGTCGTCATCGCGTCATGCTGCCTGGCGGCGACCGCCTGCTCCAGCAGTAGCAGCGGCGGTAGCGGCGGCGGCGGCAAGACGTCATCGGCCAGCGGCGTCCTGTCCATCGACAACGAGAGCGGTGGCAACTGGACGTGTGACTTCAACCCGTTCAACCTGTCGGACATCTCGTTCTCGCTGGGCACCGTCTACGAGCCGCTGGTCTTCGTCGACACGCTGGAGAACGCGAAGGCCACGCCCTGGCTTGCCCAGAGCTTCGCCTGGAGCAACGGGAACAAGACGCTGACGTTCACGATCCGCAAGGGCGTGAAGTTCACCAACGGCGACCCGCTGACCGCCGCGGACGTGCTGTACACGTTCAACCTGCTCAAGGCGAACAAGACGCTGGACATTAACTCGGTCTGGTCCGTGCTCAGCGGCGTCACCCAGAGCGGCGACCAGGTCGTCATGCAGTTCAAGGCGCCCGCGGTGACGTACTTCTACTACATCGCCGACCAGATCGGCATCGTGGACCCGAAGGTCTGGTCCAAGATCTCCGACCCGACCAAGTACCCGGACACCAACCCGATCGGCACCGGGCCCTACACGGTCAGCTCGAAGACCTGCACCCCGCAGAACATCCAGTACCAGGCCAACCCGAACTTCTGGAAGCCAGGGCTGCCGAAGGTCGCGACCGTCAACTACCCGGCGTACCTCACCAACGACTCCGCCAACAACGTCCTGGCCCAGGGCGGGGCGCAGTGGGGCAGCCAGTTCATCCCGAACATCGACAAGTTCCTGGCGGGCCAGCCCGCGATCAAGCACTGGTTCCCGCCGGTCGCCAACGTGTCGGTCTTCATCAACCTGACCAACCCGGTCCTGAAGGACGTCGCCGTCCGCCAGGCCATGGCCTACGCCATCAACCGGGCGAAGGCCAGCCAGCTCGGTGAGTTCGGCGAGGAGCCGGCGTCGAACCAGACCGGCATCGTCACGCCGACGTTCAGTAACTGGCTGGACACCGCGCAGGCAGCGAAGTTCGGCAATAACTACGCCTTCAACCCGAAGAAGGCGATCTCGATCCTGGAGGCCGACGGCTACAAGCGCGGCTCCAACGGCATCTTCGCCAAGAACGGGAAGCCGCTGTCGTTCTCGATCATCAACAACGGCGGATTCTCCGACTGGGTGAACGCCGTCAACGTGATCGTCGCCGACTTCAAGGCGGTCGGCATCCAGCTGACGGCCCAGGACCTGTCCCAGACGACCTACCAGGCCAAGCTGTACGCCGGCCAGTTCGAGCTCGGCTACGGCTCAGAGACCGGCGGGCCCGGCCCGTACTTCGAGCTGCGCCAGTGGCTGTACTCGGCCAACTCGGCGCCGATCGGCACCCCGGCCGGCTCGAACTTCGAGCGGTTCAGCGACCAGAAGGTTGACAACCTGATCAACCAGTTCCCGACCACCACCAGCCCGTCCGAGCAGCAGTCAATCGTCTCCCAGCTGGAGAAGGTCATGCTCACCGAAGTGCCGCTGATCCCGGTCACCGAGTCGGTCGACTGGTTCCAGTACGACACCAGCAAGTTCAGCGGCTGGCCGTCGCCCAGCAACCAGTACGCCCAGCCGGCCGCCTACAACTACCCGGACTGGGAGCAAGTGATGCTGAACCTGACTCCGACCAAGTAGTCAGGAATGGTGTGGCCGCGTGCTTCGGGGTTTTTCCCGGGGGTTTGAAGGGGGTCGTCCCCCTTCGAGCCAACAGAGCCCACGCGGCCACACCGCCCGGTCTAGCCAGAATCGCCCAAGCCAGACGACGATGTGGTGATGGGAGGACGGAAGACATGAGATTCGCGCTTCGGCGTCTGGCCTTCTTCTTGCTGACTTTGTGGGCCGCGCTCACGCTGAACTTCGTATTGCCGCGGCTGATGCCGGGCAACCCGGCGATCGCCATGATCGCGAAGTTCAAGGGCGGCGTCTCGCCGCAGGCGCTGCACACGCTCGAAGTCCAATTCGGCGTGAATACCCACCAACCCATGATCAGCCAGTACTGGCAGTACCTGACGAACATCGCAACCGGCAATTTCGGCACGTCACTATCGGAGTACCCGACCTCCGTCGGGCACATCATCGCTACCGCCATTCCGTGGACGCTTGGCCTGGTCGGACTGACCACGATCCTGTCGTTCGTCCTCGGCACCGGAATCGGAGTCGTGGGCGCCTGGCGCCGCGGCGGCACGCTGGACAGCGTGATGCCACCGGTCTTCGTGATCACCTCGGTGATCCCGTACTTCTGGCTCGGCCTAGTGCTCATCTTGATCTTCGGCATCAAGCTGAACTGGCTGCCGTACCTCGGCAGTTACACCAACACGCTGACCCCGAGCCTTGACTTCGGCTTCATCTGGGACGTAATCAGGCACGCGATCCTGCCGGCCGGGACCTTGCTGATCACCACGATCGGCACCTGGATCCTGACCATGCGCAACACGATGATCACCACCTTGGCCGAGGACTACGTGCGAATGGCCAGAGCCAAGGGCCTGTCCGGGCGCCGGATCATGTTCGACTACGCGGCCCGCAACTCGATCTTGCCCAATCTCACCGGGTTCGCGATGTCACTCGGCTTCGTGCTCGGCGGCGCGATCCTGATCGAATACGTCTTCAACTATCAGGGCGTCGGCTACTGGCTGCTGGCCGCGGTTAACAACGAGGACTACCCGCTCATGCAGGCGCTGTTCCTGCTGATCACGGTCGCGGTGCTGGTAGCGATTCTCGTCTCGGATCTCGCGACCGCGCTGCTCGATCCACGGACCAGGGACGCAGGTTAAGCCATGGCAATGATCCAGATGCCGTCGGGCGCCGACCCCGGTGCCGCTCCCCCGCCGCTCGAATTGGCCGAACTCACCGCGACTGAACAGCGCACCGGCGCCAGTCGCTCACCGGCGATCCGCGCGCTCCAGCGGATGAGCAAGGCGATCAGGTCGAACCGCAAGGCGACCTGGGGCGCCGCGCTCCTGCTGCTGTTCGCTCTGATCTCGCTCTTCCCCGGGCTGATCGCCCACGATGACCCGAATGCGATCGGCGCTTACAAGACCGCCCTGGGGCCCTCCCTGCACCACCTGCTCGGCACCACCGGCCTCGGCACGGACATGTTCGCCCAGATCATCTACGGCACCAGGCCGGTGCTCGAGATCGCGTTCGGCGTCGGCATCGGCGCCACCGCCATCGCGGTGCTGATCGGAGTCGCGGCCGCCTATCTGGGCGGCGTCTGGGACGCGGTACTCAACCTGCTCACCGACATACTTCTGGTGATCCCGCTGTTCCCGCTGCTGATCGTGATCGCCGGCTACCTGCACAGCGCGGGCACCGCCGTGATGATCACGGTGATCACGCTGACCGGCTGGTCCTACACCGCCAGACAGCTCAGGGCCCAGGCGCTGTCGCTGCGCAAGCGCGACTTCCTCGAGGCGGCCAGGGTCAGGGGCGAGCGCCCGCTGTACATCATCGTGGTCGAGATCATCCCGACGATGACCTCGCTGATCGTCGCCAGCTTCCTGACCAACGCGCTGTACGCGGTGCTGTTCTCCTCCAGCCTGCAGTTCATCGGGCTCGGCGACCCGAACATCATCAGCTGGGGCACGATGCTCCGCTCGGCCGAGAACAACGAGGCGTTCCAGACCGGCCAGGCGCTGTGGATCATCGCTCCCGGCCTCTGCATCGTCGGGCTCGGCGCCGCGTTCGCGCTGCTCAACTACGCGTTCGACGAGATCGGCAATCCGGCCCTGCGGCCGATCAGGAGGCGTCGTGAAAGGAACAGGTAAACCTCAGCCGGCGGTGGTGACGGAACCGGAACCGACCCGGCCGCCCGGACTGACTGAATCACAGGCCAGCGGCTCGATTCTCGAGGTGCGGGACCTGTCGGTCGAGTACCTGCTGGAGGGCGGCAGCGTGCTCGCGGTCGACAACGTGAGCTTCTCGCTCGCGCCCGGCGAATTCGTCGGCGTGGTCGGTGAGTCCGGCTGCGGCAAGTCGACGATGCTGTTCGCGATCGCGCAGCTGCTGTCCCCGCCCGCGGAGATCACCAGCGGCACCGTCATGTTCAAGGGCAGGAACCTCGTCGGCCTGACCGAGTCCTCGCTGACCGCCATCCGCTGGCAGGACCTGTCGGTCGTCATGCAGAGCGCGATGAACGCGCTCAACCCGACGAAGTCAATTGGCTCCCAGTTCAAGGACGCGATGCGGGCGCACGGCGTGACCTCGAACAAGGAGATCGCCAAGCGCTCGGCCGAGGTCATGAAGATGGTCGGCATCGACGCGGTGCACCTGAACAGCTACCCGCATCAGCTCTCTGGCGGCATGCGGCAGCGGTCGATGATCGCGATGGCGCTGCTGTTCACCCCCGAGCTGATCATCATGGACGAGCCGACCTCCGCGCTCGACGTCGTCGCGCAGCGCTCGCTGATGGTGCAGATCTCCGAACTGCAGGACGAGTTCGGTTTCGCGGTCATCTTCGTCACCCACGACATGTCCCTGGTCAGCCATTTCTCAGACCGGCTCATGGTCATGTACGCCGGCCAGGTTGCCGAGGTCGGGCCGACCAGGACCGTGTTCGACTCGCCTGCCCACCCCTACACCGAAGGCCTGATGGAAGCTTTCCCCTCGATAAGAGGGCCGAAGGTGCCGCTCAGCGGTATCGGTGGCAGCCCACCGAACCTGGCGCGGCGCGCGGACGGATGCTGGTTCGCACCGCGGTGCCCCAAGGTGTTTGAACGGTGCCGAAGTGAGCGCCCCGACCTTTACCCGCTCGAATTCACGCGGGTGCGCTGCTTCCTGCACGATCCCGCAGCGCCAGCCAAGGTCCTGGCCGAAGAATCCGGGAGCAAGGCGTGACCGACGAGACTCCGGAACCGCTCCTTCGGACCGAAGGCCTGACCAGGCATTTCAAGATCGGCAACGCGCTGTCCCGGCGGACGCTGCACGCCGTCGACGACGTCACCTTCTCAATCGGCGAACGGGAGATCGTCGCGCTGGCCGGGGAGAGCGGCAGCGGCAAGTCGACGATTGCCCGGTTGCTCGCGCGCATTTACAAGCCGACCAGCGGAGAGATTTATTTTCAGGGGAAAGCTTTGTCGGGGTTTCGTTCCCGTGCCGACAGGCTCGGGTACTCCGGGCTAGCTCCGATGGTGTTCCAGGACCCGTTTGCCTCCATCAACCCGGTGTTCCGGGTCAGCCACGGGGTGCTGCGCGGGCTGAAGCTGCACCGGCCTGAGCTCTCAAGCGCGGCCCGGTATTCCGAAGCCAAGCGGGTGTTCGACGTGGTCGGGCTGTCCCCGGCGGCCGAGGTGCTCGAGCGGTACCCGCACGAACTGAGCGGCGGGCAGCGGCAGCGGGTCGGCTTCGCGCAAGCGCTGGCGATGCGGCCGAAGCTGATCCTGGCCGACGAGCCGGTCTCCATGCTCGACGTGTCGATCAGGATCGGACTGCTGAACCTGATGGCGCAGCTCCGCGACGACGAGGACGTCTCGATCCTGTTCATCACCCACGACCTGGCCAGTGCCCGGTACGTGGCCGATCGGCTGATCGTGATGTACGCCGGGCAGATCGCCGAGACCGGCCCGGTCGAGGAAATCCTGTCGAACCCCAAGCACCCCTACACTCAGCTCTTGCTGTCCGCGGTCCCAGATCCGCGTGCGCCGCTGGCGGTCGGCGCCGAGACCGACCGGGGCGAGCCGCCGAAGGTGATCAACCCGACGCCGGGCTGCCGGTTCCGGTGGCGGTGCCCGGTCGCCATCGAGGCCTGCCAAACCATCACTCCCCTACTGCAACCCATCACCGGCGGTCATGAGGCCGCCTGCCACGTCGCCCAGTCGGGTGCGGAAATGAAGGCATTCGGATGAAACTCGCTGTCATCGGCGGAGGCTCTACCTACACCCCTGAGCTGGTCGACGGGATCGCCCGGCTGGCCGACCAGGTCAAGGTCACCGAGCTGGTGCTGGTCGATCCCGATGATTCCCGGCTGTCGGTGGTGGGCCCGTTCTCGGCCCGGATCATGCGGTCCTACGGGCATCCGGCGCAGGTCAGATGGACCTCTGACACCGACGACGGGCTCGAAGGAGCCGGGGCCGTGCTGCTCCAGCTGCGGGTCGGCGGGCAAGCCGCCAGGGACAGGGACGAGACCTGGCCGCTGGACTGCGGGTGCGTCGGCCAGGAGACCACCGGGGCGGGCGGGCTCGCCAAGGCACTGCGTACGGTTCCGGTGGTGCTCGACATCGCCGAGCGGGCGCGGCAGCGGGCGGCGGCCGATGCGTGGATCATCGACTTCACCAACCCGGTCGGGATCGTCACCCGGGCGCTGCTGGACGCCGGGCATCGAGCGGTCGGGCTGTGCAACGTGGCGATCGGCTTCCAGCGGATCTTCGCGGGCTGGCTCGGGGTCACGCCCGAGCAGGTCAGCCTGGGCCACGTCGGGCTGAACCACCTGACCTGGGAACGGTCGGTTGTCGTGGACGGGAAGGACCGGCTGCCTGAGCTGCTGGCCTCCCGTGGCAGTGATATTGCGGCGCTGATCCGCCAGCCCGAGCCGGTCCTGCACCTGACCGGCGGCACGGTGCCGTCGTACTACCTGCGCTATTACTACCAGCACGATGCCGTGGTCGAGGAACTGCGGGGCAGCCAGACCAGGGCGGCGGCGGTCGCCGAGATGGAAAAGCAACTGCTCGAGATGTACGCCGACCCGGCACTAGACAGAAAACCGGAACTCCTGGGAGCGCGGGGCGGGGCGTTCTACTCCGAGGCGGCGGTGGCACTGCTCGCGTCGCTGGTCAGTGACGCCGGTGACGTGCAGGTCGTGAACCTGCGCAATGCCGGGACGCTGCCGTTCCTGCCCGATGACGCGGTCATCGAGGTCCCGGCCGTGATCGGGGCCGCGGGGCCGGTGCCCGTGCCGGTCGCGCCGCTGAACCCGCTGCTGGCCGGGCTGGTCGCGCATGCGTCGGCGTATGAGGAGCTGGCGCTCGACGCCGCGCTGCGGGGCGGGCGGGACCGGGTGGTCAAGGCGCTGCTGGCCAACCCGCTGGTCGGGCAGTTCGAGCAGGCCACCGGCCTGACGGATCGGCTGCTCGCCGAGAACGCCTCTTTCTTGGGCTGGGCCGGGTGAGCTTGCCCAAACCCGCTGTTGTCGCCGTGGACGGCGGCAACAGCAAGACTGACCTTGCCCTCGTGGCGGAGGACGGCACCCTGCTAGCCACCGCACGCGGTCCTGGCATGCCGCAGCACCTGTCCGAGGAGAACGTGCGGATCATCGCGGACCTGCTGAGCTCGGCCGCCGGGATGGCCGGCGTAGCCGGCGCTGGCGAGGGCGGGCTGGCCGGGATCGCCGCGCAGCTGGTGGCCTGCGTGGCCAACGTGGACCTGCCCGAGGACGAGCGGCAGCTGGAGCGGATGCTGGCCGAGCAGGGCTGGACGCAGTCCACCGTGGTCGCTAACGACACCTACGCGGTCCTGCGGGCGGGCCTCGATGACGTACCCGCCGAGGGCGCCGACCGGCCCTGGGGAGTCGCGGTCACCTGCGGCGCCGGAATTAACTGCGTGGGAGTCGCTCCTGACGGCCGCACCGCGGGGTATCTCGCGCTCGGCACGATAACCGGCGACTGGGGCGGCGGCTACGGCCTGGGCTTCGCGGCTCAGTGGCACGCGATCAGAACCGAGGACGGCCGTGGTCCAGACACCGAACTGGCCCGCGCCGTTCCCGCTCATTTCGGACTGAGCACTCCGACCGAGGTCGCGGTCGCCCTGCATAAGGGCCAGGTCACCTACGACCGGATCGTCGAGCTTGCCCCGCTGGTCTTCGAGGTCAGCGACAACGGGGATCCGGTGGCAAGGAAGATCATCATGAAGCTCGCAAAAGAGATCGCGACGATGGCGATCGCCGTGATCAAGCGGCTTGACCTTACCTCGGCGGCGGTTCCGGTGGTCCTCGGCGGCGGCGTGCTCGCGGCGAACAACCAGGTGCTGATCGGCGCGATCTCCGAGCGAGCGTCGGCGGTGGCGAAGCTGGCTCAGTTCCGGGTCGTCGAGGCGATTCCGGTGGCGGGCGCGGCGCTGATGGGCCTGGACAGGATCGGGGCGCCGGTGAGCGCAACCCGGCAACTGAGGGCGGCATTCGCCAAACTCCCTGCGGCTGTGTAGGCGCCCCGTGCTGACCCTTTCGTGAGTGCTGCCGCCAGCTTGGTTTCGTGCGCCGGATCGCCGACCGATTGCGGCACAATTCGGTAGAGTTTTCGTTACCTGGGCATCCCTGCGCATCTTCCGTGCGCACCCCTCGATGAATCGAAACCGATGCTGTGATGACCCCGCCTCCCGGCCGACCCAAGGCAGCCAGGCGCCGCAAGCGGCGCCTGCGCACCAAGTCACTGGTGTTCCTCGCGGTACTGGCCTGCGTGCTGCTCATGGTCGGGCGCGGCACCGCGCAGTTCGTCAACCGGCTGTCCTGCGAAGGCCGGCCGGTCGACATCAATGTCTCGGTGAGCACCGACATCGCAACGCCGATCCAGGAGATCGCTCAGGTCTTTAACCGCCAGAATCACATGGCCGACGGGCGATGCGTCGCTGTGCAGATCAACCCGGAAGATCCGGCCGCAGCGGCGGGGCAGATCGACGGTCAGCATCCGATTATGACCGGCCAGACAATCAACGCCTGGATTCCAGACTCCACCTTGTGGGTCGATGAGGTGCGCCGATTCGAGACCGGCATCCAGGCCGTGAACCCTGCGGGCTACAGCGTGGCCAAGTCCCCGCTGATGATCGTGATGCCGTCCGCTGCGGCGGCTCGCACCCCGGCACTGAAAAGGCTCGGCTGGAGGCTGCTGCTGCCGCCTGCCATCGGCGGCCCCAAATCCCCTTCCGATTTGCGGGTCGACCTGCCTGACCCGGCCCAGTCCGCCGCCGGCCTGGCGACTCTCATCGAGGTCAGCCGGCTGCTCGGCCCGACCAAGGCGGCCCGGCTGCAGTTCACCAAGTTCGCCCACACCGCGGCCGTCACCTCGTATTTCGACGACCCTGGTTCGCTGAGCGAGTTCGTCAGCCTCTCCGCTCCGCCGCTGAACGGCGATCCGGTCACGGTCACGACCGAGCAGGCCGTGCTTGCCTACGACGCGGCCAACCCGCACCAGCCGCTGTCCGCGGTCTATCCGTCGTCGGCGGACGTGGCGCTCGGCACCCCGGAGTTCGATTACCCGTACGAGACGCTCACTACGTCGAGCCAGCAGGAAATCGCCGCCGCGAACGCGTTCGGCCAGATGCTTCACACCGCCTACGCCGCTAACGTTCTCAGGTTCGCGGGCTTCAGGTCCGGCGGACAGATGCCGGGCAAGCCAGACAGGTTCCCGGCATCGTACGGCCTCGATGACCAGATGCTGCAGGTAGCGACCGAAGCGTCGCAGATCGAGGCACCGACCGTCCTGCAGGCGTGGAACAAGCTCTCGCTCTACTCCAAGGACCTGGTCGAGGTCGATGTCTCCTCCGCGATGTCGAAATCGTCCGCTCCCGGCGACCCCAGCTACGAGTCGGAGCTGAGCCAGGCTTCGACTCTGGGCCTCGCGCTGTTCGCCAACACCTCCAACCTCGGGGTGTGGGAGTTCGGCGGCACCGCGTCGAACAACAAGCTGGGCTATAAGAACCTCATGTCGATCGGGCCTCTGACGGCCCAGGTCGGCCTGCTGACCAGGCGAGCGGCGCTCGAGCGCATCAACGCGCGCTTCGCGGCCACGGCCAGCAGCCGGAGCCCGTTCTACGGCACCATCGAGGCCGGCTACAAGTACCTGACGCAGCACTATCAGCCGAGATACTTCAACGCGCTGGTAGTGCTCGGATCGGGCATCGAGAACGCATCGGGCGACATCTCCGGGCCTGCCCTGGTCAAGGAGCTCACCAGGCTCTATAACCCGGACCGCAAGATCTCGATCATCATGGTCATCTTCGGCAGTCCGCCGAACTTTGCCGAGTTGCAGAAGATCGCGCAGGCCAGCGGCGGGCAGGCGTATCAGATCACCAAGGCGGCTCAGGTGGACTCGGTGTTCTACGAGGCGCTCGCCCGTCGGCTCTGCACGCCAGCGTGCGGTGCGTAAGCCTGCTCAGCCCGTAGCGTCCAGCAGGTGGTGAGCCCGCTCGATCATCTTGGGCACCGCTGGGCCTTCGCGCTCGAAGCCTTCCCCCACGGTCTTGTTCTGCAGGAACCTGGCGTGGATGCCCTCAAGCACGACCGCGAGCTTGAAGCAGCCGAACGCCATGTAGTACCCGATCGCCGAGATATCGCGGCCGGTCAATTCGGCGTACCGGGCAGCGGCCTCGGCCCGGCTCATGAAGCCAGGGATCGTGGTGACCGATCCGCCCTCGGACAGCCGCAGCCAGTCATCGTCACCCGGGTCGGTCCAGTACATGAGCGTGAGCCCGAGGTCGGCCATCGGATCGCCGAGCGTGGACATCTCCCAGTCGACGACGGCGGCCACTCCCGTCGTCGGCTCAAGCGTGACTAGCATGTTGTCCAGTCGCAGGTCACCGTGCACCAGGGTGCCGTCGGTCGACTGCGGCAGATCGGCCTCCAGCCGCTTCACAAGCTCGTCGTAGCCGGGCACCGCGCGCGAGTTCGATAGCTGCCACTGCTTCTGCCAGCGCGCGAGCTGCCGGGTCATATAGCCCTCGGGACGCCCGAACCCAGTCAGCCCGACGGCGTCGATGTCGACGGAGTGGATCGCCGCGAGCATGTCGATTGTGAGCTCGGATAGCCGCCTGGCCTGGCCGGCGCCCACCCGCGCACCATCTTCCCTGGTGCGCAGCACCTTTCCGGTGACATACCCCATGAGGTAAAACGGCGCGTCGACAACCTCGGTGTCAGTGCAGAACGCGACCGGCACCGGGACCGGGATCGTGCCGGCCAGGGCGGAGATCACGCGGTACTCGCGGGTCATATCGTGCGCTGTCGGCAGCACATGGCCGAGCGGCGGGCGGCGCAGGACCAGGGTCTGGTCTTCGAAGTCCAGCCGGTAGGTGAGATTCGACCGGCCGCCGGAGATCAGCGAGATGCCGGTAAGCGGCCCGGGTCGACGGTCGGCGGGTACGTTTTCGCTGATCCAGGCTTCCAACCTGGCCGGATTATCGATTCCGGGAACGCTGGGCACCTCGCTACCGTAGGGCACTATGAACCCCTTTCGCGCACTCTCGACCACAGAACGAACAACGCTGCACCGCCTGCGTGAACGCGGCGCGACGGACAGATCCGCGCTCTACGCCGTGCTCGACGCTGGTCTTATCTGCCACCTTGGCGTGATTATCGGCGATTCGCCAGTAGTGCTGCCGACCGGGTACGGGCGTATTGGCGAGACATTGTATCTGCACGGCTCAACGGGCAACCGATCGTTCCAGTTCGCCCGGGACCGGGACATCTGCGTCACCGTCACGCTGCTCGACGGCCTGGTCTGCGCCAGATCGGTGTTCCACAACTCGATGAACTACCGCAGCGCGGTGATCTTCGGCACTCCGCGCGTCGTCACCGACCCCGGCGAGCGGCTAGCCGCGATCGAGGCGATCACCAAGCACCTGATCCCCGGCCGCTGGGAGAACTCGCGTAAACCCACGAAGAAGGAACTCGCGGCCACCTCCGTGCTGGCGCTGTCGCTGGACGAGGCGTCGGTGAAGATCCGTACCGGCGAGCCGAAGGACGAGGACGAGGATTACGAACTGGACTACTGGGCCGGAGTCCTGCCCATGGCGCTGACCATCGGCCAGGCGATCCCAGATCCGCTCCTGCGACCAGAAATCAAGGTGCCGGCCCACATCGCCGCGCTCGAGCACCGGGATGCTGGCCAGCCGCTGGCCGCTGCGAGTGACGAAGCTGTGAGTGACGAATCGGGCGGTACCGATGCGACGCACGCGTTCGGGTAGCGCACAACGCCGGCCGAACTGCCCTAGGCTGGGATCGTGACTGACCGACTGGTCTGGATTGACTGCGAGATGACCGGCCTCAACCTGACGAGCGATGCCCTAGTTGAGGTCGCCTGCGTAGTCACCGACGGTAACCTGACAGAGCTAGATGGCGGCATCGACGTGGTGATAAAGCCTCCCGCCGAATCGCTTGACCACATGCTCGACTTGGTGCGGCAGATGCACACCAACTCAGGCCTGCTGACTGAACTGGCGAGCGGCATCACCCTGGCCGAAGCCCAGGATCTCGTGCTCGGCTACATCCGAGGGCACGGCGCCGAGCCGAGGAAAGCTCCCCTGTGCGGCAACTCGATCGCCACCGACCGGTCGTTCATCGCCCGAGACCTTCCCAAGCTGGACGACTTCCTGCACTACCGGATGATCGACGTGTCCAGCATCAAGGAGCTGGCCAGGCGCTGGTACCCGCGCGCCTACTTCGCCAGCCCGGCCAAGGTCGGCGGCCACCGAGCGCTAGCCGACATCAGGGAGAGCATCGCTGAGCTCCGGTATTACCGGGAAGCCGTCTTCGTGCCGATGCCGGGACCAGACACCGCCACGGCCCGCGAGATCGCGGCGAGGGTAACCGGTAAGGCCCCCGATGCGGCCAGCTCGGCCCCCGTGACGCCGCCGGCCGGCGCGTCCAGCGATACACCGGAATCCGGTTCTGAGAACTGAGTCCGGGCCTGTATGCTTCTGCAAGCCGCACCGCGTTTCGAGGGCGGCCATGGTGGGCGTAGCTCAGTTGGCAGAGCGCCAGGTTGTGGTCCTGGATGTCGTGGGTTCAAGTCCCATCGTCCACCCCATGCGCAGAAGCAGTTAGCTGGCCCGGCCGGGTGTTTGCGGCCGGGCCTTACTGTTGCGCTTAGCGGCTAGGGATGTCTGCCCGTGATACCCCACTCAAGCTGATCGAGGGGATCGGGATGTGCACGACCCAGGTCCACCCAAGTCATGCCTTCGAGGTAAACCGGCAGCTTCGATGACTTGGTTCCCGGCAGAAGCACCGGGATCACAGGACAACCGCGTCTGATGAATTGACGGAGAAAAGCCGCTATTTCTTCATCCTGCCATGGGCTCTCTGAGGACCCGACGATTACCGCGACGGCAGGGATGTCCTGGATGGCGCCCTCCAGCACCCGTTGCCACGGAAGACCGGGCCGGAGTACCTCCTCGTCCAACCACGGCCGGAGGCCGCGTTCACGAAGTTGCTGGGCCAACTTGCGAATCACAGGTTTGTCGGCGAAATTGTGGCAAAGGAAGACGTCGAATTCGGCAACTTCTTCCTTACCACGCAATACAGTACTGGCAGCTGCGGATTCCCGACCACGATCAGCTGAAGCGTCCATCGCCGCAGTTATCTGATCGTCGCCTGTCCCTGGCTCGTAGTAGTCCTCAAGCGAGACGCGATTTTCGCAGTCCGGGCACATTATGGTCGTCCGGCCGCGCTTCCGGGCCCGATTGACCTGCTCAGACGTGAACGCCGTGCCGTCGTCAGGACAGGAGAACTTCCGTTCGCGAGTGACCGAATCGCGTGCCGCACGGCGATCAAGGTGAACATGCACGAAACGCTCAAACTCAGCACGGACCTCGTGTGGTACGGAGTCATAGCCAATGGACAACTCGGCCTTGCCTTCCCCATCCGAAGTCAACACGATTGTGCATTCGCCGTCGGCAGCAGCGAATTTGGCAGCCGACTGCCAGGCATCTATCCTTTTGAATCGATCGCTGCGCGTTAGTCGGACGATCAAGGTTGCGTAAACATTGTCGACCGGCCCTTCGAACCGAAATATCGCGCCGTCTCCTTTGGAGGCTTCCAGCCTGGGCAGATCACGTCTGTAGGCCGAAGGAAACAAGAGTTGCACGCCGACATCTGTAGGTTCGCGCA
>DATNFM010000121.1:0-2322 GCA_035606435.1 Streptosporangiaceae bacterium | reverse complement strand
TACCTCAGGGATGCCTTCGTCGAGGCGGGCTAGGCCGGCCGGGCGGGTTAGGTTCGCCGAAACCCGCGCGATCCCGCGCCACGCGGTGCTGGCCCAGGGGGGCGACCCCCTGGAACCCCCGCGCGGTGCTGGCCCAGGGGGGTGACCCCCCGGAACCCCCGCGCAGTGCTGGCCCAGGGGGGCGACCCCCTGGAACCCCCGCAGAAAGCTGGTCCGGCGTCCCCGCAGCGCCGGTGGCGGGGTACGCTGTGGCGTCGGCATGCGCCCGCGCCCTTCGGGTAGCGATGTTAGGCATGCCACAAGGCGTGGGTATCGATCGAGGGTGGTCTCGTGGGCTCAGTAATCAAGAAGCGGCGCAAGCGGATGGCGAAGAAGAAGCACCGCAAGCTGCTGCGCAAGACGCGCGTTCAGCGCAGAAACAAGAAGTAACGGCTGGCGGTCCGGCGGGCCTGATCGGCTCGTCCGGACTGGTATCCGGCCGGGTTTGGCGGATATGAATGAGTCCGACTATGAACGATCCAGACGACGCACCGGTCACGGGTGAATGGGTCAACCGGCTGGCCGGAGTAGCGGACTTCCTGCGACGGCGGGTCGAGGGTGACTACGAGTTCGACCCGGACACGGGGTTCGATCCCGAACTGAACCGGGCCGTCCTGATGCCCGTGGTGCGTCCGCTGTACCGAAACTGGTTCCGGGTCAAGCTGCGTGGCATCGAGAACGTGCCGTCGCACGGCTGCGGGCTGGTGGTCGCCAATCATTCCGGCGTGCTGCCTTTTGACGCGATCATGATGCAGGTCGGCGTGCACGACGAGCATCCGGCGCAGCGCAACCTGCGCCTGCTCTCGGCCGACCTGGTCTACTCGGTGCCGCTGCTCGGGCGGCTGGCCAGGGCCAGCGGGCACGTGCCCGCCCGGCCGGCCGAGGCCGAGCAGTTGCTGAACGCCGGTGAGCTGGTCGGCGTGTTCCCCGAGGGATTCAAGGGGACCGGCAAGCCGTTCGCCAACCGGTATCAGCTGCAGCGATTCGGCCGGGGCGGGTTCGCGCGGACGGCGCTGAAGACCGGCGCGCCGATCATCCCGTGCGCGATCGTCGGCGCCGAGGAGATCTATCCCATGGTCGCCGATTGGGAAGAACTCGCCGCCAGGCTGAAGCTGCCGTACTTCCCGATCACGCCGTTGTTCCCGTGGTTCGGCCCGCTGGGCGCGGTCCCGTTGCCGTCGAAATGGATCATCGAGTTCTGCGACCCGATGCCGACCGATGGGTTCACGCCGGACCAGTGGGAAGACGACGACGTGATCGCCGAGCTGGCCGACAAGGTCAAGGACACAATCGCCAGCAAGATCGACGAACTCCTGGCCGAACGCGGCCCCGCCTTCGGCTCCTAGCTCCGGGCTGGTCGCCGCGCAGGTCGCGACGACGGTTTCTGCGGGGTGCCGGCTTGTTCTTAGTTCCGGCGCCGAGGACAGGCGCGGGCTACGGTCGCACCATCTGGTTCCGTTTGCCGCTGAATCCGGTCAGGTCCGCGCCCGCGACTTGGCCGTCGACTTAGCAGCCTGGCCCCCAACACCGCGCTCCGCCCGGCCCTCGTACCGCGTTCCGCCCGGCCCTCGTACCGCGCTCCGCCCGGCCCTCGTACCGCGCTCCGCCCGGCCCCCGTACCGCGCTCCGCCCGGCCCCCGTACCCCCCGCCCCCCGCGCGCCGCCCGCGCACCCCACTTAGCCCGGGTTGCGAGCACTTAGCCCTGTTTAGCGATTGCTCAACTACCATAAATTAGAACAAAATTTGTCGCTAAACAGGGCTAAGACGTCGTAACCCGGGCTAAGTGAGGTGCGCGGGCCCGGGCGGACGGTTGTTTGCGGATTGCGGAGTGGTTAGCCGGCCATTCGGTGGCGTCTTACTACGATGCCGGCGGCCAGGCCGCCTACCAGGACGCCTACGGCGCCTGCGGCCAGCGGGAGGACGGTCATCGTGGTCTGGCGGCCCTTCCTGAAGTCGTGAATCGGCCAGTCTCGTTCGCGGGCGATGGCCCTGAGCTGGGTATCTGGGTTGACCGCGTTCGGGTAGCCGACCAGTTCGAGCATCGGCAGGTCGTTGCTCGAGTCGCTGTAGGCGCTGCAACTGGCCAGGTCCAGTCCTTCACGCTCGGCCAGGGCCTGGACCGCTGCCGCCTTGGCCACACCGTGCAGGAGGCCGCCGACCAGAAAGCCGGTGTAGACGCCGTTCTCGGTCTCGGCGACGGTGCCGAGCGCACCGGTGAGCCCGAGGCGGCGGGCCAGGATCTCGGCCAGTTCGACCGGGGTTGCGGTCACGAGCCAGACTCG
>DATNFM010000120.1:0-5296 GCA_035606435.1 Streptosporangiaceae bacterium | reverse complement strand
CAAGGCCGCGCAGGCGCTGCTGACCGGCGCCGCGATCAAGCAGTACGACCAGTTGTTCGCGCTGGTGGAGCAGCAGGCGCCGAAGGAAAAGCTGGTCGTGGTGACCAAGGTGACAGCCGCCGGGGTCGAGTTGCTCACCGGCGAACGCGCCCGCATCCTGGTCTTCGCGAACCAGCAGGACACCCGAGCCGGCACTGGCCAGGCGAGCTACTCAGGCGCGATGTTCGCCGTGACGGCGCTCCTTCAGGACGGTCAGTGGCGAATCTCGAACATCAACACCTTCACCAACCCCGGCTGACGTACCAGCACCCGCCGGCGCCGCCAGTCCCATCAGCCACTGCACGCACACAGATCAACTCGCGGCGCACCGGCCCCATCCTCCCGGCCGGGCCCGCCACCGCCCAACCGCAGCCCGGCCGGCGAACGGAGTCCGATCCGGCAGGCCGCGCCATCAGGTGCGGGTGATGGTGGCCAGCCAGGCCTGGGCGGTGGGTTCGTCGTACTCGGGCACGCGGTTGACGTCGAAGGCGGCCGGGACGATGTCGGTCACGGTCCAGCCGTCGCTGAAGGCGGCGCGCAGTTCGGCCTGGGTGACGCGGCGGGGGCCGAAGCCGCCTGGCTGGTTCTCGCTGAAGCACATCAGGTGGCAGATGCCGCCCGGCTCCATCACCGAGGCCAGGCTGGCCACGTACCTCGCCCGGTCCTCGTCATCGAACACGTGAAAGAGCCCGCTGTCGATCGAGGCGTCGAACGTGGCGCCTAGCTGACCGAGGTTGAGGGCGTCACCGACCTCGAAACGCGCTTTCAGGCCGCGGGCGGCGGCCTTCTCCTTCGCCTGCTCGATAGCACGGGCCGACACATCGACGCCGACCACGTCCGCGCCGGCAGCGGCCGCCAGCAGCGCGTGCTCGCCGGTCCCGCAGCCCGCGTCCAGCACGCGGCCGCTGAGCGCGCCGCTTTCGGCTAGCCGCACGAAGAACGGCTGCGGCCGGCCGATGTCCCACGGCGGCCGGTCGCCGCCGCCGTAAACCGAGTCCCAGTCACGAGCAGTCATGAGTCCCCCGTCTCGGTGGTCGCGATCGGGAAGCCGACGCGTTCGGTCGAGTTCCCGGCGAGGGTGCGCCCAGCCCCGCCTGGAATCAGCCTAGCGCCGCGCCCTCGCGGGGTAGGTCCCGGCGTTCTCGGCGTCGCAGAGCCGGCACGGCTGGCTGGGGGCATGGGTCCACATCCTGCCGTTGGCGAGCCGGTGCCCCACGATCGTGTCGGCCGTCTGCCGAGCCTGCCGGGCCCGCCCCGCGTCCGATCGGCTGGCCACTAGACGCAGCCCCGCCCGCGGTACGGCTTGGGGGTCACGGGGAGCCTGGGCGGACATGGAACATTCACCTCTCCTGCTAGGCAGCTCAAGGTCCTCTGATCAGCTACCCTCCCGATTTCGGGGTACTCACGGTATTCGCGCCCGTCTGGCGCCCGCAACGACACCGTTGCCTCCCTGGTGCTGCTCGAGCGACACCAGGGAGGCAACGGTGCGGGCGGGCACTTTGCGCAAGCAGCACCGCAGGAGCAACGGTGCGGCGCGAGCCGAGAGGACCGGGGAGGCTACGGCCTGTCGACGCGGTCCGGAACGCCGTGCCGGCGCAGCAACTCGGCAACGGCGTCCGATACCGGGTGGTCGTCGTCCTCGTCGATCTCGATGCCCTCGGTGGAAGCGCCCGCGTCCAGCAGGGCCGCCAGGACGGCTAGCCAGTCGGCCTCCGGGTTGGTGCCTGGCCGCTCGCTGCTGCCGATCATTGCCCAGACGATCGCTGTGCTGTCCCAGTTGCCGTCTTGCGCCTCGATGTCGGCGCCGCGTTCGATCAGCAACTGGACGACGTTCGCGCTGCCCGAGTAGGCCGCAGTGTGCAATGCGGTCGCGCCGTGGTCACCGCCGCGCGTCTCGATCGAGAACCCGAGATCGAGCATCAGGCCGATCGCGGCGACATTGCCGGTCTCGGCGGCCCGGGTCAGACCCGCCCCGCGCTGTTCCGCGCTCAGCTCGCCGAGCAGGCCGGGCCGCCGGTCCAGTTGATCGTCCACCGCCGCCCGGTCGGCCCGCAGCAATACCGACAGCAGCGCGTCGGCACTGGACACGTCGGCGCGCGCACCGTGTCGACGCAGCACGTCGGCGACCTCGGACCGTCCCTGGCTGACCGCTAGCGCGTACGCGGTCCGCCCATCGGGGCCGGCCGCTTCTAGCTCGGCGCCATGACCGGCCAGCAATTCGATCAGAGCCGGGCCGCAGCCCGCCTGCACGGCCTCATGCAGGACCGGAGCCTCCCGGTCGCTGTCGGTGACGAACTTGTTCGGGTCGGCGCCGGCTTCGAGCAGCAGTCGCACGCCCTCTGTGTCGTGCTGGCTGATCGGGGCGGCCAGTGCCTCCAGCACGACGCCGCTGACTTCGGAGGTGTGAGCCAGCAACAGGCACAGGCATTCGTGATCGTCATCGGCGAACCCAGCCAGGTACAGCTCGTGGTCACCGGGACGCGCGCCTCGATCCAGCAGCAGCCGGACGATGGCCGGGTTGGCGGCCCCCGCGACCGCGCAACGCAGCGGATTCCAGCCCCGCCCAGCCCGGGCTGGCCCGGCACCGCCGTCAGGGTCGGCGCCCGCGTCCAGCAGCATCTGGGCTATCGCCAGCAGCCCGCCGGCCCTGGCCGGGTCGAGTTTGTGCCACCGGGACGCACAGGCCGCGTTCAGCGCGGTCCAGCCGGTGGCCGGATCTGTCCTGGTCACCAGGCCAGGGTCGGCTTCAAGAGCCCGGCGCACCGGCTCAGCCTCTCCGAGGACGATCTGGGTCGCCAGACTGTACCCCGCCAGCTCAGGCCGGGCGGCCAGCATCCGCACGGCCTTGTCGTGATACCCGCGGACGCTCTCGCGGCAGAATTCGGCCGCGAACGTCGCCAGGTCCTGGGCGCGGGCCTCGACCTCGATCTTCAGCGCCGGCCAGCTGTCGAACCCGTAGTCACGGGCGACGGCGAGCTGAGCCGAGGCGAGGATAAGGCGATCGGACACCGCCGAGATCCGGCCGGTCGCCCCGGCGTCTCCGGCGCGCGCGGCCCGAAGCAGGTCCCGCGCCTGACGGCGCAGGTGATCAAGATCAGGATTAGCTGGAAGAACGGACATGGCATCTCCGCAAAGGCCTAGGGGTCCGCGCGCCAAGGCCTGCCAGGGATGCGGTCACGAAGTCTTCGGCAGTGGAAAACGAAGGTGGACTAAGTCCTGCCCGCGGACCCGGAGGCGCCCCTCAGCGCCCGAAAACACGATACCCGCGGCGGCCCCAAACGGCGTAGGCTAATCGCCATGCGAAGATGAAACTGATCCGCCCGAGCTCCGCCAGTTCGACTCGCCTCTGGTCATCAGAAACGAGCCGATAAGGAGCTTTCACCTTGCTAACTCATCAGCAAATCCTGCACTTCCGCACCTTCGGATACGTAACGCTGCCGGGCCTTTTCACCGGAGCGCAGGCGCGGACCCTTCGCGACGAGGTCAGCCAGGCCCTGACGGAGGCCTTCGGAGTACTCGGGACCGAACCCGATGATCTCGGCGGCATCTCCGGCGACTACCTGCCGCTGTCGGTGGACCGGGCGCCGTTCAGCCAGTCGCTGATCGCCGACGACCGGCGAACGTTCCAGCACTCGGCCGAGTTGCTCGGCACCCCGACCGTCCCCTCGGTGGGCATCGCCACCTGCTTCACCGGCGACTCCGGCTGGCACAGCCGGCTGGGACCGCCGATCGCCGGGGTGACGTTCTGGGTCGATCTCGAGCCGAGAACCGCCGCCACCGGGGCACTGCGCGTCATCCCCGGCTCGCACCTGCCCGAGTTCGCCCGACGGCTCTGCGAGTACCGGGCGGTCGACCCGGCCGCCTCGGGTTTCGAAGCCTGGGACCGGCCGCACGTCGTGATCGAGACCGAGCCAGGCGACGTGGTCGCACTTCACGGCCACCTGATGAACTGCGCTCAGGGCGGCCTGCCCCGCCTGACGTGGACCATCGACTACCTGCCCTGGCCCGGCCTGGCCGAGGCGGACCAGGTCAAGCTGGTGCGTGACCTCACGCTCGACGACGTCGAGTACGACCACGAGGGCTACGACCAAGAGCGCTGGCCGGTCTGGCGCGAATGGGCGGCCGGCGCCGCCAGGAGCCAGTCCAGGTCGGTGGCGGTCGAGCGGCTCAGGCTCCTCGGCGTGCTGACCGGCGCCAGCTAACCGGCGCCAGCTAACAAAGGCGGGCCCGGCCCCGGCCAGGGGTCGGGCCCGCCTCACTGTCGGCCTGAGGCGTCGCCTTCCTTCATCATCTTCGCCGCATACGCCGCCGCCTGCGTCCGCCGCTCCATTCCCAGCTTAGAGAACAGCGCCGACACGTAATTCTTGACCGTCTTCTCGGCCAGGAACATCCGCTCCCCGATCTGCCGGTTCGTCAGCCCCTCACCGATCAGTTCCAGGATCCGCCGTTCCTGGCCGGTCAGCGACGCCAGCGGATCCTGGCGCACGGCCTGGTCCCGCATCCGCTGCATGACCCGGCTCGCCGCCTTCGGGTCAAGCAGCGATTCCCCGGACGCGATCGCGCGCACCGCGCCGACCAGGTCGGTCCCGCGAATCTGCTTCAGCACGTAACCAGCCGCGCCCGCCATGATCGCGTCGAACAACGCCTCGTCATCGCCGAACGAGGTCAGCATCAGGCACGCCGTCTCCGGCAGGCGCGACCTGATCTCCCGGCACACGCTCACCCCGTCGCCATCCGGCAGCCGCACGTCAAGGATGGCCACATCCGGAGCCAGCGCCGGGATCCTCGCGAGCGCCGACTCGGCCGTGCCCGCCTCCCCGATCACGGTGATGTCGCGTTCGGCTTCCAGCAGTTCCCGCACGCCCCGCCGGACTATCTCGTGATCATCAAGCAGGAAAACCGAAATATTTTGATTGGCGGCCGGAGAGCTGTTCATCTGTTAGATCACACCCCTTTTCAGGGAGAAAAATTTGCGCAGCTCTGTCTGCCGTCAATACTGCCAGCGCGCCTGCCCGCTGGTCTCGCGCTACCGCTTGTGCCGCTCTTGCCGCTCGGGCCGCTCGGCCGGGACGATGACGACCGGGCAGGAGGCGTGGTGGGCGACCAGGTTGGAAACCGAGCCAAGCAGCATCGTGCCGAAGCCGCCAGTCCCGCGCGAGCCGAGCACCACGAGGTCAGCCTCCTTTGACGCCGCGGTGAGCAGCCGAGCCGGGTAGCCGGAGAGCACCTCGACGGTCACGTTGGCCGGCCGGTCCGT
>DATNFM010000119.1:0-2200 GCA_035606435.1 Streptosporangiaceae bacterium | reverse complement strand
AACAGGGTAGAAGTCGACCACTCCAGCTGTTGCGCGACCTCCTCACGACTCATCCCGGTGGCCTCGCGACGGCGCTGGAGCTCCATCGCCAGCCGTCGGCCGCGCAGCGTCGGGTTCTGTCCAGGCTCACCGCGTCGGGCCATGGCTCGCCCACTCCGTTCCGCGCGAGTTCTCTTGCACTATTGCAAATCATCGAGTGTTTGTGCACCCCGGCACTAATGATGCCACCGAACGAGTGGCAATCAGTGGCAACCCGCCGCAACGACGTAAGTGTCTGGTGCGAGCTAGGGGCGCTATCGCCTGCGCAGCGTGGAGCGGGGGAGGGGCGGGAACCGCCGTCCGTTCGGATGAATAGACCAGCGGACATGGGTGCGGCGGGACAGTGTGGCAGGCTGGCCGGCACGGGTCTGGCCGTCACCCTGGACCTGGGTGCCTCAGGCGCTGGCTAAGGCCGTGCGGCGGCGAAGATATGGCATTTGCCCCATGCGGCAGCAGCGGGCTTACGGCGAGTCTGGTACGTGATGGCGATCGTTTGTCCGGCTGAGTCCGGGGCGTTCGTCGTACAAGCGGAACCTCGCCGGTATACGGCGGCGACGTTCCGGGGGCCGATCCGCGTCGGCAGAACGGGGAACGAGAGATGACGGCACTGATGCAGTGGCGCGATGCCACCGTCGGCGGGCAGGACACCGCGGGGCTGAACCTGGGCCTACCGTGCACAGAGGATCCGGAGCTGTTCTTCGCCGAGTCTCCGCAGGATGTGGAGCTGGCGAAGGCGATGTGCCGGGAATGCCGGGCCAGGCTGGCCTGCCTGGTCGGCGCCCTGGAGCGCGGGGAGCCCTGGGGTGTCTGGGGCGGCGAGTTGCTGCTGCGCGGCGCGATCGTGCCGCGTAAGCGCCCTCGCGGACGTCCTCGCAAGGACGTCGTCCCGATCGCGGCTGGTTAACCCCACTGGCCGGGCCGGTAGGCGCAGCCGTTGATCTGCTGGCCCGAATCTCCACCAGGTGCTGCGTCGCGGTCGGTGTCAGGCCGCCGCCGCGAGCTTGGCATAGTTGTCCAGGATGCCTGGCCAGCCGCCTGGGCTGCTGACGCCCTGATGGATTCCGGCGGCGCCCGGGCCGTGCCGGCCGATGTTCCGATGCTCGAGTTCGACCAGGGTCCGGCCGTCGGGCTGCTCGCGGAAGTTCACCTCGAATTCGCTGGCGCGCGAGAGGTCGGGGTCATAGACCCAGGCGTCCCCCTGCGCGGTGATCTGCCAGGCGACCACGATCCGGTGCGGCGGTTCGCAGGCCAGGACCTGGCCCCACTCGCACTCGCTGCCGTCCACGCCGCGCTCGTAGTAGCGGCCGCCGGTCCGCGGCTCGAGCACGGCCTCGGCCATCTCGGCCGTGCCGATGTGGTGGCCGGGCCACCAGCTGTTGAATCCCTCGGTGAACAGCGTGAATGCCCGGTCGGCCGGAAGCGGCACGGTGACCGCGTACCGGATCGGCGCGAAGACCTCGGTGCTTGCTGCCTGGGTGCTCATGGCTCCTCCTGGCTGTGGTTGCTGATCGTGTTCTGCGGGCCGGCCGATGCCTGGCTGGCGGCCCGTTCTGCTTCTGCCTGAAAACCGGCCATCGCCTGGCCCCACATCTGGTCGAGATAGCCGTGGATGGCCTGCACGCCCTGCTGCCGGATCTGGTAGATCCGGCGGGTGCCGTCGGCGCGGTCGGTGGCCAGCCCGGCTTCCTTCAGTACTCGCAGGTGCTGGGAGACCGCGGGGCGGCTGACCGGCAGTTCGGCGGCGAGCTCGCCGACCGGCTTGGGCTTGCGGGCGAGACTTTCGAAGATGGCGCGCCGGGTTGGGTCCCCGAGCGCCGCGATCCCCTCAGATCCGTAAGTCTCCACGAACGGTAAGTTAAAACTTACGGAAGCTCTTGTCAAGCGAGACAGAACCTCGGCGACCGTCTTCATCGAGTGGGCCCACTGGGACAAGGCGGCGAGCGCGGCTCCAGATAACCGGACAGCGCGGTCGCCTTGAGCAAGGCTTGTACCCGGTCCGTTCGGCCTCAATGGCGGGACGGGCCCTGCGATATTCCGGGTCAGTTAGCTGCTTCGCGCAGCGCCCGGTACAGGACGCGCGTGTCACCGAGCCGGTGCCGCAGGGTGTTCTCCAGCCCGGCGATCGGGACGAGGTTCTGCGGGGCGCGGGAGTCCTTGTATG
>DATNFM010000118.1:0-8512 GCA_035606435.1 Streptosporangiaceae bacterium | reverse complement strand
GCGATGAGCGTCGGGGCTGAGCTGGCCGCGTGGCCGGCCGTGCTCGAGCGGGCGCGGCAACTGGTGCCAGGGTTCGGTGACATCGGCGACAAGCTGGTGCCACTCGTCTTCGAGGGCTACCAGGACTGGTACTCCTACGAGGATCAGTGGATCCTCAAGGATCTGGCCTCAGTGCTGGACGACACCGGCGATCAGGAAATTCAGATCCTGCGAGGTCTCGACGAGCTTGGCCTGCTCGCCAGGGGAATCGAGAAGGCGAGCGAGCTCACCCCGGACGAAATCGAAGCCCGGGTCCAGCAGCTCGATGTCGGATTGGCCGCCAACTCCCTGCTGACCAGGCTCAGTCAGTACGTAGCCGCCTGGCAGGACGAGGCCAGCCGGGTCGGGTCCGAACAGCAGGCCGCAGCGACCACCGAGGGAATCCCTGGTGACACCAACGCGAACTGGGATGACGACGCCGTCCCCGGCACCCGGTACTGGATCTACGCCGATGGCGGCTACCTGTATTCCGACCGCAAGGTCGCGCCGCTCGACCAGTGGATGTCGCTGCAAGGACGCGAGAATGCGGCCGAAGCCGCGAAGCAACCCTGGAACGGCGCTCCGGGCTGGTCCTGCACGCCGGTCGGAGATGAGTCCGTCTCCGACTACGGTGGCGTGGGCTTCGTGTTTCGCCGCGATCCCGACGGATCCTGGATGACGCAGGCCAAGGCGTTCGCGGCCTTGGACCAGGAGGAAGAGGAAGCCAGGCTGGCGGTCGAGCTGACCGGCGAGCTTTACTCGAACTGGGCGCAGGATCGCATCCCGGGGACGCGTTACTGGGTCTACTTCGACAACGGGCACTTGTTCTCGGATTACCAGACCGCTCCGCTCGGGCGGTGGGCTCCGCTGGCCGATCGCGAAGACCGCGCCGAAGCCGCCGCCCGCCCGTGGCAGGGGGCGCCGGGATGGTCGTGTACGCCGGTCGCGGCCGACGTCGCCGACGACTACGGCGGAGAGGGCTATGTCTTCCGCCTCGATCCGGACGGCCCTTGGATGCTCATGGCCGCGGCCATCGCGGCCATCGACGCCGCCGAGGCGATCGAGGATGACGAGGCGGTCGAGGAAGGCCAAGACGAGGTCGAGCCGGAAGCCGGGAAGGCGGCCGAGCCGGCTGAATTCGCGAAGCAATTCGCCGAGGTCCAGCGAGAGACGTCCCAGCGCATGCCGGATGCCGTCGCCGCCATTCGCGCGGCCGGGGTCGATCCCGAGGTTACGGACGATGAAATTCGCCGGGTGCTCCTGAGTTACGTAGCGGCCCAGGCCCCATCCGGCTCGCAAGGCAGCTAGCCCGTACGCGAACGTGAGAGAGGCGAGCGAGAAATGACCAGTGATCCGGGCGAACTCGATCCCATTGCCGTAGATGAGGAAGAGGAAGAGGAGCCATCGGGCGAAGGGCAGGCTCCGAGTACCACCGTCAAGAAGAAGCGCGGTCGCCTAGGAGATACCGAAGGCGACGAGAGTCTGCGCCCGGTTAAGAAGATCGAATACCCTGGCGTGCCGCCTCAGTTCGAAGAAAACCCCTTGCTCAAGCTCTTCAGCGATCAAGCGATCGGCAAGGTGGCGGAGTACGGCCGCCTTATCATCGAAGACGTCGTAGCTAAAGAGGAAGATCCGCAGTTCTTCAACTACTTTGGCCAGAAACTCGAGGAGTCCGGTTATACCCACACGGACGTAACCAAGATATTTAAGGAAACACCGATCACGCGCCATCGGAAGCGCAACTATAAGCCGAAGAAGAGTACCAGCGGCTCGCTGACCGAGAAAGGCGTCTCCGACAGTCTGACCTCCTTCTACAAAACCGAACTTGGCGCGACGACCAACACTCGAACCGGCTTCTTCGGTAAAGCGGGGACGATCGAGGGCGGACGGCAGAACTTCACCGAGATCATGGACATCGATCTAATCAGCCTGTTCTCGCAGACCGTTATTACCTATTTGAAGGAAAGCAAGCAGAAAATTACCGAGATTCAGGCCATGGTGTTCCCTGACCGGGTCTTCGTGAGCGCCAACGAGAAGAAGGCGCTCGAGTTGCTGGTTGGCAAGAAACTCTCTGACGTGCTGGAGGTCGCACGTACTTACCGGACAACCAAGACCGGCACCGTCATGCATTCTACGTCTACCGGGGAGCCGATCCCGGTCGTGGATGACGAGCGGAACGCGAGGGCGGACATCGTCAGGGATCTCACCAAGGTCTTCGCCGGGACCGAGCCATCGGCTGAAATGTTTAAGTATCTGACCACCGTCTTGGTCAGCGTGCTGTATAGCCCCGAGCAAGCCGACGCCGTCGTATCCATGTTCTCGACCTTCGATGCGAACAAGGTATTCATTGACGCCACGGGCGCGACTAGCGGTGCGGCCCTGGCACCATTCATTTCCGGGCCGACCTATGCGAACAAGATCATCGTGATCGGAAGCGGCGAGAACTGCCATGCCGAGCAGAACCTTCTGATAGCGGTTGCTCGCTCCGGCTATACCGGGCCGGCCACCATAGGGGGCGGCAAGCGGCCCTGCCAGACGTGCTCGTGCGCCTTCATCCTCGTCAACGAACTCAAGAATGATCAGATCGTCTGGTACGAGCGCCCAGGCGGCGCCTGGGGAACCAGTACGAAGAAGAGCTTCGCGACCCTGGCTAACCTGCTCAAGATCGAACTGGCCGAAGTCAAGAAAATCGCCAAGAAGCTGCTAGTTGAGGACGGTCAGTTTGCGACCGCGTTCGACGCCGACACCCCGGATCGGGTACTGACCACGGGCTTTGGCAAGGAAGTGACGACTAAGGTGCCGGAGGGCCAGGAAACCACGCGCGCCGATCGCATCCCGAGGCCGCAGCGGCTCCCATCGGAAATCTTCACGGGCGTCGAGGAGTACGTGCCTTCGCCGCTGTCCTCGCAGGACAGCACCCTCTCGATCGGAGAGGAGACAGAAATTCCCGAAGACGAACTCGCCGGGCTGAAGGAAGATCAAGAGCAGGAAGACATCGAGAAGCTCCGGGACGACCTGTCCAAGTTCGCGGACGATGCCCCGCTTCCCAAGGACGAGAGCGAATCTGAGATGGACACCGACGAGCACTGACACCAGGCTCACTGACTCTCGAGGGCCGGCGCGCCAGGCCAGGCCAGGCCAGGCCTGCCGCATTGGTGCGCGAGGGCGGAGGTCGCCGTTCGCCGGTTCATCGCCTATCGCACTTGCCATCCATTGCGTCGACTTCCCATCCTGTGCGACGACTTACCTGCGGTTAGCCAGGTTCTTTTGCCTGAAATCAGCTAATTAGTGCCACGGAAACGAATGGCAAGTCGCCGCGAGGAAGGGAAGTCGCCGCAACGAATGGTAAGTGCCGCCCGCCGCACCCCCAGTGCCGACAGGAATCGCCCGTTATCCGAGAAAGCGGGCACCAGCCACGAGCCGGATCAGCACGTTTGTACGCACCAGCCTGGCCTGACTCGGGTCGTCCGCTCGGCGGATGACAAAACAGGCAGCAAGTCGCGCGAAACGGCAGCCAGATCGCGCACCGATCGCTGCGTCGGTTGAAGCTCTACAGCGCTGTGGCCGCGTGGTCCGGCCAGGCCAGACTCAGGCCTGACAGGGTCAGGGCGCTCAGCCCACGTCAGGACTTCGAGGAGGCAGCGTGCCCTCGTATCTATCCCCCGGCGTGTACGTCGAGGAAGTCTCATCCGGCTCGCGGCCGATCGAGGGAGTCGGCACGGCGCTGGCCGCGTTCGTCGGATTCACAGAACGCGGGCGGGCCAACGAGCCGACCCTCGTCACGAACTGGACGCAGTACACGAAGACGTTCGGCGGATTCGTAGACGGCGGCTACCTGCCCCACGCCGTATACGGGTACTTCCTCAACGGCGGCGGCGCGGCCTACATCGTGCGGATCGGCGCCAACGGGGCGGGCGAGGACCCGGCTGACGGCGCGGCCGACGCGGATGGCCAGCTTGGCCAGGCCGCTCGGGGCGAGCTGACCACTGGCGGCGACCGCGCCCGGCCGGCCCTGCGGGTACGCGCACGCGCCGCGGGCACAGAGGGCAACGAGATTGCGGTCGAGGTGGCCGAGCCCGGCGAGCCCGCCGAAGGCACCTTCAAGCTGCTGGTCAAGCGCGGCGGTGAGGTGGTCGAGACGTTCGACAACGTCACCGCCAAGCGCGGGCCGCAGTACGTCGTGACCGCCGTGAGGGAAAGGTCCAAACTGATCGAGATCGAGGAGTCAAAGGGCGCGGGGGTGCTCGAGCCGAGGCCGGGCGGCCAGGTCACGCTGGCGGGCGGCCAGGCGCCGGTCGAGCCGGCCAGCCCGCCGGTCGCGGTCAGCGCCAGCGAGTACGTCGGCGACACCGCCGACCGCACCGGTTTTGCCGGCCTAGAGGCCATCGAGAACGTCACGATGCTGGCCGTGCCCGACCTGATGTCGGCCTACGCGAGCGGCGCGATCGACATGGACGGGGTCAAGGCCGTCCAGCTGGCGATGATCGGCCACTGCGAGCTGATGGCGGACCGGGTCGCGATTCTCGACGCCCCGGCTGGCCTCGGCGCTCAGCAGGTGCAGGACTGGCGGGTCGATGTAGCCGGCTACGACTCCAAGTACGCCGCCCTGTACTGGCCGTGGGTCAAGATCATGGATCCGGTGCAGGGCGCGCCAGTGATGGTCCCGCCGAGCGGCCACGTGGCCGGGGTCTGGGCTCGCAGCGACGACACCCGCGGAGTGCACAAGGCGCCGGCCAACGAGGTGCTGCGCGGCGTGATCGACCTGGAAACCAACGTCACCCGCGGCGAGCACGATCAGCTCAACCCGATCGCGGTCAACTGCATCCGCTCGTTTCCTGGTCAGGGCATCAGGATCTGGGGTGCGCGCACGCTGTCGAGCGATCCCGAGTGGCGTTACCTGAACGTGCGCAGGCTGTTCAACTTCGTCGAGAAGTCGATCCTGACCGGCACGAACTGGGTCGTGTTCGAACCCAACGACCGGTTCTTGTGGGGCGCGGTGCGGCGCACGATCACGATGTTCCTGCGCCGGGTCTGGCGCAGCGGCGCGCTGTTCGGCCGGACCCCTGAGGAAGCCTTCTACGTCAAGTGCGACGAGGAGAACAACCCGCCGGAGAACCGTGACGCTGGGATCTTGACCGTCGACGTCGGGATCGCGCCGGTCAAGCCGGCCGAGTTCGTCGTGTTCCGGATCTCGCAGTACTCACAGGGCGCGGCACTCGAGGAATAGCGGCGATGAAACACCCTAAGTACCCGGAGTTCATGCCAGTCGCGTCGGCGCCGATCTTCGTGATCTCGGCCCCCAACCTCCAGATCGTGGGCGGCCCGCAGGTGCTCACGCTCGGCCGGCTGTCGTTCCAGGAGCTCGGCGGCATCAACAGCGAGATCAACGTGGAGCAGTACGTCTCGGTGGATAGCACCGGGACCGTCAACCACAGCAAGCAGATGGGCCTGACCAAGCCGCCGACGGTCACGCTCAAGCGTGGCGTCGACACCAACCTGGCCCTTTGGTACTGGCACAACATGGCGCTGATGGGCCTGCCGACCGCGCGCACGAACGTGACGCTGGAGATGTACGGCGGCGGCATCCCGTCGATCAGGGAAGCCGAGCCGCTCTTCATCTACACGCTGCTGTCCGCCTGGTGCGCCAGGATCAACATCGCCGGCGCGAGGGCAGGCGAGGGATTCGTGACCGAGGACGTCACGATCGCGTGCGATCAGATCGTCTACGGCGATGGCTGAGTCACCAACCGAGCCTCATCAAGAAGAAGCAGAACGAGAAGGGAGCGTGCCGCCATGGCGGCAGTAGCCAATGGCAATCCGGCCGTCATGTCGGCGTCGACCTTTGTGATCCAGGTAGATGGCATCAAAGTCGCGACGTTCACCGAACTGTCCGGGATCAACACTGAGGTCGAGCCGGTCGAGTACATCTCGACCGGTACCGAGGGCATCATCCACACCAAGCAGTACGGCAAGACCAAGCCGCCGCAGGTGACGCTCAAGCGCGGTCTGGACCCGGAGACCTACATGTGGGCCTGGCACCAGGCGGTGCTGCAGGGCGAGCCCACCGCGCGCAAGACTTGCTCGCTGCAACTGTTCGCGGCGTCGCAGTCACCGAAATCAGGCCAGCCGATCATCACCTATGTCCTGGAGAACGCATGGCCGTCGAAGCTCGAGATCAGCGGGATGAGGGCCGGAGCCTCCGAAGTCGTCACCGAGACGGTCGTGCTGCTGTGCGACCAGATCCTCATGCAGCCGGCCGGCTGAGGCAGACGGGAATGGCAACTGGCCGCCTGTCGGCAACAGGTTCTTCCGAAGCGGCGCCGACTTCGGCGGGGCTGCTCACGCTCTATCCTTTCGCGCTGCCGCGAGGATACGTCGACGAGCAGGGCCGGATACACCGCGACGGCGTCATGAGACTCGCAACTGCTCGTGATGAGATCGTCACTCAAAGTGACCCGAGGGTGCAGCAGAACCCGGCGTATCTCACCGTCCTGTTGCTCGCCAGGACCATTACCAGGATCGGCTCTGAGCAGAACATCGACACGCTCGTGATCGAGAACCTGTTCGCCTCCGACCTGGCTTTCCTGCAGGACCTGTACCGGCGAATCAACACCGAAGGACACACCGAGGCCGACGTCGCCTGTCCGGCCTGCGGGCACCAGTTCGTGGTGGATATCGCTGGTGATGTCCGGGGGGAATCGTGACGTACACGGTCGACCGGCTCTGGGAGGAGACCGTGTACGTGGCCTACTACCTGCACTGGCCGCTTGAAGAGATCCTGGGCCTCGCTCACCCAGCCCGAGCCAGGGTGATCGGCGAAGTCGGCAGGATCAACGCCCAACTCGCGGCCGACGTCGGCGATTTGCGCTGACGACAGGGCCGGCGACCAGACCACGGGAAGGATAAGCAGATGCAGCGGGGCCAGTCGCGCTGGGCGCTGCCGGCCGTCGTGGCCCGCCGGCGCCACCGGGCGGACGAGGTGCTTGCCCAGCACCCTGACGCACCGCAGCCGGATGAGCGGCAACCGGACGGACAGCAAATGTACGGACGCGCACCGGGGACCGGTTCGCAATGGCGACGGGTGCCGCCGATCAGCCCGGTGATCGGGTCGCGGCCTGTGCTGACCGGCAGTCCGCTGCTCGACCTGCCCAAGGTGAGCGGAACCAGATCGCTGATCACCCGCGAATCCAATGACGCCGGGTTCACGATCGCGCGTCCGGCGGGGCGGGTCACCGGGGTCGTGGTACCAGCGGAAACCACCGATGACCCGCCGCTCCAGTGCGCCCCTGAGTTCGCGATGCCGCTAACTGAGCAGCCCGATCGGCCGGCTCCGGTCCGGCTGCGGCCGACCGTTCCCGCGACCGCAGCCGACCGCCCGACCCTGATCAAGGCAACCCAGGAGTTCGTCGGCGATCCGCAGGCCGACGAGACGCCGTATGCCTCGTCGGCCTGGCTGCGCATGTTGCAGGCCTACCGGCTGCCCGTCGGCGGAGCGGAGCCGGCCGATCCGCCGATCCCCGGGCTGGCGCAGACAG
Source organism: Streptosporangiaceae bacterium (assembly GCA_035606435.1). GTDB lineage: Bacteria > Actinomycetota > Actinomycetes > Streptosporangiales > Streptosporangiaceae > Chersky-822. The sequence continues at coordinate 959 of DATNFM010000118.1, read as the reverse complement.
TCAAGCCCGACGGAGGCACGGTCCTGTCCTGGTCGAGTTCGGCACCCGAGCCGCCGCGCTACCGAAACGGGCCCTTGACCGCCGAGTCCGAGCGTGGGTCAGAGCCTGGCCGACCCGAGTCCGGCCGGCAAGCCGACCCCGCCGGCGGGCGACGCCGGGCGAGCCTCGCCGAAAGCCGTCGACTCGGCTTAGGATCACCGCTACCCCGCGCGCCCAGACAGCACCTCGCGGGCCGGGAGCGGGACGCGACCGGGCTCGGCCCTTTCCCGGCCGGCCAGCAGTTCCCGGCTAACCCGGCCGGCCAGCGGATCCCGACCAGCCCGGCCGGCCAGCAGTTCCCGGCCGACCCGACGCTCCAAGCGGGCCAGCAGCTTTATGGCAGCCAACCGCTCCGAGCCGACGCGCCCTGGGCCACCGGTCCCTCACCGGAGTCCGGTTCATCCGAGTCCGGTTCATCCGAGTCCGGTTCGCCAGTGTCCGGTTCGCCAGAGTCATGGTCGCCCGGGGTGAGACCCCCCGGGGGAGGACCGCCCTGGGCCGGGCCACCGGGAGCCAGACCGCCGTCCGGACTCGGCCTCGGCGCTCCGATCATGCGCGGCGCTGTGGGCAAGCCCGGATCAAGACCGACCCAACCAGGGTCGGACTGGACGGGGCCCGACCTGGCGCGCTCGCGTGCCGTTCGCCGACCGGGTATCCGACCCGACTCACGCTCGGCTTCCCAGCCGAGCTCGGACCTCCAATCCCGGCCTGGCCACGACCCGCGTTCACAGCCAAGCCGCCACCCGCATTCCCAGCCGCCGCCGCACCACCCGCCCACGGCTACGACCGGCGAAGGCTTTGCTCATCTGGACACCGGCCACCCCGGCACCGGCCACCCCGGCATTGGTGACCCGGCCGCCGGCCGCCATCCGACCTCTGGGCTATCCGACTCTGGGCTATCCGACTCTGGGCTATCCGAC
>DATNFM010000117.1:0-5508 GCA_035606435.1 Streptosporangiaceae bacterium | reverse complement strand
CAATTGCCTCCGCATACAGGTGCCGCTGCCCGGTGTCCGGAGTAAGCACCATCACCAGGTCAGCCCACTCGCACACCTCCGCCGGAGTCCCGACCGTGAGCCCGGCCTCCTGAGCTTTGGCCCGCGACTTAGACGTCTCTGGCAGCCCAACGCGCACATCGCACCCAGAGTCGTGCAGGCTAAGCGCGTGCGCGTGCCCCTGCGACCCGTAACCGAGCACAGCTATCTTGCGGCCCTGAATCAGCCCGAGATCAGCCTCGTCATCGTAGTAGACCGTAGCCATTTGTATTTTTCCTCTCATCGGAGTTGCTTAATAGCTGGATTACTAGTCGGTGCGTGAGTGATCCCGGCTAAGCCGTTATAGGCGTGCCGGGAATCACTTACGCACCGACCGACATCAACATGGGTTTATTCATGTCATCAGTGATCGTTTCGCTGCCTCTGGAAATCGCGATCAGCCCGGTACGAACAAGCTCGCACGTTCCGTGCGCACTGAGTTCGTCCAGAAGCTGGTCCAGCCTCCCAGGCGAACACACCGCCTCCAGCACGATGGTGTCCGATCCTAGATCGACGACGTTGGCCCGGTAGGACGTCGCGAGATCCACGAGCTCAGCCCGCAGCGAAGGATTGACCCGCACCTTGATCAGCGCGAGTTCCCGCTCGATCGCCTCATCCTCGACCAGCTCGGTGACTTTCAGCACACGCACGAGCTTCTCCAGCTGCTTGTGCACCTGATCGACCGGCGTCGACGCCCCGTCGACCACGATCGTCATCCGGCTGACCTTAGGGTCGCTCGTGGGACCGACGGACAGCGACGAAATGTTAAACGCCCGGCGCGAAAACAAGCCTGCGACGTGGGCCAAAACCCCCGGTTTATTTTCCACCAATACTGAAAGAGTATGAGTACTCATCGGGCGAGCACCTCCTTTCTGCTAGCGGCCTGCTGCTCGGCGGCCGTGAATTCGGGTCCGAGCACGATGTCGTCATTCGAATGACCGGCCGGAACCATCGGGAAGACGCCTTCGGCGTCGTGGGTGCGGAAGTCGACCACGGTCGGCACGTCGCTGACCGCCAGCGCCTTCTCCAGCACGGCGTCGACATCGCCGGCCGCCTCGCAGCGCAGGCCGACGCAGCCATAGGCCTCGGCCAGCTTCACGTAGTCCGGGATCGCGGTGCCCAGGTGAACCTCGGAGTAGCGCTCGTCGTAGAACAGTTCCTGCCACTGGCGCACCATGCCGAGGAAGCCGTTGTTGAAGATCAGCACCTTGATCGGCAGGCCCTCGATCGCGCAGGTGGCCAGCTCCTGCGCGGTCATCTGGAAGCAGCCGTCGCCGTCGATCGCCACGACCAGCTCACCCGGCCGGCCGATCTGCGCGCCCATCGCGGCCGGGACCGCGAACCCCATCGTGCCGGCGCCGCCGGAGTTGATCCAGCTGCGCGGCTTGGTGAACGAGTAGTGCTGGGACGCGTGCATCTGATGCTGGCCGACGCCGGCCACCACGACCGCGTCCCCGCCGGTCATCGCGGACAGCCGCTCGACCACGTGCTGGGGCTTGAGCGGGCCGTCCGGCTCCTGGGTGTAGCGGAGCGGGAAGCTGGCTTTCCAGCCGTCGGTGGTCGCGCGCCATTCCGTTGTGTCGCCCGCGCCGTTCGCGTCGATTTCGGCGCGCATCGCGGTCACCAGATCGGGCAGCACCTGCGCCAGGTCGCCGATGATGGCCACGTCCGGGTGGCGGTTCTTGCCAATCTCGGCCGGGTCGATGTCGGCGTGCACGATCTTGGCGTTGGGCGCGAACGCGGCCAGCTTGCCGGTCACCCGGTCATCGAACCTGGCGCCGAGCGCGACGACCAGGTCGCACTCCTGGAAGGCGGCGACGGCCGCGTACATGCCGTGCATGCCCGGCATGCCCAAGGCGAGCGGATGGCTGTCGGGGAACGCTCCGCGTGCCATCAGCGTCGTGGTCACCGGGGCCTGGGTCAGCTCGGCCAGTTCGCGCAGCGCGGCGTGCGAGTCCGACTTGATCACGCCGCCGCCCACGTAGAGCACGGGCTTGCTGGCCTGCCGGATCAGGCTCGCGGCCTGGCCGATCAGGCTGGCATCGGCCGGGCCGGGCACCTTGTAGCCGGGCAGGTCCATGGCGGGCGGCCAGGCCCAGGGGCCCTGCGTCTGCAGGATGTCCTTGGGGATGTCGACCAGCACAGGGCCCGGCCGGCCGGACGAGGCGATGTGGAAGGCCTCGGCGATAGCGGCCGGAATGCGTTCGACCTCGGTGACGAGTTCGTTGTGCTTGGTGATCGGCAGGGTGATTCCGGTGATGTCCGCCTCCTGAAAGGCGTCCGTGCCGATCAGATGGCTCACGACCTGGCCGGTAATCGCCACGATCGGGACCGAGTCCATATAGGCGTCGGACAGCGCCGTGACCAGGTTGGTCGCGCCGGGACCGCTGGTCGCCATGCAGACGCCGACCCGGCCCGTGGCCCAGGCGTAGCCTTCGGCCGCGTGGCCGGCGCCCTGCTCGTGCCGGACCAGGATGTGGCGGAGCGAGGATGAGCGTATGGGGTCATAAGCGGGCAGGATCGTTCCGCCGGGCAGGCCGAACACGATGTCGACGCCCTGGCACTCCAGGCTGCGGACGAGCGCCTGGGCTCCGGTCAACTCCACGGGAATTTCTCCTTCTGCTGCGGGGGCTCCGGGGGTCGCCCCCGGAGCTAGCACTGCCGACTTTTGGACTTCCTACGAATTGCCCACTCAACAAAAAACCTCCTGGCCGTCCGGCCGAGGAGGAGTAGCGCGAGCCCGTCTGCGGGCTCGCGCTAGGTGATAAGGAGTACTCGGAACATAAAGATCTGGTTTTCCTTTTCCCGCGGGGGTCCGGGGGTCGTCCCCCGGGTCACGGAGAGTGGGCGGTTTCGATAACAGCTAGATAAGGCCGTGGGAGGCGACGCTGCCCGCCGCCTCCCACCTTAAGGCATGTCACGTCATCGCGGGGGACCGGGTTCCAGAAGATGGCAGCCAAACTGACCTTTGCGTCTCGAACGCGGTGATTTCATCGGCGTGCCGCAGCGTAATGCCGATGTCGTCGAGGCCTTCGAGAAGCCGCCAGCGCGCGTAATCCGGCAGCGCGAAATCAAAGGTGAGCCCGGTTGAGGGCACCGTGATTGTTCGCTCGGCTACGTCCAGGGTGACGGTGGCTGCCGGGTCGGCGGCGAGGGCGGCTCCTAGCGCCGAGACGGTTGCCTCGTCGGCCTGGGCGGTCAGCAGGCCCGAGCCGATGCTGTTGTTGCGGAAGATGTCGGCGAAGCTCGGGGCGATGACCGCCTCGAAGCCGAAGTCCTGCAGCGCCCAGACGGCGTGCTCACGGGACGAGCCGCAACCGAAGTTCGGCCCGGCGATCAGCACCTTCGCCTCCTGCGCTCCGGGCTGGTTGAGCACGAAATCGGGATCGGTCCGCCAGGCGCTGAACAGCCCAGGGCCGAATCCAGTGCGCTCGACTCGCTTCAGCCAGGCCGCCGGGATGATCTGGTCGGTGTCCACGTTGGACCGATCGAGCACGACCGCGTGGCCCTCGACCTTGCGTACCGCGCGCATCAGCGGGCTCCTTCCAGATCGCCGGGGGTCGCGAAGCGGCCGGCTACCGCGGTGGCGGCGGCCATCGCGGGGGAGACGAGGTGAGTGCGGCCGCCGGGACCCTGGCGGCCCTCGAAGTTGCGATTGCTGGTGGAAGCGGAGCGTTCTCCAGGAGCGAGGATGTCGCCGTTCATGCCCAGGCACATCGAGCAGCCGGCCCCGCGCCACTCGAACCCGGCTTCGGAGAACACCTGGTCCAGGCCTTCGGCCTCGGCCTCGAGCTTGACCCGGGCCGACCCGGGAACCACGATCGCCTTGACCCCGTCGCTGACCTTGCGCCCGCGCAGCACTCCGGCCGCCGCCCGCAGGTCCGCGAGCCTGCCGTTGGTGCAGGAGCCGATAAAGACCACGTCCACGCCGATGTCGCGCATCGCCGTGCCCGCCGTGAGTCCCATGTAGTCCAGGGCACGCTGGGCCGCCTGCTGGTCGGCGCTGGTCGCGAAGCTCGCCGGGTCAGGGACCGAGCCGTCGATGGTGACCGACTGGCCCGGGTTGGTGCCCCAGGTCACGACCGGCTTGAGCGAGGCCGCGTCGAGACGGACCTCGCGGTCGAACGTAGCGCCCTCGTCGGTGACCAGCGAGCGCCAGTCCTCAAGCGCCCGCTCCCAGTCTTTGCCCTTGGGGCTGTGCTGGCGGCCTTCGAGGAACGCGAAGGTGGTGTCGTCCGGGGCGATCATCCCGGCCCGGGCTCCGGCCTCGATCGACATGTTGCAGACGGTCATCCGCCCGGCCATGTCGAGCGAGCGGATCGCCTCGCCCCGGTACTCGATCACGTGGCCGGTCCCGCCGTGGGTGCCGATCTCCGCGATGATCCCGAGCACCAGGTCCTTGGCGGTGACTCCTTCTGGAAGCTGGCCGTCCACCGTCACCGCCATCGCGGCCGGCTTGGTCTGGCGCAGCGTCTGGGTGGCGAGCACGTGCTCGACCTCGGTCGTCCCGATGCCGAACGCCAGCGCGCCGAACGCCCCGTGGGTCGAGGTGTGGCTGTCGCCGCAGACCACGGTCATGCCCGGCTGGGTCAGCCCGAGTTGCGGCCCGATCACGTGGACGACGCCCTGCTCGGCGCTGCCGAGCGGGTAGAGCGTGACCCCGTGCGCCTCGCAGTTCTTGCGCAGCCTGGACATCTGCTCGGCCGCCAGCGGATCGGTGATCGGCCCGTCCGGGTTCAAGGTCGGCACGTCGTGGTCCATGGTGGCCACGGTCAGGTCCGGCCTGCGTACCGTGCGTCCGGCCAGCTCAAGGCCCTCGAAGGCCTGCGGCGAGGTGACCTCATGCACCAGGTGCAGGTCGATGTAGAGCAGCGGCGGCTCGCCCGAAGGGCTCGCTACCAGGTGCCGCTGCCATACCTTGTCAAAGAGACGGCCATTGTCAGGCCCCATGTTCGTTGTCCCCGCCTACTCGTCGTCGCCCGCGTGGACGTCGCCGCCGTTGTCCCGCCGGTCCAGTGCGACCTGGACGGCCTGCAAGGCCCGCGCCTTGGGGGGCTGATCTTGCGGATGGTTGCGCTGCCACATCACATTCTCCTGTCGCTTCCCTGGGGGTACCGATGCCAGGCGTTCCAGCGAAGGCGGAGCCGAGGCCGCGCGAGATCCCTCAAGAGCGATCCTCAAGAGGAAGAAGAAGGCGGGAAGAGGCGAAGACCCTGCTAACCCGATTTCAGCGGCATTCGGCCAGCGCCTCAACACCGTAGCGGGTTGCTGGCCTGCCTGATCAGGTCCCGCTACGGCTGCTAAGAATGAGTACGAAGCGCCGCATGATCGCACCACCATACTTGACGTTCACCCACCCGCGAAATCGCCCCCTCCCAAAACGTCGCTGACCAGCAACAACGAGCTCATGTCGCGGGGTTGCTGTTGGCTGTGGCTGACGACTTGGTCGCC
>DATNFM010000116.1:0-22699 GCA_035606435.1 Streptosporangiaceae bacterium | reverse complement strand
CGCGGCCGGGCTGGACGACCCCGGCGTCGGTCCCGAGCACGCCTACCTGCGGGATCTGGGGCGGGCCCGGTACGTCACGGTTTGCGATGAAGAAGCGATCGCGGCCGCCGTGCGGCTGGCCCGGATGGAAGGCACACTGCCCGCGATCGAGTCGGCGCACGCCCTCGCCTGGGTGATCCGGGCGGCCGGGACATCCTCCCTGCCCAGCGGCTCGACCGTCCTCGTCACGCTCTCCGGACGCGGCGACAAGGACGTCACCACGCTCATGGCCCAGGCGGAGTTGTGACGAAGCTGCTGATGCCCTACATCACCGCCGGCATCAGGCCGGACTGGACGGCTTACCTGACGGCGTTCACCGACGCCGGGGCAGACCTGATCGAGGTCGGGCTGCCGTTCTCCGACCCCACGGTGGACGGGGTGACGATCCAGGAGGCGTCCGACGCGGCGCTCGCCCGAGGCGCCACCCCCGCGTCTGTCCTGGCGGAGCTGGCCGCCATCCGCGTCAGTGTCCCGCTCATCGCCAGCACCTATGCCAACATCGCGCTGCGGCCGGGTTTCGCGGACGCTCTCCGCGCCGCCGGGGTCACCGGCCTGATCGTGCCTGACCTGCCACTCGACGAGCTAGCCGGGCTGAGCGCACCGGGGATCGCGGTCAGCCTGCTCGCCTCGCCGGTGACGCCAGACGATCGTCTCGCCGAGATCGGGCGCCGCAGCCAGGGCTTCGTCTACGCGGTCTCCGTCATGGGCACGACCGGTGAGCGCGACCAGCTCTCTCCGTCCGCCGCGGCCCTCGCCGCCCGGGTCAGGCAGGTCACCGACCTGCCCGTCCTCCTGGGCTTCGGGATCTCCACGCCGCAGCAGGCGGCGCAGGCGGCGGCGGTCGCCGACGGCGTCATTGTGGGAGCGGCCATCATGCGCCGCATCCTCGACGGTGCGGGCCCGGCCGAGTTGGGCTTGTTCGTGGCGGCGCTGCGGGATGCGCTTTCCTCCCCGATCGCCGTGCGATGATCGCGGCATGGCACGCTACCGGGCCATCGCCGCCGATATCGCCGCGAAGATCCGCGACGGTCACTACGCCCCCGGCGAGGCGCTGCCCCCGCAACGCGAACTGAGCACGGCGTACGGCGTCACGCTGATGACTCTTCGCCAGGCGCTGCGGGAACTGGACGCCGAGGGACTGATCGTCCAGCAGCCCGGCAAGGGAACCTTCGTCACGCCGCCCCAACTGGCGTACCAGCTGGGAGCTTTGCGCAGCTTTGCCGACGACCTGCGCGACCAGGGCCACGAGGTCCGCACCACGGTGATCGCCTGCGCGCAGCGCCGCATGCCCGCATGCGTCACGGCGCGACTTCGGGTTCGCGACACCGAGACCGGGCTTCGGCTGGAGCGGGTCCGTGCCTTCGCCGGCCGCCGCGCGATTCATCAGGTCTCGTGGGTACGAGAGCCGCACGCGGAGCTGGTGCGAGAGGTGGACTTCACCACCACGTCGCTGTACGCGGCCCTGGCCGATGTGGGAGTCGTCGTGGCCCGGGCATCAGAGACGATCCGGCCGGAGCTACTCCGGGCAGACGTGGCGCGGCACCTAGACGAGGACGAAGGAGCCCCCGTGCTGGTCAGCGACCGGATCACCTGCGGGCCGGACGGGACGGCCCTGGTGGCCGACCGGGCGACCATCCTCGGCAGCATGATGCAGGTCACCGCGGAGCGGGCGGCCGCCGGGCTGTCCCTTCGCTGGGGAGCGACCGCCCCGGCCTGACATATTCCGTGGATGGCATACTTGACACATGCCACGGATGGAATATGTTTGGACCGTGACTAGCTCTTCCACCACCTGGGATGTCTTCACCGCAGTTGCCGCGCCGGACCGGCGCGAAATCCTGGACGCGCTGATCGCGGGTGAGAAGGCGGTCGGAGCGCTCGTGAACGACCTGTCGATGTCCCAGCCCCAGGTGTCAAAACACCTGCGGGTACTCAGTGAGGCGGGACTCGTGAAATGCCGGGCGGCGGGACGTCACCGGCTTTACCGCCTGGAACTCGCCCGCCTCCAGCCCTTCCACGACTGGCTGGCCAAGTACGAACAGGCGTGGAACCAACGGCTGGACCGGGTGGATGACTACCTCCAAGAGCTACAACAACAAGGAGAGCAGCAATGACGCCTAACCGGCATGGATCGGCCAGCATCGAATTCCCGAACGAGCTCGAGATTGTCGTCACCCGGGAGTTCGACGCCCCGATCGCACTCGTCTTCGACGTATTCACCAAGCCCGAGCACGTGCGGAAGCACTTCGCCCCCTTCGAGGAGGAGGTGACGGTCTGCTCGATCGACCTGCGCGTCGGAGGGAACTACCGCTACGTCATGGTGACCGGGGACGGAACCGAATGCGCGTTCCGTGGAACCTTCCTGGAGATCGAGCCGCCGACCAGGACCGTCCAGACGTGGCTGTTCGAAGACTGGCCCGACGCGGAGGCCGTCGAGACGATGGAGCTGCAGGAGACCGGCGGAGTGACGAAGCTGACGAGCAGGCTGGTGTTCCGCGACAAGGCTGGCCGTGACCACATCACGAAGTACGACGGCATGCTGGCAAGCTACGACAACGTGGAAAGCTACCTGAAGTCGCTGCCTACAAGCCGCTGATGATCGAGGTGAGCGCGGGCAGCGCGTCCTGGCCGGCGACGAGATAGGACAGCCCGAAGCGTTCCTGCCGCGCGCGGAGGTCGGCGCGGATCTGGTCCGGGGTGCCGATGAAGATCGTCGGCATCTCCCAGACCGCGTCGACATCGATCCCGGTCCAGCCGTTCCTGGCGATCAGGTCCTCGGTGTCCGCGCGGCGCCTGCCCGTGATGATGAACCGGGCCAGCGCATTGATCTCAAGGTCAGCGAACCGGTCCCCGGCCGCCTCGCTGAGCACGGCCAGCTTGGCGTCGAACGCGGCCGGGAGCCGGTCCAGGGGATCTTCGGCACCCGACGGATCCTTGATCGGGCCCGGCAGCAGTCCGACGATGTCGGCGTGCCTGGCGGCCAGACGCAGCATGCGCGGTCCGCCCGCCCCCACCAGCATCGGCGGCACCTCCGGCCTGGGCAGCGGCAGGACGTCGAGATCCAGGCCGTCGATCTCGTAGAACTCGCCCTGATGGCGGACCTGAGTGCCGGCGAGCAGGTCCCTGATGATCCCCAGCGACTCGTCGAGCCGTGAGATCCGCCGGCCGGCCGGATCGAACGCGATCCCCGCCGCCTGGTACTCGGGCTGATACCAGCCGGCCCCGAGACCGAGCTCGAATCGTCCGCCCGAGATCAGGTGCAGACTTGCGGCCTCGTGCGCCAGGACGGCGGGATGACGGAAGTCGTTGGACAGCACCATCGTGCCGACCCGCAGTCGGGTGGTGACGGCCGCAGCGGCGGCCAGCGCGGTGAACGGCGCCAGTTGCTGCCCGAACGCGGCGGCGGAGAAATGATCCCGCAGCAGCAGCACATCGACCCCGGCATCCTCGAGCTGCCGCGCGAACTCGAGCCAGGCTCGGCCCGCCGGCACCGACTCGCTCACGACCCCAAACCGCAACGCCTTCATGATCGAGCACGATAGCGGATGAATTTCGCGAATCCCGGCCTGGTTGAACTCTGATTGACTCGGACGCGTGAGTTGGGTTCGGGGGCCTTCGCCAGGCGCGGAACGGGGCTGTTATGCAGGTACGGCTGCTCGGGCCGGTCGACATCACGCTGGACGGCGTATCGCGTCCAGTGCCAGGGTTGCGGCGGCAGGCGGTGCTGGCCGCGCTCGCGCTGCACGACGGGCAGGTAGTGAGCACCGACCGGCTGGTGGAAATCGTGTGGGGCACGGCAGCGCCGCCAACGAGCTATTCGGGCGCCACTCTTCCCGGGTTAGGGATCACTTTTACCGGGTTGCGCGCTCTTTTCCCGGATTAGGGCAGAAATTTGCCCGGTTTAGACCGATCTTGGAGTACCTAACCCGGTAAAAGACGTCCGGACTCGGTAAAAGACGTCCCTAACCCGGGAAAAGTCGGCCGGGCCGGAGGCTGAATGGCGGCGGCTGAGGTGAGCGGACGGGGCGGAAGTGGTCCGTGGGGCTGATGGGCCTCACGTGACCGGCCCACTGGCCGGCGTGACCGGCCCCTGGCCGGCGAGCGGACCTGCGCACGTCGTCGCTGCCTGCGACGTCAAAGCTCACACAATATTTTCTGCAAAATTTTGCGGTGCTTTCAGACGCCGCGCCCTGAGGCCAGACAGCTCCGGGCAGCCCCATCTCCGGTTGACGAGGATCGAAACGGTTCCGTACACTTCATCTAAGTGTACGGTACGGTTCCGTTTCGTTTGGATGCGAGGGCGATGTCAGGCGGTCGGGGCGCAGTGCGCGAGGACGCGATCTTGCGGACCACGCTCGAGTTGCTGGCCGAATGCGGCTATGACCAGCTGACCATCGACGCGGTGGCCGCTCGGGCCCGGTGCAGCAAGGCCACCATCTACCGGAGGTGGCCAGGTAAGGCAGCGCTGGTGATGACGGCGGTCAGGCGGCACGCCGGCCAGCCCGCGACCGCCGCTCCCGACACCGGCAGCCTGAGGTCAGACCTGCTGGCGGCACTGGAGATCATGCGCTCCAGCCTGTCGGGCCAGGACGCAGCGCTCGTTCTCGGGCTTCTCATCGCGATGCACCGCGATCAGGAACTCGCCGCCGAGGTGAGGGTGCAGGTGCTCAACGCCAAGCGCGAGGTGTTCGGCGCCGTCATCGCCCGGGCCATCGCCCGCGGGGAGGTCCCGGCGACGACCAGCGGGGAACTGCTCGCCGAGGTCAGCTCGGCCGTGCTGTTCTCCCGGCGGCTCGTAACCGGCGAGCCGCTCGACGACGGGTTCACCGAGCACCTTGTTGACGCGGTCCTGCTTCCGGCACTGGCAAGACCGTTCCCGGCGACGAGCTAAGGAGTTCTTCCATGTGGCAGGCGATCGTCTTCGGCTTCCTGGGCGGATTGCTCGGCGCCAACGGCTTTCCGCACTTCACGCGGGGCATCACGAAGAGGAGATATCCCAGTCAGCTCGGCAACGGGCCGGTGCCCAACTTCGTCGCGGGCTGGATGGCCTTCGTCCTAGCGGGACTGCTCTTTTACCTCGCCCACGTCGGCCGGCATCCTGGCTGGTCGCTCGGCGCGGCGGCAATCGGGGTCTTGCTGATGGGACTCTTTCATGCCGGCCCGGGGGCCTTCGGCCGTCCTGAGCCGGTGAACGCCGCTCAACCCGTGGATCAGGGCCTGGACTGACCAGGGCTCGATCCGGACACGCCGCGCGGGGCCGGCGGGACCTGATGGCGTCCTTTCCGCAGGACGCGCCAGCCGATATAGCCCGCCGTCAGCACCGCCAGCGCGATCAGCAGGTAGAAGGAGTACCGGGTGATGTAGTGGTAGATCGTGTCGATGTGGCTGCCGGCCAGGTAACCAAGGCTCACCCAGGTCCCGACCCACAAGGCCGCGCCGAGCGCGTTGAACGCGAGGAACCGCGGCCATCGCATGCCCGCGATTCCGGCGACGATCCCGTTGACCTGCCTGAGCACCTCGATGAAGCGCGCGACCGTGATGATCCAGGCACCGTGCCGGTCGAAGAACGCTTCGGCCTTGCCCAGCCGCTCCTCGGTGAGGCGGACGTAGCGTCCCCAGCGCAGGACCAGCGCGCGGCCGCCGTAGTGCCCGATCGCGAAGCCGATGTTGTCCCCGGCGACGGCAGCCGCGAAGCCGATGAGGCCGACCACCACGACGTTGAGCCTGCCGACGCCGGCGTAGACCGAGGCGGCGATGAGCACGGTCTCGCCGGGCACGGGAATCCCGAAGTCCTCGATCATGACCAGGACCAGGACGGCCCAGTACCCATAGTGATCCAGCGGCCCGGCGAGCGAGTTGAGGAAGCCGGGCAACGGCGGCGGGTTTCCGCTGGCCAGGATGCGCATGGGTATCCCCTACCCGCCAGCGAGCTAGTACTTAGCGCGCGCGACGTCGAGCAGGGCATGCAGGTCGCGGGCGGCCTCCAGGGCGGACAGACCCGACACGGCGACTAGCATGACGGCCGCTGCGAGCAGCAGCAGTTGCGGCCTCGGGGGCGGGCTCAGCAGGGCGGCGACCCGGCGCGGCACCGGACCGGCCCGCCGCATCCGCCTGGGGAGGCTGACCGCGCCCAGCACGGCGGCGGCCGTAACGGTTCGCCGGGCCGGGGCCGCCGAGGAGGCCAGGGCGGCGTGCGCGATGGCCCGGGCCGCCAGGTCCCGGTCACCGGTGACGGCGGCGGCGCGCTCATCGGCCCACCGCTCCACCGTGTAGCCGACGGCCGAGGCGACCGGCCACAAGAGCGGGTTAGCGGCGGCGGCCAGCCGCGCGATGGCGGTGAACAGGTAGTGCAGGCTTGACGCGTGGGCGCGTTCGTGCGCCAGCAGCACCTCGCGTTCGGCCGGGCTGAGGGCGCGCAGCATTCCGGCGGTGATGACGATCCGGCACGGCATGCCGGGCAGGGTGTAGGCGTCGGCGGACTCGTCATCGACGATCACTACCTGCCCCGAGCCGCGCAGTCCGCGGGCCTCACGGCCGGCCGCCGCCAGTGCGGCCGCCCGGCGCCACAACACAAGGCCCGCCACTATGACCGTTGCCGCCAGCAGTGCTCCGGCCGCGATCGCGACCGGTACCGAGGCCGGATCGTGCTGGCTGATCACCGGCCCGGACAACTCCCCGAGCGAGTCCACCAGCGGAATGCGGACCAGGGCGGTCAGCGCGAGCAGGCCGAGCACCGCGCTGCTCGCCAGCGCCAGCGCCAGCGCGCTGAGCACGAGAAGCCAGGTCGCGGCCACCGGCGGCAGCCGCGCGGCCAGCGGGCCGGCCGCCACCGCGGCCAGCAGCGGCACGACCAGGGGAAGGTAAACCGCGAGGTGCATCGAGAATCCTCCGGCTACCCGCCACCCTCGCCGAGCATCCGGCGCAGCAGCTCCTCGTCCTCGCCCGACAGCCCGGACACGAACCGGGTCAGGACAGCCTCCCGGTCCGGTTCGGCGTCGAGCACCTGCGACATCCGGCGCGCGGCCAGCCCCGGCTCGTCGGCGACCGGCGCGTACACGAAGGCCCGGCCGTCCTTACGCCGGTCTAGCACTCCCTTGCCGCGCAGCCGGGACAAGATCGTGACCACCGTGGTGTAGGCCAGGTCATCGCCCAGGCGGAGGCGGACCTCTCCGGGTGACAGCGGCGACCCGGCGGCCTGCAGCACCGCGAGCACGGCCGACTCCAGCTCCCCGGAGGCCCGCCGGCCGGCGTCGTCGCCGGAGTGCGCGCGTTCTTGACGCATCGCCGCGCATCCCCTTCCCAGATCCGGGTAACATCTACACATCTGTAGAACTTCTATGTCAGCGTAGAACTTCGTTCCTGACAGTGTGCCACCAAGGGGGAAGAAGCGGTGACCTACCTGCAAGCATTCGTGATCGCGCTCATCCAGGGCGTCACCGAGTTGTTTCCCGTATCCAGCCTCGGTCATTCCGTTCTGATCCCGGCCTGGCTCGGCGGCAACTGGCAGACCCTGGTCACCCAGTCATCGCAGCAGAACAGCGGGAGCTCTTTTTACCTCGCCTACATCGTGGCGCTGCACTGCGCGACGGCCGTGGCGCTGCTGTGGTTCTTCCGCGCGGACTGGGTCAGGATCATCCGCGGCTTCTGCCGCAGCCTGCCGGCCAGCGTGCGGGCGAGCCTGCGGGACCGGCGGCTGCGGCTGGCCGTGGCCGACAAGGACGAACGGCTCGCCTGGATGATCATCTTCGCGACGATCCCGGCCGCCGTGACCGGCCTCGCGCTCGAGCACGTCTTCCGGGTCGTGTTCGCCAAGCCACTGGCCGCGGCCGCCCTGCTTTTCGTCAACGGCTTGATCCTGCTCGGCGCCGAGGCGCTGCGGCGATCCGCCATCCGGCGGAAGCAGGCGGCCGTCCTGGCCGGAGAGGCGCAGGCCGCCCAGATCACGGACGCACCTGCCGCCGTCCCGGTAGCCATGCCCGCCGGGACCGCCGGGACCGCCCAGTCCGCCGTGCCCGCCCAGTCCCCCATTCCCGCAGGGTCTGCCCAGTCCGGAGCATCCACCGCATCCGGCCCGACGCGGCCGGCATCGCACCGCAGGTCGTCCGGCGGGCGAGCCACCGCCGACATCGACGCCGCCGAGCGGTCCGACACCCGGCTCGCCGGGCTCTCCTACGCCGACGGGATCTTGATCGGCTCCGCCCAGATCCTTGCCCTGCTGGCCGGGATCAGCCGGTCCGGGATCCTCATGGCCGGCGGGCTGTGGCGCGGCCTGAGCCACGAGGACGCGGCCCGGTTCGCGTTCTTGCTGGCCACGCCGATCATCCTGGCCGCCGGCGCGCTCAAGGTGCCCTCGCTGCTCGGGCCCGACGGAGCCCACATCCACGGCCAGCTCATCCTGGGCGTCATCGTCTGCGGGATCGCCGCCTACGTGTCCGTCCGGATCCTTGTCCGCTGGCTTCAGACCCGGACGCTGACCCCGTTCGCCATCTACTGCCTAGCCTTCGGCGCCCTGAGCATAATCCGCTTCCTCTAGCCCACCCCTAGCAGCACCAGGGGGTCAAAGCTGTCGTTGACCGCCGAGAACCGGCAACAGCGCTGACCCGCCACCGTTGCTACCGCAGCGGTCTAGGGTCAGCGCTGTCGTTGGCCGGCCGGCTTCAACAGCGGCAGCGGGTCAGCGCTGCCGCGAAAGTCGGCGCTAGAACTGCTCTGGGGACTGCACGCCCAGCGAGAACTGGGCCTTGCCCGCCTGGTCGACCTGGGCGTCGAGGACCTTGTCCTCAAGGTAGGCGGCGGCTTGCGGCTCGAGAAATACCTGTGCCCCGGCCGCCTCGAGCACCTGATCGTTCTCCGCTGGACCGGGTACCGCGGAGAGCTGCAGCTCCTGCGGGCCGGCCGGTTCGTTGACCGCGGAGTAGATCCGCAGGCCAGAACCCTCAGGCGCCATCGGGGTCGATGTAAGAGCTTTGACGACCTCGGTGGCCGCCTCGGTCAGCACCAGCATGCCTGTTACCTCCAGTGTTTAGCCCGGATGAAGGCTTAAGCTCATCCACTACCGACGAGGCGGCAGATCAAACCCCCGTCCGACCGCGCGTCGGCCCCGCCGCCGTCACCATGCCCGATCTTGGCGCCCCAACACGTCAGCGCCACTGAAGTCAGCAGCACCGAAGTCAGCACCAGCGCAGGGCGAGGGCCCGGGTGGGACTCGTGTCGGCATGAAAGGTGCCGGTCATCCAGAAGGAAAGGTAAAGAAGTGGTAAGGGACTTTGCAAGAAGTGACAAAGGCCACCGAATGGACACATAGATGTGTCGCCGCGTTTCCTTGCCGAGACTGCAAACGATCGTCACGCTGAGGTGGCCGTGGCAATTAGCGCCATGCGTCGCTGACTCTCAGTAAAGGAGCGTCAATGAGCAGCTGGAAGCTGAAGTTAGCGGGCAGCGTCACCGTCGTCGCCCTCGCATCGATCGGGCTCTACATGAGCCCGGCCAGCGGAGCCGTCGCGCAACGCCCCAGCTACTCCGGCCAGGTCCAGGCCCACACGACGAGCCGCGTCCACCCCAAGCAAGGTGTCGGATCGTGCACGCTCAGAGGCTGGAACCCCAAGAAGGACCCGAAGAACGCCAGGAACCTGCCGCTTGGCCACCGCCACCAGACCTATAAGCCGGACGACTACAACTGCACGGGCGCCGTGTTCTCAAAGCCAGGCGTGCAGTTCAGGAAGTTCCCGCAGCCCAAGAAGTTCATGGTCATCAAGACCGGGAAAAAGCACGGGACCACGGAAATGACCCGCGCCTGCCGGGCGGGAGTCTGCACCCAGCACGTGAAGCACGCGCTGGCATCGACGGCAGCGATCAATCCGACGGCTCCGTTTTTCCCGCCGTTCACCCATTTTGTGCTCCTGGTCAGGGAGAATCACACCTTCGACGACTACCTGGGCGACTGCGCCACGACGATCCAGGCGGGCTGCAACGGCGTAAAGGAAAGCACGAACCACATCAGCTCGGTTCCCAACCTGCACACGCTCGCCAAGACCTACGCGCTGTCGGACTCCTACAGCACCGGCGAGCAGCCGCCAAGCGGCCCCAACCACTGGTTCATCTTCTCCGGCCAGTCGGCGTCAAGCTCGCAGCAGCAGTCCTACCCGGTGCCGACCGGGACCGAGTTCGACCGGTTCCTGCAAGGTACGCAGGGCCCGAGCGACGATGGCACCAACCCGTGCACGGCTCAGACCGGCACCGGGTCAGGCAGCGGCCCGGTCACGTTCATTGCGGCCGGTGACTTCTACTGGATGCTGAGCAACGGCAGCGGATACTGGCGCGACCCGCGCAATGGCAACCTCGAGGTGCTGCCGGTGAACCGTCCCGGCACCAACATCCCCGAGGAAGTCAATTACAACGAGTTCACCTGCAGCAACCAGAACATTCCCGACCAGACCGTTGCGAACAACTACATGAACGACGTGAACGCGAACGGCCTGCCCGCCTACAACTACGTCGAGCTGTTCAACGACCACCCGGGGACGTTCCAGGACATCCCGACCAACGACAGCGTCACGAACCAGGTCGTGAACTTCATCATGAGCAACCCGAACTACAAGGACAACACGCTCATCGCGATCGTCGAAGACGACACCCAGAACGGCAACAACGGCCCCGACCACGTCAGCAACACCTTCCGGGTGCCGCTCGTGCTGGTCGCGTCGCCGCTGTACCTGAAGCAGCACTACGTCTCGCACGTCGCGTACACCACCGCCAATGTCCTGGCCGCGATGGAACGCGTCATGAACAACGTGCACCCCGGCATCATCAACTCGACCGACAGCCTCGGCCTGTCGACGTTCCCGATGACCTCAGCGGATCAGGCCGCGCTCGCTGACCCGCTCGAGGACTTCTGGATCCAGGGCACGACCCCGCTCTCGGCCACCGCCAGCGGCACTCCCGCCACCGGCAACGCTCCGCTGAACGTGTCGTTCACCGGAACGCCTCAGGGCGGCACGGCTCCGTACACCTTCAGCTGGAACTTCGGCGACGGGTCGGCCACGAGCACCGCTCAGAACCCGACCCACACCTACACCGCCGCCG
Organism: Streptosporangiaceae bacterium; assembly: GCA_035606435.1. Lineage (GTDB taxonomy): Bacteria > Actinomycetota > Actinomycetes > Streptosporangiales > Streptosporangiaceae > Chersky-822. The sequence continues at coordinate 11,578 of DATNFM010000116.1, read as the reverse complement.
GCACGTACAACGCGACGCTGACGGTTACCGATAGCGCCTCACCAGCTAACACCACGACCGCCGTCGTCACGACCAAGGTCAACGCGGTCGGCAACCCGCTGGCGGCCACGGCCACGGCGGTCCCGACCTCCGGCCAGGTCCCGGTGAACGTCGCCTTCACGGGCACCGGCACGGGCGGCACCCCGCCGTACTCGTTCAGCTGGAACTTCGGCGACGGCACGGCGGCCAGCACGGCCCAGAACCCGGGCCACACCTACAACATCGCGGGTAACTTCACCGCGACCCTGACGGTCACGGACAGTTCCTCGCCGGCGAAGACGGCCACAGCGACGGTCCCGATCTCGGCCACGCCGCTGCAGGGCGCGCCGCCGGGTCCGCCGACCGGGCTATCCGGAGCCGCCGGCAACGGCCAGGTCACCTTGAACTGGACGGCTCCGGCCAGCAACGGAGGCCAGGAGATCACCAACTACCGGGTCTACCGGGGGACGTCGAGCGGCAGCGAGACGTTGCTGACCACCGGCGGCTGCGCCAACCTGGCCGTAGTCCTCACCTGCACCGACACCGGTCTGGTGAACGGCCAGACCTATTTCTACAAGGTCACCGCCGTCAACCCGGCCGGTGAAAGCACGCAGAGCAACGAGGCCAGCGCGAGGCCCACCTCACCTACCTGCACGCCGGCCCAGCTGCTCGGCAACCCCGGCTTCGAAACCGGGACCGCGGCACCGTGGACGGCCAGCACCGGCGTCGTCAGCAACCACGCACAGGAACCGCCGCACAGCGGCACGTGGGACGCCTGGCTCGACGGCTATGGCACCACCCACACGGACACGCTGTCGCAAACGGTCACGCTGCCAACCGGCTGCACCAACTACAACTTCAGTTTCTGGCTGCACGTCGACACGGCCGAGACTTCCGCGACCACGGTCTTCGACACGCTCAAGGTGCAGGTCCTGAACAGTTCGGGCACCGTCCTGGCCACCCTGCACACCTACTCGAACCTTGATCATCTCACCGGCTACGCGCAGCACAGCTTCTCGCTCGGCGCCTACGCCGGGCAGAAGATCACGCTGAAATTCACCGGCGCCGAGGATTTCGAATTCCAGACATCGTTCGTAATCGACGACACCGCTATCAACACCAGCTGAGGGAGAATCCTCACCCGCAAAGGTCAAAAGCTCACGCAAATTTTATGCATAAAAAATTGCGGTGCTTTTGAACGTAGCTTTCCTGAGGCGAGCCCGGTTTACCCGGCCACCCGTGCCGTGATCAGGCCGGGCTCGCCGCAGTTCCAGCACAGCACCTCACCAGGCGAGACCTCAGCGTCCCGGCCCTCGATGTCACAGGTGTGGCAGGTATAAGCGGCGAGGATCGTTGCGGGCCCGGCGCGGCCGGTACCGGTAACCTGTGCCGACGGTCCGGCCACCGCCGCGAATTCTGCCGAAGTCATGCATAAGTTTTACCAGGTCGGCGGCGTAAACGATAAATTTTGCGGCTATGACCGTAAAACCGTCTGGCCCAGGCCGACTCCGGCCCACACTAGCAGCACGCCGGCCAGCATCGAGCCCGCCAGATTGATCGCCGCCTGGCCGCGCGTTCCGGCGCGGGCCAGGACCAGCGAGTCCACCGCCCACGTCGAGTACGTCGTGTACGCGCCGATGATGCCGGTCTGCACGCCGGTCGCCAGCCAGTCCGGCCAGTGGCCACTGGCGTCGAGGCCGAACAGCAGGCCGAGCACGAACGCCCCGCTGAGGTTTACCACCAAGATGCCCACGGGAAACCGGGTATGGGCGCGCTCCTGGATCGCGCTGAACGCCGCCTGGCGAGTCATCGCGCCAACGAATCCGCCGACCAGCACGGCGAGCAGCACCGTCACGACCGGCTCCTCGCTTCGGCAGGCTGGTCCTGCCCGGATCGCATCCGCTTGCGGACGCCCTGCACCAGAGCACCGCCCGCGACCGCGCAGAGCGGCGCCGCGACCAGACTGGCTACGGCGAACACCAGCGCCACCTCGGGATGCCCGGGCCAGGGCTGGTAGATCTGCAGTGACATCGTCGAGAAGGTCGTCAGCCCTCCGCAGAAGCCGGTGCCGATGGCCGCCTTGGTCAGGTCATGAGCGGGCCGTGCGGTCTCCGGGCTGGCGCCCGGAGACCGCACGGCTGGTGTTTGCCTACTCAGCGATCCCTTCGGCAGCGTGGCTACCGCACCCAGGATCACTGCCCCGACGATGTTCACCAGAAAGGTGGCGACCGGGAACACGTCCGATTGCGGCGGGATGGCCAGTGCCATCCCGTACCGGGCGGCCGTCCCTGCCGCGCCGCCGACACCGATGAACGCCAGCAGCTTGGCCCGGCTGATAAGAACGCCAGCTTGCCTTCCAGGATGGCGATCGCGAGCGCCCAGGACGTGCCGATGCCTTCGATGATCGCCAGCGCCCCCGCGATGCGAGCGATCGGAAGCTCAAGGGCTAGCAGCGCCCAGAACATCGCCCACAGCACCGCCCAGGCGAACCAGTTGATGCCGAGCCAGATGAGGGCCGTGTTCCCGTGTGCTGACTGCAGCGTGTACACCCCGGCCGGGATGGCCGTGATGGCGACGAACAGGCAGTACCAGCCGAACGCCCGTCCGCCCGCACCCAGGAACTGGTTGAACGCCACCCAGATGTAAGTGAACGCGAACAGCAGGATCAGGCCCGCGGCCCGGATGGATGACAGGTCACCGATCTTGTTGCCCTGGACCACGAGCGTGACCGAGACGACGATTCCGATGAAGCCTGTGAAGAGATTCAGTACCGCTACTTCGCGATTCTGAATGAACAGCGGCGACGCCTGCGATCTGCGCGTCGCCGCGACTACTTGCTCACCGGCAAGCTCGTGTCCTTCGGCCGCCTCGGCCGCGGTCACTCGAGATAGCCTCGTCGCGGCCGTTGCCTGACCGATCAACCAGATGCCATTGACGGCCAGCACCGCACCTACATACAGCAACACCACGCCTAGCAACATGGGATCTCAACTCTTTTCCCCCTAGCTGGCCGAAACGGCTCAGTGCAGCACCCATGGCGGCGTCGTCGACCGCTGATGCGGCATCTGGCGCCCCCGCTTCTGACTGACTACCTGTGGTTCGTGGGCACTCGCCTCCTCTGTTTCCATCGCCCGCCGCACTGGCGGGGCGAGCCGCGCGAGGCGCGGCGGGGTGAAGACCCGCCGAGCCTCACGCAGACAAGTCGGGCAGCTGGCCGCGGGGCCGACGTCGGCCATCGGCATCGACAGCTCGAAGGACCCGCAGTCACCGCAGCTGAAGACGTACATGGGCATGGCCGGCCTCAGCTTGTCATCGCGGCTGCGCCGTGATCTGCCATCTCCGGACCTTCCTTGTTCGGCTTGATGTCGAAGTCGAAGATCTCGGTGGGCAGGTACAACGAGCAGCAGGCGTTCGGGATGTCCACGACGCCGGACACTCGTCCCTCGATCGGAGCCGATCCGAGCAGCAGGTACGCCTGGTCGCCCGAGTAGCCGAACTTCTTCAGGTACTCGATCGCGTTCAGGCAGGCCCGGCGGTAAGCGATCGTGGCGTCCAGGTAGTGGTTCTTGCCGCCCTCGTCTACCGATACGCCGATGAACGTCATGAACTCGCTGTACCGCGGCTCGACCCGACCCGGTATGAGCACCGGGTTGGTCGTGACGCCGTACTTGGACATGCCGCCCTTGATGACGTCGACGCCGAAGTCGATGTACCCGCCCATCTCGATGGCGCCGCAGAAGGTGATCTCACCGTCTCCCTGGGAGAAGTGAAGGTCACCGCCGGACAGCTTGGCGCCGGGGACGTGCACCGGATAGAAGACCCGGCTGCCACGAGTGAAGTTCTTGATGTCGTGGTTGCCCCCGTTCTCGCGAGCCGGGACCGTGCGCGCGCCTTCGCGTCCGACCCGCTGGAGCTCGTCGCCCTGCAGCGTCCCGGCCAGAACGCCTTCCGGGATTGGCGGCAGCGCCAGCGGCGGTACCCGGTCCGGGTCCTGGTCGATCAGTTCCTGCTCGCGCCGGTTCCACTCCCCTAGCAGGCTCGCCGACGGCGCGGTCCCGAACAGGCCAGGATGCGTGATGCCCGTGTAACGGACGCCGGGAATGTGACGCGACGTTGCGTCCTGACCGTGGAAATCCCAGATCGCCTTGTACGCGTCCGGATAGTGGTCGGTCAGGAAGCCCCCGCCATTTGCCTTGGCGAAGATGCCGGTGTAGCCCCACCCCTGGCCTGGTGCGTCGCCGCGTTCCTGCGGCGCCTGAACCGGGCCGAGCTCGAGAATGTCGACTACCAGCAGGTCGCCAGGCTCGGCGCCCTGGATCTCGACAGGCCCGCTCAGCATGTGGGCGACGGTGAGGTCGACGTCCCGAACGTCATTGGCCGAGTCGTTGTTGCCCAGCTGAGCATCGGTCCACTCCCGGCACTCCATCCGGAACTCGTCGCCGGGACGTACCGAGGCAGCCGCCGGGATATCTGGATGCCATCTGTTGTGCCCTGGTACAGCCTGGTCCGTCATGGACTTCGACTGGTCTACGCTGAATTTAACCTCAGGCATGGCAACTCCTTCTGAAGGAGGGCCGAATGTCGAGATTAGGAAAAACGGCCTATACCGGCGATGGTTATACCTGCCGTGCTCGGCCTGCCTCAGATCGGGCAAAGCCGAGTCCCCCGTTGGACTCCGTCCCCCCGCTTGATTGTCCCCTCATGGAAAGACTTCTCCTCCGATGCCGCCCTTGTCAATGGGAGGACCCCGACTGACCTGGGCTTGAACCGGAAAAGCCGCGCCGCTCCATGGCACCCCACTCGGATTTACGTATGAGCTGCCAGAATCCTTCGAGCCGCCAGAGATGCATCATCTGGCGAAATCCGAAACTCTCCGCGAACGCATAGCCGAGCAAACGCCGCAGGTCGCCCCAGGCTGGATAGCGGTTGAATGTCGCGTCTTCCAGGGCGATGGCACCAAGCGTCAGAAATTGTCCGTAAAGAATTGCCACAGCCAGGAACAAGACGAACCCGAGCGGTGCGATAACGCCGGCCACCAGGGCGGCCAGGGACACGCCGTATCCGGCCAGTTCGATCAGCGGCCCGAGCGCCTCGAACAGCAGCATCGAAGGCAAGGCGACCAGGCCGACCACCCCGTACCGGGGATTGCCCATCATCCGGCGATGGAGGTAGAGCGCTTCGATGAGCCCGCGGTGCCATCGGCTCCGTTGCCTTCGCAGGACCTTCGCGCTCGCGGGCGCTTCGGTCCAGCACACCGGATCGGGCACGTAGACGATCCGGTAAGGCTTTCCGCGCAGGCGGCAGACCCGGTGCAGGCGAAGCACCAGCTCCATGTCTTCGCCGACGATGCCGGTTCGGTATCCGCCGGCCGCGATGACCATGTCCGTCCTGAAGATGCCGAAGGCGCCGGAGATGATCAGCAGGCCGCCGATCGCGCTCCAGCCGGTCCTGGCCGCGAAGAACGCGCGCGCGTACTCGATGACCTGGAACATCGGAAGCCGCTCGGCGGGCAGCCGAGCCTCGGCGACCCGGCCGGTCTCGATCCGGCATCCGTTGGCTATCCGGATGAGGCCGCCGCTGGCGACCGTGCGGATCGGATCCTCGACAAACGGCAACGCCGTCTTGACCAGCGCGTCCTGCTCGAGCATCGAGTCGCCGTCGACGGCGCAGAACAGCGGGTGGGACGCGAAGTTAATGCCCGCGTTCAGGGAATCGGCCTTTCCTCCGTTCTCCTTGTCGACGACGAGCAACCGCAGATCGCTGGCCGGAGCGTAGATGCCGCGCACTGGCATGTGCGGCAGGTAAGGCGGCGTCGGACGGGTGATGCGACGCAGGCCGAACTCCTTGGTGAGCCGCTCGATCGTGTCGTCGGCGGAACCATCGTTGATGACGACGATCTCGGTCCTGGGGTAATCGAGCGCGAGCAGGGAGCGAACGCTGTCCGCGATGCTCAGGCCCTCGTTGTAGGCCGGTACCAGGATCGACACCGCCGGAACCAGCGGTGACCTGACCCGTTCCCGCAGGCCGATCGCCTTCGTACGGACCGCGTACCGGTGAAGCTCGATCTCGGCGGCGACGAGCAGCCCGGTGTGCACGACGAGGAACGCCACGAAGAACGCGAAGACGCCAATACCGAACGTGATCATGACTGCAGGATCGCCTGAGCTTGCTCGCGAACCGGCTGCGCTGGCGACTGGGCGGCCTGCTCCAGGGCCAGACGGCCCTTGTGGCCCAGGCCGCACAGGGCGCTGGCGGCGGCGGTGCGCAGATCCCAGTCCTCGTGCCGGACCAGGGTCGCCAGGGAGCCGACCGCCGAGGGATCGCCGATCGAGCCGAGCGCCGTCACCGCCGCCGCTCGCGCGACCGGGGCGCGGTCTTCGTCCTCGGCGAGGACGATCAGCGGCGGAACCGCGTCTACGTCGCCGATCATCCCGAGGGCGCGGGCGGTTGCGGCCAGGTGCCTGTCGCCCGGCCTCTCGCCGAGGGTTCCCCGCAGCCTAGGAGCGTGCTGGGCGAGCCGAAGCTCGCCGATCACTGCCATCGCGATCGACCACACCGCGGCCGGTGCGCCGGGTGCGGCAGGATCGAGAAGCTGGTCAAGCGCCTCGGGGTGCTCCCGGCCAAGCGCGAGCACGATGTCCGCAACGGCGCCAGGGGCCGCGTCGACGTCGCGCATCACCGCCGCGAGGATCTCGGGCAGCGTCTCGGTTCCGCTCGCCTGGGCCAGCGCCCGCGCACACGTCATCCTGACCTGGACGTCCCGGTCGTGCAGGCCGGTCGCGAGCGCCTGGAGCGAGCGCTGGTTAGCGACGGCGGCCAGCGTCTCCGCGCCCCGGCGGCGGACGGCCCGGCGCCGTGAGCCCAGCTCGCTGGCGGCCTCGCTGACGTAGCCGAGATCATCCAGCAGGTGCGCCAGCGCCGCCCGCTCGCTGCCGCGCAGGTCGGTCATCGCCTCCAGCGCGACATCTCGCCAGATCGCCCGCTGCGCCGGGCGTGTTTCCGGCCCGACGCTGGCGTCGGCGGCAAGGTAGCTGGCGATGGCCAGCTCGGCGCAGGGACGGAGCTGGTCGACGCGGCGCTGGTTGCGCCGCAAGTGCACCCGCAGCGCGACGATGACGACGAGAAGCACGCATTCCAGCGCTGCCAGCGCCAGCACCGCGTCGCCGAGGTCACCGATCATGGCGCGGCGCGCTGCAGGGTGCGACGTACCCGGGCGGATAGCTCGTGCGGGCTGAACGGCTTCGGCATGTACTCATCCACCCCGAGGTCCAGCCCTCCCAGCACATCCTGCTCGGTCGTGCGTTCGGTGAGCATGACGATCGGTACCGCGCGGGTGTCCGGATCCGCGCGCAGTTCGCGGACCACCTCGAACCCGTCGAGCTTGGGCATGACCTTGTCGAGCACCAGCAGGTCCGGGTGCTCGGCCCGGACCGCGGCCAGCGCTTGCTCGCCGTCGGCGGCCTCGAGCACCTCGTAGCCGTCGGCGGCCAGGCGCGCCGCGATCAGCCTCCGAACCGTCGAGGAGTCCTCCGCGATCAGGATCTTCACACTGCACCTCCGAGCCGTATGCGGCATGCCGCGGCGATGTCGTTCACCTGGATTTGCTGAAGCAATAGCTCGTGCCGGTCGTCGTCCGGGTCCAGGGTGCGCAGGGCCTGCTCGTACGCCCGCCTGGCGGCCGCGAAGTCCGACAGCGCGTCGTAGGCGCGGCCGAGGGCGAAGGCGGCGACCGCGAACCGGGAGTCCGCGTAGAGCGCGCGGCGCAGCGCGGCCGCGGCTACGCCCGGCTCGCCGGCCTCCAAGGCGACGAGGCCATGGATGAACTGAGCCTCGGCGTCGAGCGGATCCTGGCCGATCAGGGTCATGACCTGGTCGAGAGCGGCATTACGGTCGCCTAGGTCGGCGGCGCGGACGGCGGCGGTCAGCCGTTCGGCGCGCGAAGGCGGCGGGCCGGGAGGCTGAGCGGCGGCGAACTTAGGTTCCGGCACACGCCGGGCGGCCTGTTCTGCCCTGGGCCTTGGCGCACCCCCGGCGCGGGTCAGGGCGTCGGCCGCGCCGAGCACGATGATGCCGTTCTGGCTGAGCGATCGCTCCAGCTTGCCGGCTACCGATCCGGCGATGGGCGCGGCGAAGTAGATCAGCACGTTCCGGCAGACGACCACGTCGAAGCTGTCTTCCCCGAGCGGCGGCACCGGGTCGCGGACCAGGTTGTGCCGGCGGAAGCGAACCAGGCGGCGCAGTTCGCCGGTGACGACATAGCTCCCGTCCGGCTTCAGGTCGAAGTAACGCTGGCGCGACTCGGGGCCGAGCGCGCGAACCGACCGTTCCCGGTACCGGCCGGCCTCGGCCGCGGCCAGGGCGGACCTGGAGACATCGGTACCCAGGATCTCGACCGGCGCCGGAGCGGGCGCGAAGGCTTCGGTCGCGAGCAGCGCGAGCGTGTAGGCCTCCTCACCGCTCGCGCAGGCAGCGCTCCAGACCCGCACCGGGCCCGACCGCGATTGCTGGGCCCCTGACGCCAGGCTGTGCCAGGCGATCAGGTCCAGCTGGTCGCCGTCACGCAAGAACGCGGTCTCCTGGACGGTCACCTCGTCGATCAGCCGGTCAACCAGGTCGCGGTGCCGGCCAGGCTCCTTCGCCACCCGGGCGAAGCCGCCGGCACCGAGCCCTGGCGCGGCCCGCTCGATCGCGCCCTGAAGCGCGGCCTGCCTCGAATGCGAGATCGTGATCCCGGTCTCCCGCCGGACGAGGTCAGCGACAGCGGCGAGCTCCTCGCTCATCGAGGTTCACCTAGCGGTGAAGGCCGCAGCCGGCGCAACCGGTCCGCGATCTGATCCGGGGGCAGCACCGCGTGCGCGCCGGCCTCAGCGGCGGCCTTCGGCATGCCGTAGATCGCCGACGACGCCTCATCCTGGGCGATCACCAATCCGCCGCGTTGCCGCACCGCCGCCGCGCCGACCGCTCCGTCGGCGCCCATGCCGGTGAGCACGACGGCAACGCCAGACCGCCCCGCTGCCGCCGCGATGCTGGCGAACAGGACGTCGGCCGAAGGCCGGTAGGGTCCTTCCGGCTCGCCCCGGTCGAGTCTCAGCCGGCCGTCGGCCCGCACGGTCAGCTGGGCGCCGTCGGGCGCGATCCAGGCGCCCGGCGCGAGCCACTCGCCGTCGGTGACGACCCGGACCGGCAGGCGCACGGTGCGCCCGAGCCACCGCGCGAGCTCGGCGCTGAATCCGGACGTCAGGTGCTGGACGACCAGCAACGGAATCGGGTAGCCGGCCGGCAGCGCCTGGAGAAGACCGGCCAGCACATGGGGACCCCCGGTCGATGCGCATACGCCGATGACCGCCGCCGGGCGGGCGGTGACCTCGCCCGAGGGGTCGGAACGGAGCCTGGCTCGCGGGTGACGCAGCACCCGGGCGCGGCTCAGCAGCCGCACGCGCTGCCGGAGGGCGGCGCCAGCCGCGCCGGCCGGATCGCTGAGGTCAAGGTCGGCCTTCGCGATGGCGTCGAGCGCGCCAGCGGCGAGCGCGGCGGCGGCCTGGTCGCGCCGGTCGCCCCCGGTCGACAGCAGCATGAGGATCGGCAGCGGATGCGCGCTCATGATCTCCTCGACCGCCCGGAGCCCGTCCATGCCTGGCAGTTCGAGGTCCATGGTGACGAGGTCAGGCGCTATCCGGGGCAGGGCTGCGATCGCGTCCTCGGCGGTATCGCACGTGGCGGCGACCGTAATGTCATGGTCGTGCTCGAGCACCCGCCGCAGGGCCGCGGCGTACGTCGGCGAGTCCTCGCAGACCAGTGCCTTGGTGGCAGCCGCCTTGGGTTTGGTTACGGCAGGCTTGGTTACGGCAGGCTTGGTCACGGCAGGCTTGGTCACGGCAGGCTTGGTCACGGCGACCGCCGGCCGACCAGGCGCTCGACGGTAGCCAGCAGTTCGTGCTGGTCGAAACTGTGCTTCGACATGTAAGCGTCAGCGCCGGCGTCGATCCCCAGGCGCCGATCTTCCTGCGAGGCGTGCGAGGTCACGATCACGACCGGCAGAGATGACCGCGCGGGGTCGGCCCTGATCGACTTGGTCAGTTCGAGCCCGTCCAGTTCTGGCATCTCCAGATCGGTCACTACCAAAGCGATGTCGGCGTCGCGGCGCAGTGCCTGCAGCGCCTCCCGGCCGTCGCGCGCCGTGACGACCTGGTATCCGGCGGCCTGGAGTATGGTCCGCTGAAGCTCGCGGACGGTGAAGGAGTCCTCGGCGACCAGGATCTTCGACGCGGCGTCCGGTTCGCTGGCGGTCTGAGTGACCGCGGTCGGGCCCTGCTGCCGCTGCCGCCTGGCGGCGAACGACGGTTCGACGAGCAGCGCGATCCTCCCGTCGCCGAGGATCGCGGCGCCCAGATAGCCGCCGATGCCCGCCAGCAGCGGGCCGAGCGGTTTTACGACGACTTCCTGCTGGCCGATGAGCGCGTCGCAGCTGACGATCGCGCGGCTGCCGCCAGCCGAGATGAGCAGCGCGGGAGCATTCTCGGCCAGCGGCCGCGCCGTCGCGCCGATGGCGGCGGCGAAGTCGGTGACGGGAATCACGCGGCCACGGACCTCCACGCACGGCCTGCCGCCGAGCGCGTGGTCCGGCTGACCAGGAAGGACTTCCTCCACCGCGGCGAGCGGCACCCCGAAGACGGCGGCGTCCCTTTCGAACAGCAAGACTTCGAGCAAGGCCATGGCAAGGGGCAGCAGCAAGATGACCTCGGTGCCCAGGCCCGGGGTGCTGCGAATCTCGAGGCTGCCGCCGAGCGATTCGACGTAGGTCTTGATTGCGTTCATGCCGACGCCGCGGCCCGCCAGGCCGGTCACCTCACCGGCCGTGCTGTACCCGGCCCGGCCCAGCACCTCGGCGAGCGATCCCTCCCGCCTCGCCTCGGCCAGGACCTGCTCGCTGACTCCTTGCCCGTCGTCGCTCACCGCGATCTCGACCTGGCTGCCGCGTGGTTCGGCCCGCAACTCGATCCGGCCCCGCGCCGACTTTCCGGTTGCCAGCCGGGTCCGCGGCGTCTCGATGCCGTGGCTGACGGCATTTCTCAGCAGGTGCGTCAGCGGCTCAGGCAGGCTCTCCAGGATCAACCGGTCGAGCTCGGTGTCCGATCCGGTGATGGTCAGCTCGACATCCTTGCCCGCCTGCCTGGCCATGTCGCGGACGGTACGGGGCAGCGGCCCGGCGATGACGCTCAGCGGCAGGGTCCGCATGTGAATGGAGACATCTTTCAGCTGGTCCAGCGTGCGGTCACCGCCCGCCAGCACGTCGACGATCTCCTGGGGTGCGGCCAGATCACCGAGGGCGTGCGCCAGCGCCCGACGATCCTGCACGACCTCGCCGACGAGGTTCAGGAGCGAGTCAATCTTCTCCGCCGATACGCGCAGCGGACGCGACTGCCTCGGCCGCTGTTCTGCCCTGGCGACCGCCGACTGCCCGACTTCGCTGCCGTCGCCATCGTGGCGCCCGGAGTCATGGCGCCCGGAGTCGTGCCGCCCGGAGTCGCGCCGCCCGGAGTCGTGCCGCCCGGAGTCGCGG
>DATNFM010000115.1:0-2641 GCA_035606435.1 Streptosporangiaceae bacterium | reverse complement strand
GACGGCGCTGAGCTCGGCGTAGAAACCCGACGACAGCGCGTTCACCGGCGGCCGGTCGAGCGTGACGGCGGCAACGCTGTCCGCGGTCTCCACCCGCACCTGGCCGCTCACGAGCTGGCCGTATCCTGCCGGACCACTCCGGCCTCGATGAGCGCGTCGACATGGGCGGCGTCCAGGCCATACTCGGCCAGGACCTCGCGACTGTGCTGGCCGATCCGCGGGGCCGGGGTCAGCCGCGCGCGTGAGGCGAACGCGTCGAACACCGGCGGCCACTCGGCCACGCGCGGCCGCCTCTCGTCAGGCACGTCGTAGATCATGCCCCGGGCCCGGAAGTGCGGGTCGCGCACCGGCTCGTGCAGGTCGTTCACCGGGGCTACCGGGACGTCATGGCGGACGAGCAGCTCGATCAGCGCCTCGCGGTGGTAGCTGCCGATGCGGTCGCGCAGCAAGCCCTCGATCTGGCCGATGTGGCGTCGGCGCTGCTGATAGCGGGCGAATTCCCCGCCGGTCAGCTCGGGTAGTTCCAGCGCCCGTACGAGGCGCTCCCAGAAGTGATCCTCGAGGGCGCCGATGGTCACGTACCGCTCGTCCGCGGTCCGGTAGACGCCATAGCCGGGCCGGACGAGAGCATCGGCACTGGCCTGCTCGCTCAGCGCTTCGGCGATGCGCGGTTCCATCAGCGCCAGGGTGCAGTCCGATATCGCGACGTCGAGGTGCCGCCCGGCGAAGCCGGCCGGCCGGGCCAGTTTCTCGTGCAAGGCCAGGACGACCGCCAGCACCGAATACAGCGACGCGCCCATGTCAGCCGCGGGCAGCGTCGTCGGCACGTAATCGGCGGCGAAGTACGACTTCGGCGGCGGGATGGCCCCGGCGAAGGACAGGTACTGGAAGTCGTGCCCGGGAAGGTCCCGGTACGGGCCCGAGGCGCCGTACCCCGAGATCGACAGGTAGATGATCCGGGGGTTCACGTCGAGCAGCGCGTCGAAGCCGAGGCCCAGGCGATCCATGACACCAGGCCGGTACGTTTCCACCAGCACATCGGCCACGGCGATCAGGCGCAGCAACGCGGCACGGCCGTGGGCCGATTTCAGGTCGATCGACAGATCCCGCTTGCCGCGGTTCTCGGCGGCGAACATGACCGGGCGCTGGCGCAGCCGGTCACCGGCATCGGGCCGTTCCACCTTGATGACATCCGCGCCGAGACCGGCCAGCAGGCGGGTGGCATACGGCCCGGGTACCTGTTCAGACAGGTCGACGACCTTGATACCCGCCAGCACCTCATCTGCTGCCACATCTGCTGCCACCGCGATCCTCCGCTTCCGGTCCAGCCCGGTCAGATGTATAGTAACTACTACGGTAGTTATTATAGAACGAGCTTGCCCGGATCGGGAAGGGTGCGCGGAGGTCACGCATGGCGACTGAGTACGTCTCGGCGTGGATGACCGGTGAACTGCAGGCGCTGCGGGATGTGGCGCGGGAGTTCTTCGAGCGGGAAGCCGCGCCGCAGATGGCCAAGTGGTCCGAGCAGAGGTTTGTCGACCGGGAGTTCTGGGTGAAGGCGGGCAAGATCGGCCTGCTCTGCCCGACGGTCCCGGAGGAGTACGGCGGCCCGGGCGGCAACATCCTGCATCAGGTGGCCATCACCGAGGAGCAGTCGCGCGTCCTGGAGAAAGGCTGGGGCAACAATGTCCACAGCGGGGTCGTCACCGACTACATCCTCAGGTACGGCAGCAAGGAGCAATGCCAGCGCTGGCTGCCGTCGATGGTCGAGGGCACCGTCATCGGCGCGATCGCCATGACCGAGCCGGGGGCCGGGAGCGACGTACGGGCGATGTCCGGCCGCGCGCGCCGCGATGGGGACGAGTACGTCATCGACGCCACGAAGACCTTCATCACCAACGGCCAGACCGCGGACCTGATCATCGTCGCGGTCAAGCTGGAGAATCCGCAGGACCCCGGCGCCGACCCCAGGGCGATCACGCTGATCGCGGTCGAGGCGGATCAGGCCGAGGGCTTGGTGCGCGGAGCTCCGCTGCGCAAGATCGGGCAGCACGCCGCCGATACCTCGGAGCTGTTCTTCGACGGCTGCCGGGTGCCGGTCGCGAACCGCATCGGAGCAGAGGGCTCCGGTTTCCCGGCGCTGATGAATCAGATGCCCCAGGAGCGGCTGATCCTGGCCGTCAATGCCGTGGCCCAGACGGAAAAGGCGGTGCAGCTGACGCTGGCGTACACGAAGGAGCGCAAGGTCTTCGGCGCACCGCTATACGACCAGCAGAACACCCGGTTCGTGCTGGCCGAGTGCGCGACGCTGGCCCGGGCGGCCCGCCTCTTCGTCGATCACTGCGTCAGCGCGCACGCGCAGGGCCGGCTCGACAACGCGACCGCGGCCATGGCCAAGTGGTGGCTGACCGACGTGCAGTGCCAGGTCCTCGACGAGTGCGTCCAGTTGTTCGGCGGATACGGCTACATGGAGGAATACCCCATCGCCCGCATGTACGCCGACTCCCGCGTGCAGAAAATCTACGGCGGCGCCAACGAAATCATGAAGGAAATCATCGCGCGCGCCCTGTGATGAGGGGAACGAGATGCCCAGTTCGTTCGGTAGCCTGACCGGCCAGGTCGCCTTGATCACCGGCGGCGC
>DATNFM010000114.1:0-4218 GCA_035606435.1 Streptosporangiaceae bacterium | reverse complement strand
TGACTGGATGATTGATTCCACGTCGCCGTGATGTCCTGAGCGGTCGGTAAGCAAGCAGCGCAAGGATCGAGGGAGGGCCGATATCGGGAATATCGGCCCGACCGAGGACGCCGCGATGCGCCGGTTCCCGACCGCAGCACCGCAGCCACACGCACACCACCAGCAGTACAGACGGTCAGGCGCGCGGGGACGTGGAATCAATCATCTAGCCCGCCCCGACCTCGACCGGGGGCGTTGGCGTCCCGGCCGACTCTCGTTCGGCTGGTGGCTCGATCGTGAGGTTGGGAAGGATCCTGTCCAGCCAGGCCGGCATGTACCAGGACCGTTCGCCGAGCAGTGTCAGCAATGCCGGCACCATCGTCAACCGGATCAGCAGCGCGTCGGTCAGAATCGCGATGCCGAGCAGCAACGCGAACTCCTTCGACACCCTGTCGGGGTTCAGCAGGAACGCGAAGAACACCGTCGACATGATCAGCGATGCCGCCACGATCACGCGCCCGACGCCCGCCACGCCCTCTCGCACGGCCTCGAAAGTCGTGCGATGGTGGATGTGATCCTCGCGCACCCGGCTCATCAGGAACACCTCGTAGTCGGTCGAGAGGCCGAACAGGATGGCAAAGGCGATGGGAGGCACGAAGCTCTCGATCGGGCCGGTGCGGTCGAGGCCGACGAAGCCCATGCCGTGCCCGAGCTGCACGATCAGCGTCAGCATGCCGAAGCCCACCAGCGCCGAGAGCAGGGTCGTCAACGCGGCCTTGACCGCGATCACGATCGATCGGAAGGCCATCGTCAGCACCAGGAAGGTCACGCCGATCACGTACAGCAGGAACCACGGCGCGTTGCTGAGGATCTTGTTGCCGATGTCGGTGAAGGCCGCGTTCTGGCCTGACACGTAGGCATGCGCGGCCGACCCCTCGAGCGTCTGCGGGATCGTGGTGTCGCGCAGTGTCGAGACGATGTCGTCGGTCTTCACGTCCTGCGGCGAGTACTTGGAGTAGGCGTTCACGATCGCCACGGTGGCCAGGTCGGGCGTCTTCGCGTTGTAGATCGGCTTCTCCACCTGCGCGATCCCGGGCACCTGCTCCATGGCCTGCTGGATCTGCGCCGCCGCCTGGTGATCGGACTGCAGGTCTACCACCACCGGGATCGGCGAGGTGAACCCGGGTCCGAAGCCGCCGGGACCGGACAACAGGTCATAGGCCGTGCGTATGGTCTCCCCCTTCGGGGCCGTGCCGGCATCGGCCAGGCCCAGTCGCACCTTCAGCACAGGCGACGCCAGGGCGAAGAGCACCACCAGCACCACCGGCAGCACGATCTTGGCGTTGCTGGTCACGAACCGGCCCCAGCGGGCGACGGGGGTGCGCAGGCGACCCTCGCGGGATTCGTCAGAGGGCTTCATGCCCAGCCGCCCGCGATCGATCTTGTGGCCGAGCAGAGCCAGCACGGCCGGCAGCAACGAGTTCGCCAGCAGCACCGCCGTCAGCACGCCCAGGGCGCTGCCGATGCCGAGCTTGGTGATGAAGTCGATGCCGATCAGCGCCAGCCCGGTGACCGAGATGGCCACGGTCACACCGGCGAAGATCACGGCTCGCCCGGCGGTGGCGCCGGCTGCTGCCGCCGCATCCTTCGGGGTGAGTCCGTCGTGCAGCATCTGCCTGAACCTGGTCACGATGAACAGCGTGTAGTCGATGCCGACCCCGAGGCCGATCATCGGCACCAGCAGCGTCACGATCGTGTTGAAGTTCGTGAACCGGGCCAGCAGGTAGAGCAGGAGGAAGGCCGTCATCACGGCGGCGATGGCAAACAGCAGCGGGATCAGCGTGGGCACCAGCGCCCGGAACAGCACCAGCAGGATGATGAAGCCGGCCGTCAGCCCCAGCACGATGCTGAGGAAGTCCTCGGGCGGGGGGCTCTCGGCATCGCCCGTAAACGCGACCTCCAGACCGGCGGCCTGACCCGTGGCCTTCAGCTGGTCTTCGAGGCTGACGATGTCGCTGCGCGGCAACTCGAATCCGGTGCGATCGAACTGCGCGTCGAAGTAGGCGACACGGCCGCTGTTGGAGAGCTGCGTCGAGTTCGGCGCGAGCGGGTCGGCGATCGCACCCACGTCCTTCTGGTTCTCGTCCAGCTTGCGCACCCCAGCGGTGGCCTGCTCGAGCATCTTGGAAACGGCGGCCTGCCGCTCCGGGGTCTGCAGGGTCTGTCCAGCAGGGGCCGCGATTACAACGCGCAGGGGCGCGCCCTTCTGCGCCCCGAACTTGGCGTCGATCAGGTCGGTCGCCTTCTGGAAGTCGGTGCCGGGCACCTTGAATTCGTTCACCAGCGTCCCGTGGAACGCGATGTTGAGGACGATCAGCAGCGCGACGGCGCCCAGCCAACCCCCGACCACGCGCCACGGATGGCTTGCGCAGCTGCGGGCCCAATGGGCCAGTCCACCACTGTGTGCGAGACGGATCTGCTCGTTCGCCGGACCGTCCGGCGTCGTGGGATTGTGTGTCACCGTGGCCTCCCCGGAGGTCGTCGAGGTCGCACCGTAGCAGAGGCCATCCGGTGGCTCTTCTCCAAACCTGCTCAGTCGCTCAGGCGGGCGGATTTGCCAGCCGCAGCCCCAGTTCGGCCAGCGCGGCCGGTGTCGCGAGGCTCGGTGAGCCGGTCAGCGGATCGACCCCGCCCTGCGCCTTGGGGAACGCGATCACCTCGCGCAGCGAGTCGACGGCGGCCACCAGCATCGCCAGGCGGTCGAGGCCAAAGGCGATGCCGCCGTGGGGCGGAGCGCCCATGGCCAGCGCCCGCAGCAGGAACGAGAAGTTCTGCTCGGCCCGCTCGGCCGAGATGCCCAGCAGCTCGAACACCTTGCTCTGGGTCTCCGGGCGGTGGTTGCGGATCGAGCCGCCGCCGATCTCATTGCCGTTCAGCACCAGGTCGTACTGGTAGGAACGGGCCGCGGCGGGATCCTCCCAGAACCGCTCCGAGCCGGGCGCCGGCGCCGAGAACGGGTTGTGGGAGGCCTTCCAGCGGCCCTCGTCGGGCAGCCACTCGAACATCGGGAAACCGGTCACCCACACGAACTGCCAGCCGCCGGAGATCAGGCCCAGCCGTTCGCCCAGGTGCAGGCGCAGCGGGCCCAGCACCCGCACCGCCGCCTCCTCCGCGTCGGCCACCAGGAAGATGGTGTCGCCCTCGGCCGCGCCGCAGCGCTCGATGATGGCGGCCAGCTCGTCCGGTGAGAGGAATTTCGCGATCGGGGAGCGGATCTCGCCACCGGCCTGCAGCTGCAGCCAGGCGACGCCCTTGCCGCCCCAGCCCTTGGCGAACTCGACCAGGTCGTCGAAGTCCTTGCGCGAGAACTCCATGGCGCCGGGCACGGCCAGGCCCCGGACGACCCCGCCGCCGTCCACGACGCCCCGGAACGCCTTGAACTCGGTGGCTGCCAGCAGGTCGGTCACGTCCGAGATCTCGGCACCGAACCGCAGGTCGGGCTTGTCGGTGCCGTAGCGGAGGGCGGCCTCGTCCCAGGTCATGCGGCGGAACGGCGCGGCCACCTCCGCGCCCAGCAGCTCGCTCCAGATGCGCACGAACAGGGCCTCCATCAGGCCGAACAGCTCCTCGGGGTCGAGGAACGCCATCTCGATGTCCAGCTGCGTGAACTCCTGCGTGCGATCGGCGCGCGTGGCCTCGTCCCTGAAGCAGCGGGCGATCTGGTAGTAGCGCTCGTAGCCGGCGATGGCGTACAACTGCTTGAACGTCTGCGGCGACTGCGGCAGCGCGTAGAACTGGCCCGGCCGGCTCGAGGTCGGCACCAGGAACTCCTTGGCTCCCTCCGGCGTTGACTTGTAGAGGATCGGCGTCTCCAGCTCCCAGAACTCGTTGTCCTCCATGTGCCGGCGGATGATCTGGGTGAGCCGGAAGCGCGTCCACAGGTTGTGGCGCATCACGTCGCGGCGCAGGTCGAGGTAGCGATGGTGCAGCCGCAGCGTCTCGTCCACGTTCTCCTCGTCCAGCTGGAACGGCAGCACCGACGCCGCCGACAGCACCTCCAGCCGGTCGACCCGGATCTCGACCTCGCCGGTCGGCAGTTTCGGGTTGACGGTCTCGGCCGATCGCGGGGTGACCACGCCCTCGGCCTGCACGACGTACTCGTTGCGGAGATCGTGCGCGGCGGCGTGGGCCTGGCCCTGGTCGGGGTCGAGCACCAGCTGCACGATGCCGGCGCGGTCG
>DATNFM010000113.1:0-22375 GCA_035606435.1 Streptosporangiaceae bacterium | reverse complement strand
GACGAGTACCCGCGCGGCCACCACTGGAAGTCCCAGGTCCGCAAGGCCGGCGACGGCCCGGTCCAGTTCCGCGAACTGCGCGCCCACATCCCCACCCACAAACCCCGCCGCTGGTAGCGGGTCGGTAGCGAGGAGAGCGTTTCTTGCCTGAGCAGATTCCGGCGGGTGACATCCACCACCTGCGGCTGACGGTCACCGACGTGGACCGGAGCAGCGAGTTCTACACGAGCCTGCTTGGCTTCGAGGTCGCGGTGAGCTCGCCGCCGGCGGATGATCCGTCAGCGGCCGAGGTGTTCAAGATCTTGTTCGGCGGCTGCGTGATGATCCGCGGCAACCTGCTGATGGGCCTGCGGCCGATGGCGCCAGCGGACGACCGGTTCGGGCCAAACCGAGTGGGCCTGGATCACCTCAGCTTCGGCGTCGCTAGCCACGCCGAACTCGAGCGCGCCGTTCAGCTCTTCGACGAACGCGGCGTGACCCACGGTGAGATCACCAGCCTGCCGTCCTTCGGCATCGAGGTCTTGTCATTCGAAGACCCCGACGGCATCCAGCTAGAACTAACCGCCCCCATGGCCTAGCCCTCGAACCGGTGCGCTGCCCTCAGGCTGGGGACCGCCAGCAACGCCAACCAAGATCAACTTGGACCGAGCGGCGGGCCAGATCGCCAGTTAGTCGTCGAGTTGGGCGACTAGGCGGGCTGGGGCGATGACGCGGTAGGCGTCCTGGCAGAGTTCGGCGATCTCGGCCCAGTCCAGGTCGCCGTCGAGGCGCATGCCGATCCAGCCTCGGCCGCCGACGTAGGGCGGCCGGAAGAACTTATCCGGCTCGGCCGCGACCAGCTCTTGCTGTGCTCCCGGCGCGCTCGCGCACCACAGATGCGGGAACCCATTGTCGTGATGGCCGTCGGCCCACAGCGTGACGAAGGACTTCTTGTCGCGGATGAACCAGGTCGGCGCGCCATGACTGGGCCGCTCGCTCACCTCGGGCAGGGCCAGGCAGATCGCCCGCAGCTTCTCAGCAAGATCGACTGCCATCTGGTCATCTCCCCAGGCACTATCGTCCCCCGCCAGTCCAGATTCCGAAGCTTAGCCGTGACGGCCGGACGCGGCGCTGGCCTGGTCGGATGCGGCTGAGCGCTAGCGCTCCAGGTGGGCGAGCAGCCAGGCGTGGACCTCGCCGATCCGGTTCTTCGGCAGGGTTAGGTGACCGTCATGGTCGAGCAGCCTCGCCTCGACGCCCGGGATCTGACCCGCCAGCCACTCGCCGTGGGCGAACGGCACGAACCGGTCGTGCCGGCCGTGCATGAGCAGCAGTGGGATGGAGATACTCCGCAGGTCGAAACCCCAGTCGCTGGTATCCATCGCGATGGCGTCCTCCCACCAGCCCTCGATGCCAGGAGCCAGCCCCGCCCGGTTCGCCCGCGTCAGGTACTCGGCTACCTCTCCGGACAGCGCCGCCGCGTCAACCGGCGTGAGCACCGACTGCAAGCTGGCGGCCAGGTCTTCCGCCGACGTCTCGAGTATTTCCAGCCGGTCCGTTTCGGTCTTGGCCCGCGCCGCCTCCGGATCCGCCTTGGTCAACTGGACGTCCTCGACATTGAGCTCACCCATGCCGTCGAACCAGTCCAGGCCCTCAGCCTCCATCGGAGCGGGCGAGGCCAGCGAGGCCGCCGCCACGACCAGGTCCGGCAGCAACGCCGCGCACGCCAGCACGTGCGGCCCGCCGCCTGAGATACCCCACATCGCCAGCCGGTCGATCCCGAGCGTCGCGCAGATTGCCCGCACGTCGGCGGCGCAGTCGGCGACCGTCCGCCCGGGATGCGGGCTCGAACCGCCGTAGCCCGGCCGGTCGTAGCAGATCAGCCGGATGCCCCGCTCGATCGCGTCGGTGACGTGCGGGCCGAACAACAGCCTGGAGTTCGGAGTGCCCATGTGCACCAGGACCGGGCGGCCGCCCGGATCACCGGTGTCTTCGACGGCCAGCGTCCGGCCATCGGGGGTGCGGACCGTTCTTTCCATCGCCTGTTTCCCTCTGAAGTCCTTCTGAAGTTCTGAAGTCAAGACGCCGGGGCCCGCGCCTGGGCCCTTCTGCCCGTTACCGCACCTTTGCCGTTTCACCACTCCCCCGAGATGGGCTGCGCTAGCATTTCACCGCAATCGAGGGGTTCGCAACGTTATTTCCTCAGGGAATCAGGGAGGCATTCGTTGTCAGCCAGGCGCAAGCGGCCAGGTCCGAGCCCCAAGCCCGGTCGGCCGACGCCTGCGTTGCTGGGCTGGGCGCTGATCACCGCATCCGCGACCATCATGGCACTGACGGTGGCCCTCACGGCGCAGGGCCGGGAGATCGCCAGCGCCGTGCAGGCGTTCCTGCTCTACTACGCCGGCGTGTTCGCGCTGCTAGCCCTGACCGCGGCCGTGGTGATGGGACTCGCCGTCACCGACCGGATGGTGATGACGCCGACAAGCCGGGTCGTCGGCCAGGCCGCGCACCGGATCCTGTCCCTGGCCGCACTGGCCGCGCTGATCACTCACATCGCACTCGAAACCATCGCGCGCCGTACCGCGGTGACTGACGCGGTCGTACCGTTCCTGGCTCACGACCGGACCTTTTTTATCGGTCTAGGCACGCTGGCCTCGGACCTGATGCTCCTGATCGTGGTAACGAGCATCTGGCGCGGCCGGTTCACCGGACGGCCGCAAACTTGGCGAGCGATTCACCTCACCGCTTACCTGGCCTGGCTTCTCTCAATCCTTCACGGACTTCTGGGTGGCCGCACGGCCAAGCCGTACGTCGACTGGAGCTACGGCGCGTGCTTCGCGGCCGTCGTGATCGCGCTGGCCGTCAGGGCCATGGCCGGACACAGAGGCCGGGGGCACTACCAGCCGATGCCGGTGCCCGACCGGCTGGCGGCCTCCACCGCGCACCTGCAGGCCGGGATCGTGCTGGACGCTCAGCGCTCGGCCGGAGGCGCCCTGCCGCCATATCGCCGGACGGCGGCCCGCCCCCTGCCCACCGCGCCCGACGATGAGTACCCGCCGTGGCGGTGATCAACGCCCCCCAGGCGCTCTGCATTGGCCAGCCCCGGCTGACCGCCGGACTCGACCGGCTGACCAGGATCGACGCGCGCGCCTTCCAGTCGGTCTTCGGCAAGCTGCCGCGTTGCACATCGGCCGAACTGATCGAGATGGCCGAGCAGGTCGACCTGCGCGGCCGGGGCGGCGCCGCGTTCCCGGTCGCTCGCAAGCTCGCGGCCGTCGTCCGGTCGGCCCGCGAACGCGGCCGCAAGCCGGTGATCCTGGTCAACGCGACCGAGGGCGAGCCAGGCAGCGCCAAGGACCGCCTGCTCCTGCTGCGCACCCCGTTCCTGGTGCTCGGCGGAGCCATGATCGCCGCGAGAGCGCTGCGCACCGCCGAGATCGTGATCGCGGTCACCGACCGCAACGTCGAGGCCTCCGTCAGCGCAGCCATCAGGTCCACCCCGAAGCTGCGGCCCTTCGTACAGGTCATCCGAGTGCCGGACCGGTTCGTCAGCGGCGAAGGCGGCGCGCTGGTCAACGCGGTCAACGGCAAGCCCGCCCTTCCGCCCGGACGCAAGGTCAGGGCCAGTGACAGCGGCGTTCGCGGCCTGCCTACTCTGCTCAGCAACGCCGAGACATTCGCCCAGCTCGCCGTGCTCGCGATGCTCGGCCCGGAGGGTTACGCCAGCGCGGGCACTCCGGACGAGCCCGGCACCACCCTGCTGACTGTCGGCGGCGGAGCGGCCAGGCACGCGGTGGTCGAGGTGCCGTCCGGCCTGCCGCTCGGCTATGTCCTCGACCTGTGCTCGGCCAATCCGGGCGATGGCGTCCTGGTCGGCGGTTACCACGGCATGTGGCTGCCGACCGCGATCGCCTACGACGTGCCGGTAAGCCGGGCCGGGCTCGAAGCCGCCGGCGGCGCACTCGGTGCCGGCATCGTACTGCCCCTCGGACCCACTACCTGCCCGATCGGCGAGGTCGCCCGGATCGCCACCTACCTGGCCGGTGAGTCCTCCGGCCAGTGCGGACCGTGCAAGCTCGGCCTGCCGGGCATCGCGCGTTCGCTCACCGCGGTGGCCGACGGCTCGGCCGGAATCGAGGCGCTGGACGCCGCTCGTCGAACGGCCGCCGCCGTGCGCGGCCGGGGCGCGTGCGCGCACCCGGACGGGGTATTCCGGTTCGTCCAGTCCGCGCTGAACGTCTTCACCGACGACATCGCGGCGCACGTGTTCCGCGGCGGATGCAGTCGGCCGGTTCGCAATGAATTGCCGGTCCCGGCCGCCAACGGCGAGCTCCAGCTGAGCCTGGACTGGACCAGGTGCCGCGGCCACGGCCTGTGCGGGCGCATCGTGCCCGAGTTGATGCAGCTAGACGAGCAGGGCTACCCGGTCCTTCTCGACATGCCGGTGCCGCCCTGGCTCGAACGCGAGGCCCGCCAGGCCGTCCAGATGTGCCCTGAGCTGGCCCTTCGCCTGGTCCCTGCCCGCCCGGCCGAGCCACCACGCGAGCGGCGTCAGCCCGCGCCCGCCCCGAGCCGCGCCCTGGCCCAGACCCAGCGCCGGGCCCTGACCAGCGCCAGCCCCAGCCGCAAGCAACTCGTCGCGGGCCGAGCCGGCACGTCTGGCGACCTGATCGTCTCCGAGGATCCGATCGCGGACCTATCCGACGCGGGCGGTCGCATCCCGCCGTTCCGCGACTGACTGCTCCTGGGTGACGGTCTCGGTGCGCACCACCGAGGAGCGGCTCATCACGAAGATCCCCACGATGGCGACCAGCCCGCCCGCCAGCTGCACCGCTTGCAGCGCAGGCGAGGACGCCAGCCGCTCGCCGAACACCGTGGCACCAATGACCACCGCGGTCACCGGTTCCACGGTGTCAATGACCGGCAAGCTAAGCGACAGCGGCCCGGCCCGGAACGCGCTCTGCCCGAACAGCGTCCCCACCACAGCGGTCGCCGCCAGCGCGTAGGGCTCCCAGGTCGTGAGCACGCCCAGCCCCTGGGAGGCAGCGAGGTCGACCGAACCCTTGGTCAGCGCGTCCAGCAACCCGTACAGGCAGCCCGACGCCGCCGCCAGCCAGATCACCCTGGCGTACCCGCCGACCCGGAACGCGGCCACGGCCGATCCGCCCGTCACCACCGCGACCGCGACGATCGTGGGCAGCCAGTCGGTGAGGCTGGGCGAGCTGAGGCCGGCGGCCGGCGGCGAGACCGTCAGGAACACCACGATCCCGGCGGTCACCAGCAACGCGCCCGCCGCGTCCGACCGGGTGAGCCGCCGCTGGTTGCGGCGCGCGATCAGCGGCAGCGCAAACAGCACATCGGTGGCGGCCAGCGGCTGCACCAGCGTCAGCGGCCCGAACGCGAGCGCCACGCCCTGCACGGCGAACGATCCCGCCGCCAGCGCCACCCCGATCGCCCAACGCGGCTGCCGGATCAGCCCAAGCAGCAAGCGAAACCGCAGGATGCCGGTGCCCGACTGCCGCGCGACGCCCTGCTGCACGACCGAACCGAGCGCGAAGCAGAACGCCGCCAGCAAGGCGCCGACGACGGCGATCACCGTGGCCATCACAAGCTCATGCCCGCGCCTAGGTCAAAGAATCATTCGGAGAAACGCATTGCCCAGGCTCTGGTCCAGCCAACCAGACCCCAGTCACCCCCCGGCTAACTCCCCAGCCCAGTTCCGCCCACCCCAGCCCCGACGCAGCCACGCCGCGCAATCCCCGCCCCCGGACCACCCGGCACCCAGGCCTGGCCGGCACGTTCTAGCGGCGCCAGTGGTCAAGAGGCAGCGGGCCCCGGCTGAGGATGGTCCGGATCGCAAAGGTGCTCTGAGCCTGGACGACGTTCGGGATCGCCAGGATCTGGCCGATCAGCAACTGCTCGTAGGCGGCCAGGTCAGGCACGGCCGCCTCGACGAGAAAGTCGCTGCTCCCGGAGACCAGATAGCAGGCGACGATCGCAGGAATCGCCAGCAGCGTCTGCTCGATCCGTACCGACGTCTCCTGCGATTGCCCCTCGACCTTCAGGCCGATGAAGACCGTCAGGCCCAGGCCGGCCTGGACCCGGTCGACCTCGGCCCGGTACCCGGCGATGATGCCGCTGCCTTCGAGTGCCTTCACCCGGCGCAAGCAAGCCGACGGCGACAGCGAGATGGCGTCGGCCAGATCGACGTTGGCGATCCGCCCGTCACGCTGCAGCGTGGCGACGATGGCACGATCCACCCTGTCTGGAACAAGCGTAGACATGAAATTTAGCTTACTCGGCTCCTAACGCAACAACATTGCACACAGGGGTACCTACAGCGCAATATTTGCCATCGCGTGCGAGCCGATTTCGGCGATGGTTGAGTCATGGCACGCAGCAGCGCGAACCAGACCTCCAGACCCGCCAACC
Source organism: Streptosporangiaceae bacterium (assembly GCA_035606435.1). GTDB lineage: Bacteria > Actinomycetota > Actinomycetes > Streptosporangiales > Streptosporangiaceae > Chersky-822. The sequence goes on along the minus strand of DATNFM010000113.1, from coordinate 15,964 downwards.
TGACGACCACGCGGGGTGCGGCCCTCTACATCGGGGCGATCCTCGGACCGGGCCTGCTGCTCATGCCCGGCCTGGCCGCCGCTCAAGCCGGACCCGCTTCGATCCTCGCCTGGCTCGGCTTGCTGACCCTGTCCGGCCTGTTCGCGGCCGTCTTCTCCGGCCTCGGCCGGCGGGTCCCCTCGGCCGGCGGAGTGATGGGTTACGTCACCGCTGGCCTCGGTGCCCGCGCGGGCCGGGCGACCGGCTGGATGTTCCTCGCCGGAGTAATAGGCGGCGCACCGATCGTCTGCCTCATTGGTGCCAGCTACATCACCGACCTGACCGGCGGCGGCCTGCCGGCCCGCGCGGCTGTCGCGGCTGCGATCCTGCTGATCGTCATCGGGACGGCCGCCTGCGGCCTGCGGGCCGGCACCTCGATCCAGCTGGTGCTGGTGACCCTGCTGACCGTCGTGATCGTCGTCGCGGTCACCGGATCGGCCTCGGCCGAGCGGATCAGCAACTGGACCCCGTTCGCGCCGCACGGCTGGATGTCGGTCGGCAGCGCCGCGTCCACGCTGATGTTCTCCTTCGTCGGCTGGGAGGCGGTCGCCCCGCTGACCACCCGCTTCGCGAACCCGTCCAAGCAACTCCCCCGCGCCGTGGCGATCGCGCTGGCGGTCACTACCGCCCTGTACCTCGCCCTCGCCACCGCGACGATCGGCGTGCTCGGCCCGAAGGCCGCCACCGACGTGCCGCTGGCCGGACTGCTCGCCCACGTCATCGGCACCGCCGGTCCGACCGCCGCCGCCGTGGCCGCGATCGTCCTGACCATCGGCACCACCAACGCCTACATCAACGGCGCCGCCGCCATGACCGCCGAACTCATCCAGCCCAAGCCCGGCGGCGCCCCGGGAGCACCCAAGCGCCTGCTCCTGGCGGCCATCGCCATCACCGGCATAGTCCTGCTGCTCGCTTACGGCCTTCACCTGGTCAGCACGGCCGCCCTGGTAGCCGCCCCGACCACCCTGTTCCTCGCCGTCTACCTAGGCGCAATGACCGCCGCCCTGCGAGTCCTTCGCGGCGCCGCCCGCCTGGCGGCCATCCCCGGCGCCGCCGCCGTCCTGATCATGCTCACCTTCTGCACCTGGGCCCTGGTCCTCCCCGCCGCCGTCGCCTTGATCACCGCCCGCAAGCCCCTCCGCAGCCGTCAATCCCCCCGGCCTCCGCAGACGGGGGGATCGAGGCCGATCACTAGCGACGACCGTTACTCCGGCCTGGGATCCCAGCGGAACCGCCGCACCGCTACGGCTATGCCGACCACGCCCCACAGCGCCAGCACCTCGAGCTGGTGCGTGCCCACGCCGGAATGCTGCGAGAGCGGTCCGGTCAGTGCCTCGTTGAACGGCCGGACCGGCAGCCAGCCGGTGATCTGGGTCAGCCACTTCGAGCTGATCGGCATGTAGGTGCCGGACAGGAACAGCAGCGGGAACATGACGATCTGCGCCACCGCCGGCGCAGCGTCAGCGTTGGAGATCACCGACGCGGCCGCGACGCCCAGCGAGCAGAAGCTGGCCGCGCCGAGCGCCAGCGTCCCGATGATCGCGAGCCAGTTCGTCGGCAGCGGCACCCCGTACAGCCGCCCCACCGCAACGATCAGCGCCACATCGACGAAGCTGACCAGGATGCAGTGCGCGAGCAGCCCGCCGAAGTAACCCCAGGCCGGCAGCGGAGTCGCCCGTACTCGCTTGAGGATGCCGTTCTGCCGCCTGGCCGCGAGCGCGACCGCCAGCTGTCCGTAGCACGAGCCGAGCACGGACATCACCGCGATCGTCGGAATGTAGTACTCCAGTATCGGCAGGCCACCGAAGGATGCGCGCTTGCCCGAGGTACCAACCAACGCCCCCAGAATGGTCACGAACAGCACGGGGAATACGAAGGTGAAAATGGCGCTCTGCGGATTGCGCCAGAACGACAGCTGCTCGTACCGCACCTGGTGAGCCAGCAGCCGCAGATTGTTGCGCCCACGGACCAGCGGCCGGGACGGCCGGGCCGGCAAAGCGACGGTAGTCATCGAATGCTCCTATTCCTGCGCGCCGGCAAGCGCGCCTTCACGAGTGAGCCGCAGGTACACGTCCTCCAGGCTGGGCCGGTCCACGGTGAGCCCGGCCAGCGTGATCGAGCGCCGGAGCGCCCATCCGGTTAGCTGGTGCAGATCCTCAGTGGGGCTGGAGGTCTCGATCACGAACTCTCCGTCGACCGCGCTCCCGGCGACCGGCAGGTCACAGGCCGTGAGATCAGCCGGCAGGCGGAAGGTGATGCGAGCCCGCTCGGCATCCTGACCGCCCAGGGTGGCCGTCTGGCCCTGGGCCACGATCACGCCGTCGGCCAGCACGATGACCCGGTCGGCCAGCGCTTCCGCCTCGGCCATGTCGTGGGTGGTCAGCAAGATCGTCGTCCCGGTCTCGCGCAGGTCCCTGACCAGATCCCAGGCGTCATGCCGCGCCGACGGGTCGAAGCCCGTGGTGGGCTCATCCAGATACAGCAACTCGGGGCGGCCGATCAGGCCGAGCGCGAGGTCGAGCCGCCGTTTCTGGCCGCCGGACAGCCCCTTGACCTTCCGCCGCTCCAGGCCGTCAAGCCCGACGAGGTCGATGACTTCTGGCACCCTCCTGGGCGCGGCGTAGTAGCCGGCTTGCCGGGCGATGGTCTCGCGCACGGTCAGGTAGGACTCGACGGCGATGTCCTGCAGAACCAGCCCGGTCCGCTCGCGCAACTCCCGCGCGGCCGAACGGTCGGCCGGATCCATGCCGAGCACCCGGACGGTCCCCCCGTCACGGTGACGGAACCCTTCCAGGATCTCCAGCGTGGTGGTCTTGCCCGCGCCGTTCGGCCCGAGCAGCGCGACGATCTCGCCCCGCTCCATCGAGAAGCTGACATCGCGCACGGCTGTGACAGTGTTGGCCCGGGAGGACGACCCCCCGGAACCCCCCGAGGCTCGGTAGCTCTTGCGCAGGTCCGCGACCTCGATCGCATTCTGGGTAATTGGTTTCGAGTGCATGTCCCCATTGCAAGCCCCGAACCCCGGCGCACGGCAGGGCCGCCGGTAGTGCCTTCGCCCGCCGAAAGCATGGACCGCCCGGCCGACATGCGACTTTAGTAGGTACCTGGCCCGCCGAAAGGTTCTGGCCTCGGGGATTCGGCCACCTCATGACATAGCGTGAGCAGCGTGCGTCTTCCATCGTGGCTCTGCCGAAACCAGCTCGCCCAGGACGCCCTGGTCGCGGGCGCCGCCATCGTGGTCGACACCGTGACGACGCTCATAGGCAGCTCCTGGTGGCCCGCCCATCCCGGCCCGCTCGCCTGGTCGATGCTGGTGCTGCAGGCGCTGGCGGACACCTCGCTCGTCGTCAGGCGCCGTGCCCCGATGCTGGTCATCGCGATCTTCACCGCGTACACGCTGGCGATCTCACTGCTGATCGACCCGGCCGGAGCCCTGACCCCGGCGGTCTCGGGCAATATCTGGGCGCCTTACGGAACTGTCGTCGCCGCTTACGGGCCTTTTTATTATGCGAAAAATAGGCGAGTGGCCTATGGCGCGGTGGGAATTCTGACTCTCGTGGTGGCCAGGGTCTGGGACCCGTCTGGAACGATATTCACGATCGCGCTGCTAAGGACCGCGTTCGGGCCCCTGGTGGCGTTGTATTTCACTGCCCGTGAACAAGCGATGCGGGCACTGCGCGATCGGGCCGAACGCGCCGAGCGCGAACAGCTCCTCCTAGCCGAGCAGGCCAGGACGGATGAGAGAGCCCGGCTGGCCGGCGAGATGCACGACGTGGTCACCCACCGGGTCAGCCTCATGGTCCTGCAAGCTGGTGCCCTGGGCATCACCGCCACGGACGAGCCGACTAGGAAGGCGGCCGAGGAACTGCGGGCGGCCGGCGTCCAGGCCCTGGATGAGCTGCGTGACCTGGTCGGCATCTTGCGGACGGCGCCGGAAGCTGACCAGGTGCCAGCAAGCGCTGGCCTGGCCGAGCTGGTCGCCGAGTCGACGGCCGTCGGCACCCCGGCCGAGCTCGTCGAGGACGGCGATCCGGATCTGGCCTCTCCCGTCGTTGGCCGGACCGCTTACCGGATCGTCCGTGAGGCGCTGACTAACGTGCGCAAGCACGCGCCGGGCGCACACGTGACGGTGCACGTCGACTACGGCGATACGCAGGTCCAGCTCAGCGTGCGCAACACCGCCGCCGCCAGCCGGCCTGGCGCCGACCTGACCGCGACCGGCTCCGGGCTGGGCCTGGCCAGCCTGCGCCAGCGGGTCGAATTGGTACACGGCACCATGCAGGCCGGCTGGACTCCGGACGGCGGATTCTGCCTCGACGCGACCATGCCGTCCTACGTCCCCACTGCGCTCCATGACCCAGGGGGACGACCCCCTGAAACCCCCGCGATGTCGGCAGGCACCGCATGATCGACGTCGTGGTCGTCGACGACGAGCCGATGGTCTGCGCGCACCTGCGCACGATCCTGGGCTCGGCCCCCGACATCGAGGTAACCGGCGAGGCCCACGACGGCGCGGCCGGTATCGACGCGGTGCTCCGCCTCCGGCCCGACGTGGTGCTGATGGACCTGCGCATGCCCGTGATGGACGGGATCACCGCGATCGAGAGAATCGTCAAGCTGGCCAGTCCTCCGATCGTGGTCGTCCTGACCACGTTCGATGCCGACCAGTACGTGCTCCGGGCCCTGCGCGCCGGTGCCGCCGGCTTCCTGGTCAAGTCCACGCCGCCGGAGAACCTGATCGGCCTGGTCCGGGTGGCGGCGGAGGGCAACACCGTGCTGTCCCCCGCCGCCGCCCGCAGGCTGGTCGCCGCCTCGGCCGACAGCCAGCCCGCCCGCGAACGCGCCCGCAACCTCATCGCCGCCCTGACCGAGCGCGAGGTCGAGGTACTCACCGCGCTGGGAGAGGGCCTGTCCAACGCCCAGATCGCGGCCCGGCTGTACCTGTCCGAGGCCACCGTCAAGGGCTACGTCTCTCGCATGCTGGACAAGCTCGGCCTGGACAACCGCACCCAGCTCGGCCTGCTAGCCCACGACGCCGACCTCGTCAGCCGGAACTGATCGGGTCCGGGGCGGCGTTCGACCCGTCCGGTGCGACCGCGGTGTGCTCGGCTAGCCAGCCGAGCAGCGGACGCAGTCGCTCGCAGGCGCGGTAGACCGGCTCTACGTCAAGCACGGCCTCGGGCTCAAATTCGCAGGCGACGATGAGCGAGCGGTGCCTGAGCAAATCCGCGCGCGGATGATCGGCCGGATAACCGCGCGGAACTCGCTTCATGACGTCCCCGCCGATCTCATGCCCGTCCGCCGCCAGCGATTCCAGGAGACGCTCCAGCGCGCGGCCGCTGTGGCCGGCGGCAACCGCCGACCGAAAAAGCGCGATCTGCTGCGAGTTCCCGTACCGCCACCAGGCCGCGACCCGCAGCGCGTCGAGGTTGAACCGGAAGCCGATCTCGATGTTCCGGGCCACCCGCATGATGCCGCACTGGTTCTGCCACCAGAACGCCGTGCTCGCATACCGCCATACGGCGAAGTCCTCGTACCAGGCGTCGGCGTCGGCGAGGTCGTTGAACAGGTCGATCATCGGCTGCCGCACCTGCCGCTCGCGATCACGCCGCAGCCCCTCGCGGGTCTCCCGAGTCGGTTCTCCATCCAGCTTGGCCAGCACCACGTACGCCTGCTCCGGCCAGCCGTGGAAGCGAGTCCTCATGCCGGCATGCTAACCGCAGCCACTGACAGGACATTTCGTCATCCCGCGCGCAATTCTGCTCGTACAATCCTTGGTACGAAAGTCGATGCGAGCGGAAAAATGACCGAGCAGGACAAGACGGCAAATGCTCCGATGCCGCTGAGCCGAGCCTGGAAGATCATCAGCCGGGCGGCGTCGATGCTTGACGCGGCCCGCCAGCACGGCCTCTATTCCGACATAAGTCCGTCCGACCTGGAGCTCGACCAGCCAGATGACCGCAGGTATCTGTCGGGTTTCGTACGTGACCGGATAACAATTGCCCAGGTGCCTGTCGACGGTCCAGCCGACCAATATGCACTCGCATGCTTCGCATTCGAGCTGCTGACTGGAATGGCACCCTTCGAGCAACCATCGGGATTGGGGCTGCCCGTAACGCAGTTGCCCGCTGCCGTGGATCCGGTACTCGCCAGGGCGCTGGCGAAAGACCCGGCCGATCGCTATCCGACCTGCACGGAGTTCGCCGACGACCTCGGCCGCGCTCTTGGGTTGTTTCCGGAGAAAGCGACACAGCCGACCGGGCTGGAATCGATAGGTACCGGAGCGTCATGGCCATCGGTGCCTGTCCCCAGCGGAGCGGAGCCGTCTGACACCGGGGAGCAGCCCGTGGTCTGGGGCTCCGCTGTCGGCGCGGACTACTCCCCCAGCTGGATCGGTCAGCCGGGCAATCCAAACTCCGGGCTGCCCGGCCACGGGACAGAGAGTTCCTCGCGCCCACGACCGGGATGGCGATCTCGTCGGGCCGTCAAGACCGCTGGACCCGAGGACCCAGTCAGCCGCGCGGTCAGGGAAGCCGTCCGTCCAGGACTGCTCGCGTTCAACCCGCCATCGCAGATGAATCAGGGGCGATCCGAGCGCGTCGAGGTCGGCATAGCCCGCTCAGCCGCTCTCCGCGATGAACTCACGGCTGGCTTTCGCGGGCGCGGGATCGCCGAGACTTTCCCGGTGCCGGCATCACCCGCGATGGGAGTCGAGCTGCACGGCGGCTCTTTCGAGATTGACGCGCTCAGCCCGGCCGAGCAGCTCATCGTGCCGCTCGCGCGGTGGGAATTCGACGTGACGCCGGTGCGGTCGGGCAGTCAGACGCTGACGCTGTGCGTGAGCCTCCGCATCGACTCCCCTCTGGCCACGGGCGGCCGGATCGCTGTGCCGGTGCTGGAGCGCCAGATCCAGATCAAGGTCAACGTGCGCTACGGCGTCCAGCGCTTCACGGCGAACAACTGGCAGTGGGTCGCCGGCACGGTGATCGGCCTGGGCGGAGGAATCGCGGCCTGGATCGAACTCGTCCGCTGACGGCTAGACGCGGCTCACCGCAGCGTCCCCTTACTGCAGGGCCGAGTAGCTCGTCGGCTTCCAGATCTCGTTGGTGACGTGGTCTACCAGCGGGCCGTCGGCCTCGGACGCGGCTTTCGCCGCGAGCCAGTCCGGGTCGGACGCGAACGCACCCCAGCGCTGCTCCCTGGTGGCCAGGTCGGGCCAGGTCAGCAGGTAGTGCAGGGTGTTGTTCGAGGCACCGAGATAACACGTCCAGAATCCCAGCTGCGTTATTCCGTGCCGCTCGAACAATCCCAGCGTATGTTCGGTGAACCGGCGCTCCAGATCTGGCAGCCGACCAGGGACAGCATGATAAACCCGGTATTCGTACAGCACGATTACTCCCTAATCTCGCCGACAAACTCGAGTTGCCGGTCACGCGCACACCCGCGCGCCTGATCGATCCATCAGCCAGTTCTGTGAAGGGCGCGGATTACCTCTTGGGCGACCTCGGTCGTCGATGCCGTGCCGCCCAGGTCCGCGGTGCGCAGGCCGGCATTGGCCAGCACGTGTTCGACCGCGCCGAGAACGGCCGTGCTCGCGGCGTGCTCACCTAGATGGTCGAGCATCATCGCGCCGGCCCAGATCGCGCCGATCGGGTTGGCCTTACCGGTGCCCATGATGTCCGGGGCGGAGCCGTGTACCGGCTCGAACATGCCCGGCTTCGATTTATCGGGGGTGATGTTGGCGCTGGCTGCCATGCCCATGCCGCCCTGGATCACCGCGCCGATGTCGGTGAGGATGTCGCCGAACAGGTTCGAGGCGACGACCACGTCGAAGCGCTGCGGCGAGCTGATCATGTATGCGGCGGCCGCGTCGACCAGGATGCGTTCCAGTTCCACGTCCTGGTAGTCGGCGTGCACCGCCTCGACGGTCTCGTCCCACATCACGAAATGGTGCGGGCTGGCGTTCGACTTGGTGATGCTGGCCAGCTTGCCGCGCCGGGACCGGGCCAGCTCGAACGAGTACCGGGCCAGCCGCTCGACCCCGGTCCTGGTGAACACGTCGACACCGATGCCGACCTCGATCGGCTGGCCGGCGTGCGCCCGCCCGCCGACCCCGGCGTACTCCCCCTCGGAGTTCTCCCTGACCACGACCATGTCGATATCGGCCGGGCCACGGTCGCGAAGCGGTGAGAGCACGCCCGGCAGCAGCTTGACCGGCCGCACGTTCAGGTACAGGTCAAATTGCTGCCGGATCGGCAAGAGAAGGCCCCACAGCGTGATGTGGTCGGGCACGTCGGGCCGACCGACCGCGCCAAGGTAAATGGCATCGAAGTCGGCCAGCAAGGTGAGCCCGTCGGCCGGCATCATCACGCCGTTGGCCTGGTAATAGTCGCTGCCCCACGGGAGTTGCTCGAAGGACAGCGAGAATCCGGTGGGTTCCGGGGGGTCGTCCCCCCGGGCCAGCACCGCACCGCCCGGACCACCGCCCGCAGCCGCTAGTACGTCCGACCTGGCGACGGCTTGGAGTACTTCCATGCCGGCGGCGATGACCTCGGGTCCGACTCCGTCGCCGCCGATCACGGCGATCCGGTAGTTAGTCATCCCGCAAGCCTAGGCAGACCGCGACGGTGGTGGGCGGTGGGTGGTGGGCGGCAGATCAGCGCGCGGGCGACTTGGGCGTGATGAACTTCCAGGCGGTTCCGTTCCACGACTCGGCCAGCGGCTGCGGCTTCCCGCCGACGAAGTGGTAACCGACGGCGACGCAACTGCCGCTCTTGCAGGAAACCGCGACATACAGCGGGTTCTTGCCCGACGGGGCGTTCTCGGTGTCGGTCCAGGTGCCGTCGTGCCACCAGGCGTTGGCGGGATAGCCGCCGACGGTCATGCAGTCGGTGCCGCTGCTGCAGGACAGGGCCCGTGCCCCGCCGGAGACTTCGCTGGTCGGCGACACGTCCTGCCAGGTCTTGGTGGTGTTGTCCCACGCGTAGTCGGTCGAGCCGAGCATGAGGCACACTTGACCAGCACAGGACACCATGTCCATAGAAGAGTCGGTACCTTCGTCATCCACATCCGGCGGATAAAGGTTCGACCAGTGCTTGCCGTCCCAGACGGCGACGGCCGCCATCAGGTTGTAGATTTCGTTTTTCACTGTGCCGACGGCCATGCAGAACGACGTGCTCGCACAGGACGTGCTCGTGATGCACTGCGCGGACGCGGATGCTCCGCACAACTGCGTGTCCGTCCACTTCTTCCCGTTCCAGGACAGGACGCTTTGCTCGTAGCCGTTGCCGACGATGCACATGGTCCGGCTGGCACACGACGGCACGGACGAGGCGCCCCGGGGCTCGGCGATCTTAAGCCATATACGGCCGTTCCACCGGAAGGCCGGCGTGTTGCGACCGCCTTCGCCGAACGCCAGGCAGTACCACGTGGCCGAGCAGGCCACCCGCGCGAGCCCGGTCCCGGACGGGGTGGCCACCAGGCGCCAGGACGTTCCGTTCCAGATCTCGGCTAGGTTCTGCGGCGCATTGTGAGCGCCGAGGGCTGTGCCAACGGCCATGCACCACGTCGGTCGGACACAGGACACGCCGGCCAGGACAACGGGCTTGGCCGTACCGGCCGCCTGCGCGGGCCCCGCCAGCCCGATCCCGGCGGCAAGCACCGCCAGACCCAAGCCAGCGGCCGGTGCGCTCCGCTTGATTCTGGCCAGCAAAGAAAACCTGGTCCCCATATCACCCTCCCGAGCCGACGAACCGTCTTCATCCGCCGCCGGAAAGTTCTGGCGACGTAACGGATTGACGCTCAAGTCGGGCACCGGGTTTACCTGCGATTCACCGAACCCCTAGCCGGCGCCTAGCCGGCCAGGGTGCGCACCGCGAGTTCCGCGTAGAGGGTGGTGCCGTCCACGAGGACCCCGTCATCGAAGGTGGCCAGGGCGGAATGGTTTCCCGCTGCGGAATTCACGTCGGTTCCCGGCGGGCAGGCACCCAGCAGGACGAATGCGCCCGGCACCTGCTGCAGAACGAACGAGAAATCCTCAGAACCGGTCAGCGGATCCGGGATGTCGAATGCGCGGTCGGCACCGAAGAGATCGGCCACCGTGCTGGCGGCAAAGGCAGCCTTGCCCGCGTCATTGGCGGTCACCGGATAACCGTCGGCGTAGTCGATCTCGACGTTCACGCCGTGAGCGAGGGCGATGCTCTCAAGAAGCCGGACCATGTTCTCCCTGAGCTTGGCCTTTGAGTCAGGGCTGAAGGACCGCGCGGTGACCAGGAACGTGACCTCGTCGGGGATGACGTTGCGCGCCGTGCCGCCGTGAATGCTGCCGACGGTGACGACGACCGGGTCGAAGACGTCGAACCGGCGGGTGACCATCGTGTGCAGGGCAGTCACCATCTCGCAGGCGGCCGGGATCGGGTCCGCGCAGCGATGCGGTGCCGAGCCGTGCCCGCCCCGGCCGCGCACCGTGACATCGATCGCGTCGGAGCCGGCCAGGATCGGCCCGGGCCGGAGCGCGAACACGCCGTGGTCCAGCAGGCCGGAGAACACGTGCAGGGCGTAGGCGGCGACGGGACGGGCACCGGCCGCGCCGAGTACGCCTTCGTCGATCATCATCTTCGCGCCCCCGCCGCCTTCCTCGGCAGGCTGGAACATGAAGATCACGGTCCCGGGCAAGTCGGCCTGGCGGGCCGAGAGCAGCCGGGCGGCTCCGGCCAGCATCGTGGTGTGCAGATCGTGACCGCAGGCGTGCATCACGCCGTCGATGCGCGAGGTGAACGGCACCCCGGTCGCCTCGTGGATGGGCAGCGCGTCCATGTCGCCCCGTAGCAGGACGACCGGCCCTGGCCGCCCGCCGCGAAGTACCGCCGTTACCGACGTCAGCTTGTCGCCGGTGCTGATCTCCAGCGGCAGGCCGTCCAGCGCGTCGAGCACCTTGCGCTGCGTCTTAGGCAGGTCATAGCCGATCTCGGGCTCGGCGTGCAGTGCGTGCCGCAACTCGACCAGATCGTCGGCTACCGCTACCGCCTCATCGCGCAGGGTCACGATCCCTCCCTTTCCCGCCGAACCGGCGGACCTTGTGTCTCCCCAATGTCCCAGAACAACGCCGTCATCAACTGCAGGGCCTGCCTGGCCAGCGGAGCGAGCAGGTGCTCGTCCGGGGCGTGCTGGGCACAGGCAGGGTAGGAGTGCGGAATCCAGATCGTCGGCAGGCCCAGCCCGTCGGTGAACGCGTCATTGGGCAGGCTGCCCCCGAGGTTCGGCAGCAGCGCCGGCTCAACGCCGGCCTCCTGGCGCAGGCAGCCCAGCGCGAACTGGACCCACGGATGATCGGGGTCGGTGCGCGAGGCCCCCATCACTCCGCCCGGTTCGACGAGCACCATCGACAGTCCGTGCCGGTCAAGGTGGGCGCGCACCGCCGAGGCCAGGTTCTCGACGTTGGTGCCGACTACGAACCGGAGTTGGAGGCGGGCGTGCGCTGACCCCGGAATGGCGTTGACCGGAGCGTCGGGGTTCCCTGCCGCCAGGGTCAGCACTTCGAGCGTGTTCCAGCCGACGATCCGTTCGGCCGGGGTCAGGCCGGGTTCGCCCCAGCCCTCATCGACGGCGGGGTCGCCTGGGTCGGTGCCGACGTCGATCGTCGTCAGCGCGGCTCGGACCGAGTCGGGGATCGGCGGCGGACGCAGCTCCGGGATGTCGATGCGGCCCTGGCCGTCGACCAGGCAACTGATCGCGCTGGCCAGTACCGTGGCCGGGTTGCGCAGGGCGCCGCCCCAGTTCCCCGAGTGGTAGGAGCGCTCGCGCAGCGGAACCCGCAGCGTGAACCAGGTCGAGCCGCGCGTGCCGAGAAACACCGTCGGGCGCTCGGCCGCCACCCTCGGCCCGTCCGAGCCGATCAGGACGTCGGCCGCGAGGTCGTCGCGATGCCGGGCGCAGAACTGTGCCAGCCCCGGCGAGCCGGATTCCTCGCTGGTCTCGATCAGGATCGTCAGGTTGAAGCCAAGCTTTCCGCCGCGAGCGCGAAGGACCTGCTCAAGGGCGGCCAGGTTGATCGTGTGCTGCCCTTTGTTATCGGCTGTCCCCCGCCCGTACCACCGGTCCTGCTCGACCGTGACCAGCCAGGGATCGAGCCCGGCGCGCCACCGATGCTCTTCGGCCAGGACCACGTCGGCGTGGCCGTAGGTCAGAACCGTCGGGAGCTCAGGCGCCTCGACCCGGCGGGCGACCAGGAACGGCCCACCGCCCGGGTCGGGGTTGTCCAGGACCCGGGGCTCGGCGCCGAGCCGCCGGGCAACTGGGATCATTTCCTGCTCGAGGTAAGCCAGCAGGTCTGGCCGCCGCGAAGGCAAGCCGGTCTCAGTACGGAAAGCCACCCGGCGGGTCACGTCGGCCAGGAAGCCGCCGGAGTCGAAGTAGTCAGCCGCGCCAGCGACAGCCAGGGACCGAGTCACCACCCAAGCCGACCACTCCGGGCCCGCGCTGACAAGAGCCTGGCCACCACGAGCCCTGCGACCAGGGCGGCATGCTAGGGCTTGCCCTCGCCCTCATCGTCGTGCCACTCGCCCCCGTGTTCTCGCGCGTACCGGTGCTGCCGACGCGGCGAGTCGCCGTAGTTGGGATACAGGTTCTCGGCCGTGCGATCCGTCTTGCTGCTCATCGTCCGCGTACGGAATCCGACCAGCGAAGCAAACCCCCAGACCGCGATGCCTGCCACGATCAGGAAGAGCACGTCTCCCCACCAAGGCATGTCGATCACCTCGATCCGCGCCTGAGCCCCTTTTATGCCCAGCGCTCAATTAGGGGTCGCGCTACCCGGCGCGGCGCCAAAGAAACGGCGGTCGCCCGATCAAGACCGCGAATTCAGCCGATTCGACCTGAACACATGTGATGCCAGAATTGGCGCGAGTCCGGGATCCAGCTCAGCATCGCCAGGTAGCCCTGTCCCAGTCGAGGAAGGTCAGGATCTGCTTGGCGACCGCCGTGATCGGCTGGTCATTACTGATGGCCAGCTCCTCCAGACCGACGCCCTCACCGGCCTCGATCGACTCGGCGGCCGCGATCAGATCAGCACGGCGGCCACTGGTGACGTCGCTGGCCAGGCGCTTTTCGATCTGTTCCAACGGGACGGACAGCCGCACGACTCGCAGCGGCACTCCGACGGCTCGACGGACCACGTCCAACTCGTCCTGCGTGCGGACGAACCAGGCCAGCACGAACTTGCCGACCCCGGCCCGGCGGTAGTTCGCGGTGACCGAGGCCAGGTTTTCCGCCATCAGCCCGACCTCGCTGGCGCGGCCACGGCCTGGTACGCCGCCCCAGCCGAGAAAGTCCAGGTCGAGCAGCGCGAACGGCTCGCCCCGGTCTTCCAGGACGAACGCGATCTCGGCGGCGACCGAGCTCTTGCCCGACCCGTAGACGCCGGTAATCAGCACGCCGTCTGGAATGCTCGCTGTCACCGGATCAGCGTACTGTGACCTGTGTTTGACGCCGTCGCTGTCAAGGCCAGGAGCTGATCGATGGGAGCCAGTGCGCGCCGGGCTGAGGCTAGCCGGGTTCAGCGGTTTGAGGCCCGGGTTACCGCTGGTCCGCGCCAGCGCGGGATAATCTCGGTGCCGTTTGATCCGGATGCCGTCTGGGGAGCCAAGAAGGAGCACCTGGTCGGCGGGACGATCGATGGCCATAAGGTGCGCGGGTCAATCGCGAGCGGCAGCACTGGCTGGGTGCTGACGCTCGGCGCGATGTGGATGTGCGACGCAGGCGTCGCCGACGGCACCGACGTGGTCGTGGAGATCGCGCCGGAAGGACCGCTGCGCGACGACCTGGCCGAGGACTTCGCGGCCGCGCTCGAGGCCAACCCGGCCGCGGCCGCCTTCTACGACACGCTGGCCCAGTTCTATCGCAAGGCGTACTTGCGCTGGATCGACTCGACGACGCGTCGGCCAGAACTGCGTCCAGTGCGGATCGCCGAAGTGGTTGACCTGCTGGCGGCCGGTAAGAAGGAGCGTCAACGCTGACAGTTGCCCGGCAGCACCTTCTGCCACCTGGACTCGGGCAGCGGGTTGATCCGGCCCTTCGTGTAGTCCTCGATCCGCTTGCCCGCGTAGGTTGCGAGCGCCTGCTCCTGGCACTGCTTGCCGAGCCGCCCTGGGAGTAACCCTCGATCGCGATCGGCGCCCCGGCGCTCAGGCCCGCGCCGGGAAGCAAGGTCGCCGCCCGCAGCGCGTCCAGGACCGCGTGCCCCTCGGCGATCCCCACCGAGTACTGCTCGGCGCCGGGTGTGCCGAGCCCCGGGTAATCGGTGACGGCGACCGCGATGGGGGCGGGCCGACGAGCAACCCTGTTCGCCGCGTCCGTGGTGATCACTGTCGCCACTGCTGGCCTCGCCAGCGCAGGCGCGATCGCCAACGGCAGGACGTTGCACCCGACCGGAAGCCGTGCACAGAACGCCAAGGTAGGCAGGCTCGTCGTCGAAGGCGGCCGCCTGCCGTCCGCTGTCGTCGGTCAGCCTTACTCGTATCAGTTCCGTGTCGCCGGCGGCGGAGCGACCGCTTGGGCTCCGCTCAGTGACCTGCCGGCCGGACTCGCGCTCGACCCGAACACCGGGGTACTTTCCGGCGTGCCGCGAGAGGCGATCAGCCAGCAGATCCTGGTCTCGGCCAGGTGTGCAACTTCGACCCCGACTCCGGCAACCTGGACCACCGGCGCGCTCGATCTGCTTCAGTTGCTGGCGCAGACCCTGGCTCCGTCGGTATCGCTTGGCAACCAGGCACTTTCCGACATTCTGTACGGGCAGGATCAGCTTCCCAGCACGATAAAAGGCCCGAACAATGCGTTCTCCATATTTAATAACCAAGCGAATGGGACAGGGACGCAGACGTTCGCGCAGTACGTCAGCCAGCAGCAAGGACGCGTGGCCGAGGTGGTGTCGATACTCGACGGCTTCCTGGCCTCGGCCCAGCAGACGGCGGCGGGAACACCTGCGGCTAGGTCGACCTCGAGCGCGAAGGTTCCGCCTGTCGGTGACCTGGCCACGGCCAACGCTCCCGCGCTGACCTACAGCGTGCTGGCCCAGCTTGCCACCGGCGCCAAGCTGGACACCGACACGGTCACGGTCAACCCTCCCGGCACGCAGACCAGCGGACTCGGGACGGCCTTGACTAAGCAGCTATCCGCCACCTCCAGCGCCCGCGCGCCGATCACCAAGTGGCGGTCCCCGCTAGCTAACCCGGGGCGGCCCGAGCACCGGCGACGGCGCTGGCGCGGACAGCCCGTCTGCGCCAGCGCCGCTACCATTGAAGACTCATTGGACTGTTTTGGCCGTCACGGATCGGAAAGGACGGCTCGATGACTGAGACGGCACCGGAGCGGCTGGGGGCGATCAGGACAGCGCTGCGGGAACTCGTCGACGAACACGGCAGCGAGCTGCTATCGAATCCCGGACGGATGTCGAACCTGATCAAGGACCTCCTGCCCGACGATCAGCAGCTGGCCAGGATCCTGGTCATCGCCGCCGAACAGGATGTGGCCTCCAAACTGGCCGAACATGTGGCGCAGGGGATGGATGCGGCCACGGCCATCCGCCTGGTGGCGACCTCATTCGCTGGTAGCACCATGTTCGCCGAGCGGGCCTGTCTGTGGGTTGTCAGCGAGCTCGCTATCGCCATGGGACTTGCGTCCGGCGAGGGTACGACGCCGGTGGCGGGCGATGGCGAGGTTACCCCGGTGTGGGCGTCGCGGGTCGAGGTTTCGGGTCCGGGTCCTGTCGTCGGGGATCCCGTCGGGGGTGCGGTCGAGGTCGCGGTTCCTGGGGGGAACTCCGGGTTGGCGTCCGGACAGACGCCGCGTATGGCGGGCACCTCGCAGATCGACGATGCTAGCCCCGCGCTCCCCCGCAGCGCCCGCCGCTCCCGCCCGCACCGTGGGCTGG
>DATNFM010000112.1:0-2376 GCA_035606435.1 Streptosporangiaceae bacterium | reverse complement strand
CTACGCCGCTGGCCCCGGACACGGCCCGGGTCCACTTCGACATCCTGGTCGCGGACCTGGCGTCCGCCCACGACCGGGTGATCGAGGCCGGCGCCACGCCGGCCGGCGAGCACGTCTCGCCCCGGCCGGGCCCCGACGGCGGGCCGGTGCCCTGGAGGGTCTACCGCGACCCGGCCGGCCATCTCTTCTGCCTGGTCATTCGCTAGCGACGCCGGTCAGGTGGATCCACGCAGTCAGCGCCGATTCCTTCACCCGGAACCTGATCTTCCGATAGGGCGTCGCGTCCATCGGCTGGCCGTCGTGCTGCCGGATGACGTAGTCGTAGATATAGGCCGAGACGATGACGCCCAGGTCCGCCCGCGTCTCAGTGAGGAGTTTCCGCAGGATCTTGGCCTGGACGAGGCGTGCTGTCTGGTTGATGGCATGGCCGGTCACCCCCTGGGCGTCGCGGATCACCGGGCCGGCGTGCAGGGCCACCCGGAGTTGCATGCGGAGGGCGTCGCTGGCCGACTGGTTGTGCCACCTAAGCGCGGCGGCTAGGTGGCCGAGGGCCCGAGCCGCCACCGCACTGACGGGGGTGTCCGGGGGAACCACGATCAGGGTCCCGTCGCCACGATCTTCGGTGTGGAGTTCTCGCCACATCAGGCCGGCGGCCTCGAACGCCCGTTGCAGCATGTCGTACATGGTGCGACGCAGGATCAGGCGGTCTTCGTCGCTGCGGCGATGCGCACTGAACGCGGTGATATCGGTGAGCACGATGGGACAGATCTGGCCAGTCCACCTGGTCGCGGGCCGGACCCCGGCCGGAACCGCTGCCCGACGCAAGTACCGGAACGGCAGTGTCCCGACCGGTCGGCGCGACCGCGCGCCGCCGCGAAGTTGTTGCGTTCCGACAGCTCCGGAAGCGTAGTTTTGTCTATTCATGGTCCCCCCTTCCAAGGTGATCCAGACATAGAGTTCCGGCCATGACACTGGTTCGGCGTTTAATGCACGAGTCTGGCATGTACGGGCAGCCGGGTCATCTCGGGTAACGACCCACCTGGGTCGTTACGTCGCGGTAGCCGCGGGAGGCGACGATGACGATAGACGAGCGGCAGGTACCGCAGGGGCTGCCCGAGGATCTTTCCGATCTGCTCTCCGAGGTACGGCACGCCGACGTGCTGGCGAACGACCCCTGTACCCGTGAATTCCTGCAGGCGGGGGAGCGGCTACTGCACGACGTTCGCGTCCGCGACGCCGAGGATAGACCCGACCGCGCGCGAGTTCCCTTCGATGAGCTGCTGGCCTGCGTATCGCGGCGTCAGGTGGTCGACGAGGCCGAGGGGTCATGGGCCAGGCCGGGCGAGAAGGCGGGCAAGCTGACCGAATCCGCTTTCCGGTACCGCTGGAATACGCAGGCCGGATTTCTTCGCGACCTCGCTATTTATTCGCTGCGGTCACGGCTGGCCACACCCGGTCAGGCGGGAAAAGCTGCCAGCCTTCTTTTCGAGACCGATACGGACAGCGGGCGCGCCGCCTTCGATGAGAAAATCGATTGCATCGCATACCGCGAGGTCCTGAACCTAAAAAACGATAAAGCTTTCCGGCTGCAGATGATATTCCAGGCCATTCTGGCGCACGACGACCAGGTCGCGAACGCGCTGCGGCGGGTCGATCAGGCACACGTCGCGGCGTGGAAGGAGTTCTACGAGACGCGTTCGCCCGGCTTGGGCTGCGGCTCAGGCCGGATGTGTCCTGGGACGACCTCGCGCACGCCCTGCACGCGGCCACGGAGGGCGTCGTGTTCCAGGCCCTGCTCCCCGAGACAAGGCACGTCCCGCCGTCGGCCCGGCCGCTCGATCATGACAAGCCGACCTCGCTCCTGGCCAAGATCGCCATGGCCATCATCATCGCGTTCACCGATCCGGGTGACGGCGAACCACTGCGCGACGCGGTCCGGCAGCTGGCCGGGCGGCCTGACGGTCCCGCGCAGGCCGGGCTGGTCAGACCGGACGGCCGTTCTCCAGGTAGACCAGGGCCCGTGCACCCTGGACCTTGGTCGCCGCCCGCACCCGCCGCCTGATCGGCCCCCTGAGCAAGGCGAGGGCCTCGGGCAGCGGGGCCAGCCGAGACTCGGAGATTTCCTCGGGCTGAAGCTTCAGGTCGGCCAGCTCCTGGTCGCTCACCTGCCCGCAGTCGAACAGGAACCTGATGCCCCCCGGTCGGCCCTCCCGGGGGCGGCGGAAGTCCATGGCGGCCAGCCGCCCGCGGCTCAACTCGAGGCCGGTCTCCTCCCGCACCTCGCGCTGGCACGCCTCCCACGGCGACTCGCCGTCCGCCTCCATCACGCCACCGGGGATCGTCCAGCCGCTCTTGTAGGTCGGCTTGAGGATCAGC
>DATNFM010000111.1:0-28141 GCA_035606435.1 Streptosporangiaceae bacterium | reverse complement strand
GGCGGCCGTCGCGCGAGCCAGGAAGAAGAGGAAAGTCCGGACGCAAAGCCCGCCCGGCCACCGCCAGCGCCAGGCCGGCCCGCGCCTGTCGGACCACGGCCAGCGCCCGGACGGAAACCGGCCGCCGCGCCCGGCCAACCGGAGCCGCCCGGCCACCCGGGGCCGCCCGGCCACCCGGGGCCGCCCGGCCACCCGGGGCCCGGCCACCCGGAGCCGCCCGGCCACCCGGGGCCGCCCGGCCAACCGGAGCCGCCCGGCCACCCGGGGCGTCCGGAGCAGACTGGGCAGGCGTCATGGCGTCCAGCGTAAGCTCCCGACCAGGCCAGATCATCAGCCTGGCGAGGTCATCCGGACCTCATACCCAGGTACTACGGCCCGCCGGGCTGGCGCCCCGGTACGACGGCCGATCCCGGTCCGAGGCTTGACGACCCGACCCCGCCCGCCGGCGCAACCTGAGCGCATGAACATCGAGATCACCGAGCTCACGCTGAGATTCAGGCGAACGCTGGCGGTGGCCGGGGTGGACCTGCAGGCCGGCCCCGGCGTCCTTGGACTGCTCGGGCCTAACGGCGCCGGCAAGACGTCCTTGCTGCGGATCATGGCCACAGCCGTACCGCCCACCAGCGGGAACCTGCGCCTCCTGCACCGTGACCCAGCCAGCTACGCCGCCCGTCAGGAGATCAGGACCAGGCTGGGGTACCTGCCGCAGACCCCAGGCTTCTATCCAGGGTTCACGGTCGCCGAGTCCTTGGAGTACTTCGCGCTGCTCAAGGGCGTGCCAGCCAACGGCGTTCGCAAGGCGGTCACCGAAGCCATCGACCAGGTCGACCTGGGTGACAAGTCCAAGGCCCGGCTGCGCACCCTGTCCGGCGGAATGCTGCGCCGGGCCGGCATCGCCCAGGCGATCGTGAATCAGCCCCAGTTGCTGCTGCTTGATGAGCCCACCGCCGGCCTGGACCCTGAGCAGCGCATTGCCTTCCGAGCACTGCTCAGGCGTCTCGGCGTGAACGCCACGGTCGTGGTCAGCACGCATCTGGTTGAGGATGTCGCCGCCGCGTGCGACCGGGTCGCGATCATGGACAAGGGCTCGATCGTCTACCTGGGCACGTCGGCGGAACTCGCCGACCAGGCCGACCGCCAGGCCGAACTCCAGCCCGACCGGCAGGCCGTCGGTGACGGGCCGCTGGAGCGGGGCTACACCGAGGTGCTCAGGGAGGCCCGGTCGTGACCGCCGTCGCCGTGCGGACCCCCCGGCGCAACGCGCAATACCTGGGCGCCCCCGCGCTTGGCCGGCTCTTCTGGCTGGACCTCAAGCACAACGTCATGGCCTGGACGCTCCCGCTCGTAATCGCCCTGTTCTGGCTGACGACTTACCGCAAGGCGATGGCCCTGCCGCCGTTGTGGTATCCGCGAGCCGCCGCCGTCCAGACGGGGGCTGTGCTGGACTTCGTCGTCCCGGTGACCGGGGCCGCGGCCTGGATGGGAGGCAGGGAGGTCCGCCGCCGGACCGCCGACATCCTGGCGACCGTCCCGGTCCCGCGGTCGGCTCGCCTGCTGATGATCTGGGCCGCCATCACCTGCTGGGCCCTGGTCGGCTACCTGATCTGCGTGGGCGGCACCTATGCGGCCACCGCCTCCCAGGCGACCTTCGGCGGCCCGCTCTGGTGGCCCGCCGCCGTCGGCGCCGCCAGCATCCCGGCCTTCGCGGCCCTCGGGCTGGGGGCCGCGACGCTGCTGCCGAGCCGGTTCACCGCTCCCGGGGTCGCGGCCGCCACCTTCTTCGTCTTCGCGCTCAGCACCGAGCTCATCGGAGGAAGCCAGTCGGTCTGGCAGGTCTCGCCGCTGGTCAGCGCGCCGTGGGATACCGGAGCCAACGCTGGGGCGGCGACCTTCTACTCCTACTTGCCCGACCTGCCGATCGCGCAGGTGATGTTCCTGGGCGGCCTGACGGCAACGATCCTGGCCGGGATCGTGACCATGCGGGGATCAGGCGCTCGGCCAACCCAGCGCGCCCTGGCGGCCGGCCTCGCTGTCGCGGGTCTGCTCACCGCGGCAACGGCGGCGACGCTGACCGGGACCGGCAAGCTCGGCCAGGCCGGCATGATGGTGATCCCTGACCTGCACGATGCCGCGAGCGATCGGCCACTCGCGTTCAGCCCGGTCTGCAGTCACGATCCGATCCCGGTTTGCCTGAATCCGGCGTTCTCCGGCGATCTGCCGGCGACGTCGGCCGCGCTGCGACCCTTGCTGGCCGAACTAGCGGGCCTACCCGGTGCACCGGCCAAGGTGATTCAGGCCGCCGCGAGCTTCCAGCAGGGTCCCGGCAACGATGTCATGATCATCCTGGTCGGGCCGCAGGTCGGCGGTCATCCGCCAGTCTTCAGACTCTTGCTGCCAGACCAGAACAACGGCCCGCAGGAATCCAGCAGCCAGCAGGCCAGTCAAGTGCTCGCCGACACCGGACCGGCCCTGACGGGTTACCTGACCGGCGCCGACCAGCAGAATGCATCCCCGGCGCAGCAAGCGGTGGCCCTAGCCCTGCTGCTGGCAGCAAAGGCACCCCGGCCGGCAGGTGGCCGAGGCCTGGCCCCCGTGCTGGAACCAGGCTCGGCCGGATACCTGGCCGCCGCCAGGTTCGCGGCGCTCCCGCCAGAAACCCGGCACACCTGGCTGGTCGACCACCTCACCGCCCTGCGGGCCGGCCGCGTCACCCTGGCCGAACTGCCATGACCGCCGCCGCGCTGCGTACCTTCCGCCTGCATGCCGCCAGCCGCCGGGTTCCGGTCGCCCTGGCCATGATCGCCGTCATCGGCATCGCGCTGCGTGTGACGCTGATCGGTCACTGGGACGCCTACGGCGCCCTTCAGTTGCCGCTGGTCTTCGAGGCCGCCTGCGCCGCGGTCATCGCCGTCACCACCGGGAGCCCGCTCGGCGAGCCGGAGCGAGTGACCGGACCCTGGCTGCCGCCGCTCCGGCTGATCACGACGCTGGCGCTCACCGCCGTAGCCGCAGCGGTGCTGATCGCGGCCGGGCTCGGCGCGACGCTGGCCGGAGGCTCCGGTGAGGTGCTGCGCAACCTGGCCGGCCTGACCGGTCTCGGCCTGCTCTGCGCCGTCCTGCTCGGCGGCGGCCTGGCCTGGATAGCGCCGCTGGGCTACCTGCTCGCGAGTGTCTACGCCCTCTACACCCTGTGGCACGGCCCGGCGCTCACCACTGCATGGCTCTGGCCAGCCCGGCCCCCCGGCGACCTCGGCGGAGCGGTCTGCGCCACCTTGGCGTTCGCCGCCGGCCTGACGCTCTGCACCATCCGGGGCGCGCATGATCGGAGTGAGGAATAGATCTTTTAAATGCCATTTTCAGGAGAAAGCTTTGCGCGGGCCTCGGGCCTAGCCGACCCG
Source organism: Streptosporangiaceae bacterium (assembly GCA_035606435.1). Taxonomy (GTDB): domain Bacteria; phylum Actinomycetota; class Actinomycetes; order Streptosporangiales; family Streptosporangiaceae; genus Chersky-822. The sequence goes on along the minus strand of DATNFM010000111.1, from coordinate 24,743 downwards.
AGCGGATCAGGTTCGATGGTGGTCGAGGCCCCGCGTCAGGTAGCGCTGCACGGACGGCGCGACCGCGTCGACCACCTCACTGACTGGTAGCGAGGCCAGCGGCTCGAGGCGCAGGATGTAGCGGCACAACGCCAGGCCCAGCAACTGCGCCCCGATAAGCGAGGCCCGCTCGGCGGCGTCCGGATCGCCCAGCGCCGCGATCGGCGTGGTGATCAGCTCGCCCAGCACCGACTGCACTCGCCGGGCTACCGCCTCGTCGTTGACGGCGGTCCTTATCAGCAAGATGAGCTCGTCATCGCGGGCCGTGTCCTCCCACCGGCCAACGAAGATGCTGACCAGCAACTCGCCGCGCCGATCGGGCGGAACGGCCCGCAGGTCCGGGATCTCCAGGTCGGCGGTGGCAGCGGCCGTGAACAGCTCGGCCTTGGACCCGAAGTAGCGCATCACCATCGAGGCGTCGACTCCAGCCTGGGCCGCTACGGCCCGGATGGTCGTCTGCTCGAAGCCCCGGGTTGCGAACGCCGACCGGGCGGCGTCGAGGATCGCCCGCCGGGTGCCCGCCGAGCGAGGACCACCTCGTCCAGGGGCTGCCTCGGCGTCACTCACCCGCTCAACCTATCCCGAACGCCAGTTTTACAGCCAACGATCGTTTGCCAACGTGTGTTGACAGTCAAGTGCCCGGTGCATACGTTGAATGCCAACGGTTGTTGGCAACTGAGAGGAACCGCCGCCGGTGGGCAAGCAAGCCGATCACGTGCGCAGGCATCAGTCCCCCTACCGGGCCCACGTCGGCTTCCTCGTAGCCAACGCCGCCTTCGCGGCTATCTTCGTGGCCCTGGTGCTCAGCGCGTTCCACACTCCGGCTCCGCACGACCTGCCGGTCGCAATCGTGGCGCCCCCCGCCGCGACCGGCCAGGTGGAGGACGCGCTGAATCGAGGCGGCCAGGACACTTTCGACCTGCGGGTCTATCCCAGCCTGCGCCAGGCGAGAACCGCGATCGCCCGGCGCGACGTCGACGGAGCCCTGGAAGTCAGCAAGGGCGGCCTTCGGCTCCTCATCGCGGAGGCCGACGGCACCGGCCCGGCCGGGGCTCTCACCCGCGCCTTCAGCGCCCTGGCCAGCCGGACCGGCCGGCCGCTTGTCATCACCGACGTCGCGGCCCCGGGCGCGGATGACACGCAGGCGCTGTCGCCGTTCTTCGTCGTCCTGGGCGTCCTGTTCCCGAGCCTCGCGGCGGGATCGGCCTGCGCCCTGGTGTTCCGCCGGTCCAGACCGGCCTGGTGCGTGGCCGCACCGGCCGCGGCCGCGGTCGTCGTCGGCGTCATCGCGGCCGGGATCGCGAACGGCGTCGCGGGCCTGCACAGCTACGTCGCCGTCGCGGGAATCGTCGCGCTCTTCTCGCTCGCGATCTCCGCTCCGACGGCGGCCTTGGGCCGGATCTGGCCACCCCTGATCTCCGTGGCCGTGCTGGTGTTCATGGTGCTCGGAATCCCGGCTAGCGGCGGCCCGGCTAGCCTCGGCGCCTTCGGCCCCGCCTTCCTGCGCGTCCTGCATCCAGCGCTGCCCCTCGGCGCCGCGGCCAGTGCCGTCCGCGGCGCCGTCTACTTCCACGGATACGGCACCGCCGCTCCCGCCTGGATTCTGACCGCCTGGGCTTCCGCCGGAATCATCGGAATCCTCCTGGCCGTGGCATCGCGACCCAAGCCCGCGGTGCGCCCGCTGTCAGCGGCGACCAGTCCGGCGGTGGACCTGCCCGCACTGACCGACGGTGTCACGACCGCGGGTCCGGCGGTGGGCCTGCCCGCACTGACCGACGGTGTCACGACCGCCGGTCCGGCCGCCGCCCTGATGGAAGGCGGCCCCGCCGTGAGCTCGGCCCACGCTCCTGCGCCCAGCCTCGTCGTCGGCTTCGATAATTCCGAGCCTGCCCGGCGGGCGTTGGCCTGGACCGCGCGGCTGGCCGCTGCGCATCGAGTCGGGTTGCATGTCATCTACGCCGACCACGCCGGCATCGACAGCGACCTGTCTGGCTTCGCCCACGCCGAGATGGTGGCCGCCCGCGACAAGCAGGCAGCCGTTGTCGAGCAGGCTGCCGCGGACATCATGACGGCCGTCGGCGTCCCGTACACCTTCGAGCGCCGTCAGGGCGCTCCGGCCGACGCGATCCTGGCCGGAGCCAGCGCGGCCGTGACACCCGACGGCAACGGCCCGGCCATCATCGTCGGCAGGTCAGGGCACGCCGCTCACCACGTCCTCGGGTCGGTGCCGGTCCGGCTGCTGCACCACTCGTCGTATCCGGTACTGACGGTCCCGTGACTAAGGCTCGCTGGTGACGTAGCTGACGGGGCGTCGTCTGTCACTGGCCACGGGGGTGACCGGCCTTCGGTAACGAGGCGGAGAGCAGTCGCAAATTTTTCTCGCTAATGCTGTGAGGCGGTCGGGCCGGTGTGATCGCTCTATGCTCGTGGCGTGGTCAGGCACCTTGACGTTCACCCGGACGATCCGCAGCCGCGCACGATTGCCCAGATTGTCGCGATCGTCCGCGCGGGTGGCGTGATCGCCTATCCGACCGACTCCTGTTACGCGCTCGGCTGCCAGCTCGGTAACGTCGAGGGCATTGCCAGGATCAGGTCGATCCGTCAGCTCGACGACCGGCATCACCTGACGCTGGTGTGCCGGGACTTCGCGCAGCTGGGGCAGTTCGCGCGGGTTGGGAACGCGGTGTTCCGGGCGGTGAAGGCCGCGACTCCGGGCAGCTACACCTTCATTCTGCCGGCGACCAAAGAGGTGCCGCGCCGGCTGCAGCATCCGGGAAAGAAGACCGTCGGGGTGCGGATCCCCAAGCACGTGGTGGCCCAGGCGCTGCTGGCCGAGCTCGGAGAGCCGCTCGTGTCCAGCACCTTGCTGCTGCCCGGCGAGGACGATCCGATGACCCAGGGATGGGAGATCGCCGACCAGCTCGGCGACGCTCTGGACGCGGTGATCGATTCCGGCGACTGCGGCACCGAGCCGACGACGGTCATCGACCTGTCGCTGGACGAGCCCGAGATCCTGCGGCGCGGAGCCGGCGACCCGTCCTTGTTCGAGTTATCCGACTAGCTGGCCCCGTGGTTAGCTGGCCCCGTGGTTAGCTGGCCCTGTGGTTAGGTGGCAGAGCCGCCGGTGGCCAGGCGCATCAGGTCGGTGTTGAGGTCGATCAGGTCGGTCCCGCCCGCGCTGCCCAGCTCGTGGTTGTAGGACTGCCAGGACTCTTCCCTGATCGTCGCGGCGAACTCGCTTTCCATCAGGACCACCAGCTCGAACGCTGCCCGCGTGATCCGTTTGTTGAGGGCGGGGTCACCCCAGTCCTCCGGTGCCGCGAACAACGAGGTCGGCACCGCCATCGTCCGCATGTAGGCGAACATCGGCCGCATCTGATCGTCGGTGACCAGGGAGTGCCTGGCCGTTCCGGCGGTCGCCGCGAGAATGACCGGCTTGGCGATGAGCAGGTCGTTGTCCAGCACATCGAAGAACGAGGTGAACAGGCCGCTCGGGCCGGCCTTGTAGACCGGAGTGCTGGCGATGAGGCCGTCGGCTCCGCCGAGCGTGGTGATCGCCTCCTGGAGCTTGGGCGTGATCAGCTGGGAGACGAGCGCGGTCGAGATGTCGTTCGCGAGTTCGCGCAGGTCGATGACCGTGGTGCCGACCGCGTTCCCCCGGCTGGCGGCCAGCGCGGCTGTGCGTTCGGCCGCGCGCTGGGCGAGCAGCTTCGTGGAGGAGGCGTCGCTCGCGCCGGCGCTTACGACCGCGAGCCTGAAGGTCTTGCTCGGGGCTGGTGAGTTCATGAGTGGAGTTTCTGGCAGAGGGACGTCAACTGGCTGAGTTCGGTGTGGTCGAGAGACGCGGTGAGCGTGCGGGCGACGCTGCGAGCGTGACGGCGGCCGATCTGACGCTGGCGTTCGCGGCCGGCCGGCGTGAGCGATACCAGGACGCCGCGGCCGTCGGCGGGATCTGGGCGGCACTCGACCAGACCCCGTCCAGCCAGGCGGTGGACCAGACGGGACAGGCCTGGCTGGCTGAGCAGCACGTGATCGTTCAGGTCGCTGATCCTGGTCGGCGCCGGGCATTTGGACAGGGTGTACAGCACGTCGTACTCGCGCATCGACAGGTCCTGCCAGACGCGTTCGGCGGCGAAGCTTCTGGTCAGCGCCGCGTGAGCGGTTAGCAAGGATTCCCAGGCCGCGTTCGCGGTGACGTTGTCGCGGGCCATTGTCAGCGGGCCGCGCGGGCGGTGGCGGTCTTGGGGTCGGGCTTGGTGCCGGTCTTGGGGCCGGCCTTGGGGTCGGTCCTGGGGTCGGTCCTGGGGTCGGGCTTGGCTTCGGCCGCGTCGGCGTAGGGGACCGGGCCGGCGAGGTTGTCGCCCCGGTTGGCGTTCGGGCGCGGCTGGCGGGCCGGCTGGTCGCCGTACTTGGCCTTGACCAGGCTCTCGTGCGTCGGAGCCTGCGGGCTCTCGGGGTCGCGCCTGGCCTCGATCTCCTTGCGCAGCACCGGCACGACCTCGCCGCCGAGCAGCTCAAGCTGGTCAAGGACGGTCTCCAGCGGCAGGCCGGCGTGGTCCATCAGGAACAGCTGGCGCTGGTAGTCGCCGAAATGCTCGCGGAAGGTCAGCGTCTTGTCGATGACCTCCTGGGGGCTGCCTACCGACAGCGGCGTCAGCTTCTCGAACTCCTCCATGGTCGGCCCGTGGCCGTAGACCGGCGCCTCGTTGAAGTACGGCCGGAAGTCGCGATGGGCGTCCTGGGAGCTCTTGGCGATGTAGGCCTGGCCGCCGAGGCCGACGATCGCCTCTCTTTCCGAGCCGTGGCCGTAGTGGGCATAGCGCTGCCGGTAGAACCGGATGAGGCGCATGTAGTGCTCTTTGGGCCAGAAGATGTTGTTGGCGAAGAACCCGTCCCCGTAGTACGCGGCCTGCTCAGCGATCTCGGGGCTGCGGATCGAGCCGTGCCAGACGAACGGAGGCACGTCGTCGAGCGGGCGCGGGATCGAGGTGAAGCTCTGCAGCGGGGTGCGGTACTTGCCTTCGGCGTCGACCACGTCCTCGCGCCAGAGCCTGTGCAGCAGGTTGTAGTTCTCCAGCGCGAGCGGCAGTCCCTGGGTGATGTCCTGGCCGAACCACGGGTAGACCGGGGCGGTGTTGCCGCGACCCATCATCAGGTCCATCCGGCCCTGCGACAGATGCTGCAGCATCGCGTACTCCTCAGCGATGCGGACCGGGTCGTTGGTGGTGATCAGCGTGGTCGCGGTCGACAAGACCAGCCGCTTGGTGGTGGCCGCGATGAAGGCCAGCAGCGTCGTCGGCGCTGAGGAGAAGAACGGCGGGTTGTGGTGCTCGCCGATCGCGAACACGTCAAGGCCCACCTCCTCGGCCTTCTGCGCGATCTTGACGATCCCGGCGATCCGCTCCGCCTCGCTCGGAGTCTGTCCGGAGACGGGATCCCGGGTGATGTCACTGACCGAGAAGATCCCGAACTGCATGCCTGCCTCCTAGGCGTCCCGGCCCTTCGGTAGCCGGGTCACGTATATGCGCTTGCATATATCTCAACGCCTAGGAGGCCGCGCTATTCCCGCGACCGGTCAGGCGTCGCGCGTGGTTGCCGGGATCGTGGTATCGATGCGGGCGGTTGTGCCCCGGATCGGGGAGAGTTTGCCGCGCTAGCCGCAACAGCGAGCCGGGGAAACCGTTTCAAACGCCCGTTCGACGAGCGTCGGGTTCGTGGGGCTATCTGGGTGACTCACCCGGCAACTGAGCTGCGGGCTTTGGCCGAGGGTGCCGGTTAGCATCTCGCGTCATGCGATGGACGCGAGTCTTCGGCATATCCATGAGCGGGTTGCTGAGCGCTGGCTGCCTTGTCGCAATGCCCATGCCGGGCATGGCGGCAGGCATAGCGCCCGCGCCGCACTACTCCCTCCCGTCCCTCCCGCCAGCCGCGCAGGCCGTGAATAACGGTAATCCCGGTGTTGTCGTCGGTAGCGGCAACCCCGCCAGTTGCACGTCGGCCGCGGTGGTCAGCGCGGTCGCGGAGGGCGGGAACATCTCCTTCAACTGCGGCCAGAAGCCGGTCACAATCACCATGACCGCCACCGCCAAGGTAGTGAACACCAGCCACCAGATCGTGATCGATGGCGGCGGCAAGGTCACGCTGAGCGGCGGCGGCAAGATCCGGATCCTGTACATGAACACCTGCGACGCTCGGCAGCTCTTCATCAGCGACATGTGCTGGGAGCAGCAATGGCCGAGGCTCGTCGTGGAAAACCTGACGTTCGAGGACGGCTACGCGGGCACCCAGCAAAGCGATAAGGCCAGCTACGGCGGCGGCGCTATCTACGCCGAGGGCGGCCAGCTCAAGGTCGCCAACTCCAATTTCATCGACAACCGGTGCTACAAATGGGGCCCCGACATCGGCGGCGGCGCGATCCGCGCCTACGGCATGTTCATGAACAGCATTATCTACATCAACAACGACACCTTCACTGGCAACTGGTGCTCCAACGGCGGAGCGATCAGCGGCCTTTTCGCGAACTTCGACGTCTTCGACAGCGTGCTGACCGGTAACAAGGCGCTCGGCTGGGGCCAGAACCCGGCGATCAAGGGCACGCCGGGTGGCGGCAGCGGCGGCGCGATCTACACCGACGGCAACCACTACAACCTGATCATCGACGGCACCACGATGAGCGGCAACACCGCGACCGAGGGCGGCGGAGCCATCTTTTACGTAGTCAACTCCGGCGGTGGTGGCCTGAAGATCGAGTACTCAAGGCTGCGCGGCAACCCCAGCGGCGTATTCCAGAATGCCCCTGGCATCTTCGACCACGTCGACGGACACAATCAACCGCCAGACGTGATCTACTCCACGATCTACTAGGCCTGCGAGCCTCAGTGCACGCGCAGCGTCACGGTGTGGGTGCGGTGCGCGGCGCCGCCGCGCTCCCATGGTCGGCGTTGCTCGAACCGCAGCTGGTACTCACCTGGCTTACTGGCGCTGACCAGGAAGACCTCGTCGACTGAGGCTCCTGGCGGTGGCGGAGTCGAGGGCGGCGGGGCTGGCGCCTGCCTGGCGCTGACCGGCAGGTCCTCTTGTCCGGGCGCGAGCGACCAGCGGTAGCCGGCGGCACCTAGTCCAGGGAGCCGCAACTCGTGTTCTTGGCCGACGCTTAGATCGGCTTCGGTTGCTGTATCCATCTGCTTGTCTCCGGTACGCCAGCCTTGCCGACAGGGGGCCTGGCGGCAAGGCTGGCTTCAGTTTTCGGCTACTCCGTACCCAGGCTGGACCATCCGGACCAGCCGCCGCCGGCCGAGGTCTGGAAGTTGTGGTAGACGGCGCCGTCGGTGCCCCTGACGTATATCTCGACGCGGCCGTCGGTGTTGGTCTGGACCGCTGGGTCGCTGGTCGCGACTCCGCCCAGGCTGGACCATCCCGACCAGCCGCTGTTAGGCGCGACCTGGTAGTTGTGCCACACGGCGCGGTCGCCGTAGATGGCGAACAGTTCCAGGCGGCCGTCGGCATTGCTGGCTATCGCCGGGTGGCCGAGAAGCTGGCCGCTGAGGCTGAACCATCCCGACCAGGTGCTGCTACCCGGCGAGGACTGGTAGATGTGCCAGAGCGCGCTGTCGGTTCCGAGGGCGAAGACCTCGAGACGACCGTCGGCGTTGCGGCCGACGATCGGGTCGCCGCCCAGGACGTTACCCAGGCTGGCCCAGGCAGACCAGCCGCCGCCGGGCGCGGTTTGCGAGATGTGCCACAGCGCGCCGTCGCCGCCGCGAGCGAATACTTCCAGCCTGCCATCGGCGTTGGTGGCCACGGTCGGCTGGCCGGTGATGGTGCTGCCGAGGCTGGTCAAGGCCGGCCAGCCCTGGCCGGGTCCGGCTTGCGTGCTGTGCCATAGGGCGCCGTCGCCGCCGCGGGCGAACAGGTCAACCCCGCCAGTGGCATTGTTCACCACGACCGGCCTGCTGGTGATGGTGGTGGTACCGTCCAGGACGGTCAAGCTCGACCAGCCGCCCTGTGGGCCTTGCCAGCAGTGATACACGTGGCCGTCGGTGCCGCGGGCAAAGACTTCCAGCACGTTGGACGGGTTAGCGATGACGAAGGGATCGGTGGTGATAGTGCTGCCCAGGCTGGACCAGCCTGAGTAGCCGCTGGCGCCCGCCGAGGTCTGCCAGCAGTGCCACAGGGCCTTGTCCGGGGTGCCGCGCACGAACACTTCCAGGATGCCGTTGGGGTTGCGGGCAATCACCGGAACGCCGCTGGCGACACCCTCGACGGCCCACATCTGTGCGTCGACGCCGCACTGGCCGTAGGCGATGAGGAAGAATCCCTGGGCGCCCCACCCGGTACCCCAGCTGTTCTTGCAGATCCAGGCGCCCTGGGTGTCGTCGTAGCCGATGACGCAGACGCAGTGGCCGCCGTCCAGGTTGCCGGTGCTGTGCTGATACACCCCGCCGGCGTAATACATGAAGTCGTCGTAGACGGTGAGGCAGGTGACCAGCGGCCCGCGGGTGGCGAGCCACGCCTTCATGTCGGCCACCGACGTCAGCGAGTGCCAGCCGGTGATGTTGGTGACGCGCTGCTGCCAATTCGCGCACAGGTTGGTGCAGTTCTGGTCGCCGGCGACGTAGGGGTAGCAGGCCGCGTCGGCGACGCCGGGGAACTGGATGGCCGTCAGCGCCGGCGGGACCGTCCAGCCGCCGCTCGCTCCCTCGCACATCCGCCCCTGCGACCGGGCGACGCAGTAGAACAGCTGGGCCTCGGAAAGCTGGATGGCGAGGTTGGGGTTGACCGTCCCGATCCGCATGGCGCTCTCAGTCGCCGCGGAACTGCCGAAGGAGACGCACGAGCCGCAGGCGCCCTGGTTCAGGATCGGCGTTACCCAGTTATAGCCCTGGAAGTTCCGCCAGTCGACGGTGCCGATCGCCGGCGCCGCGTTCGCCTGGGCCCCGGCCGCTCCGGCCGCCGCAGCGGGGGCGTCGACGGACGCCGCCCCCGATGTCGGTGCCGGTGCGGACGCCGACGCTGCCGTCTCGGCGGAGCGTCGTTCCCGTTCGTCCAGGCTCGGTTCGTCCGATCTCGGCGTGTATCCGAGGTGCTTTAACGCTTCTTCGTGCTCGAGCAGGGCCATGCTGGTCTGGGCCGGGTGCCAGCGGTGGCCCTTCTCATTGATGGCCGCGTGAACGTCGTCTAACGTAATGGGGAACTTCGACATCGATGCCTCTCCGTTATGGCGGAGCGATGAATACCGAAACTTTATTAAATTGCATGAGTTACCCCGGACGGAAAGGTAATCCACGCGAACTAAATAACGGCACGGCAACACTTTTTAATGCTGCCATCGGTGTTCCTCGCCCCTTGCCGGTTGTTCCTAATCTTCGATAGGAATAGCCTCACCTTATTCCGGCGGACGCACCCTGTCTATGCTTCGGAGTCGAATTAGGAAAGGTTTAATTTTCTCAGAAACACGGTTGTTTCCAGCTGTTCACTCGTGTATCAGGGCTGACATTTGTGCTCGGTCTGGCTGTTGCCACGGTATGTCGGACAGGTCAGGGATAGGGTTGCTTTAGCTGTGAGTTCGCAGGAGGATTTGTTATGGCAACTTCGAAGTTGGCAGATATAAGCAGTAATGGCCGGAAGTGGCGGCTGCGCCCTAGGTTGCTGCTGCTTATCGCCCTTCCGACCGGTGCGGCGCTGGCTCTTGGCGGTGTGAGCATTGCTGGTTCGTGGCAGAGCGCGGCCGCCGACCAGCGGTCAGAGGCCTTGGCCGGCCTTAGCGCCAAGATCACTCAGCTCGCCTTCCAGGTCGAAGCCGAACGGGACGCGATCGTCTGGTACATAGCGAACGGGGTGAACGGGCGAGCCAGCCAGCTCAACCGCCACGCCAATCCGACGCACAAGGTGGCTTCTGAGGACCGGTTGCAGATAGTTCAGCAGCAGTTCCGCTTTACCGCACCCTGGCTCCGGGCGGTGGCAACTGGTGTCACGGAGGTCGGCTCTGGCTATCCGCCCGGCGTCCAGGGCGCCGCTAGGGCAGTGGCCGCCAAATTGCGCAACCTGCCGAGCTTGCGGGATCTGGCACTCAGGAGCCAGATCGCGGCACCGGACGTGCTCGGAGACTACGACAACCTGCTGGACGTGTTGCTGTCCTTCGACGACCAGCTCCCGCTCAAAAGCGACGACCCGCAGCTGATCTCGACGACCCGGGCGATGGCGGCGATCTCACGGTACGAGAGCGAGGAAGCGGTGCAGCGCGCCATCGTCATGTACGGGCTCACCGCTCGTTCCGTGAGTTCGGGCCTGTTGACTGAATTCAATGCATCGGTGGCGAATCAGGAAGCCGATTCCGCCGAGTTCGAGAACTTCGCGACCGCTAGTCAGCTCACGATGTTCAATCAGTCGCTGGCTGCTTCTCTTGAAGATCGCGTAGTAGCCGATGAGGAGGAGTTCAGCCAGAACGCCGATCGGCTGGCCGGCGTGACGATTGTTCCGCAGGACTGGTACGGCGCGGAATCGGACACTATCGCCGTCACTCATAAGTACGAGGAAACCCTGGCCAATTCGATTATTGAAAGGGCCAGGGTATTGCACGATCGGGCGGTTACTTCTGCCCTCGTCGTCGGCGGCATCCTCGCGGCTGTCCTGGTGTTCTCGTTGCTCCTCGTGATGTACGTCGGGCGCTTCATGCCTGAGCGGCGACGCCCGGTTACAGTCCTGGGGTTGAGTCCGTCGAATTGACCAGACGGGCGGCGGGGTACGTCACCCAGTCGACCTCGAGGATCTTTCCAGCCCTGACGATGGTGGTCACCTCGGCTTTGAGCGTGCTTGTGGTGCGGTCGAAGATCCGTTCCTCCCTGACATAGGAGCCCTTGTACACCGGCAGCGTCGACGTGTCCCGGATGGTGAGGGCGATAGCGGCGCCGGTGACACCGTGGAAGGTCACTACGCCGAGTGACTTGACGCCGGGTATGCGGGCTCCGACCTCAAAGGCGGCGGCTCTTAGCTTCGGCGAGGCGTTGGCAGACCGCAGCAGGTCGGTGATCTGGGTCAAATCCTCGGCCGGGCCGGGCGGTCCGCCTTCCCAGTTACGGCTGCGGATCAGCTTGGCGAGCTTGGCTTCCTTGGTGGGCAGCTTGCCGAGTCCCGGCAACCCGATGCTCAGCTCGTGCTTGGGGAACCGCGGGTTGGCCGGGGATACGTTCAGATTGGGTCGGCCCGCGGCGATCCAGTGGGCCCGGTCGCGGGCGGAGGGGAAATGCGAGTAGATGACGGTATTCCGGCCGTGGCCAGAGCCGTCGGCCGCGATCCACATCTGAGTCCGGACGACCTCCAGCACGTGGATGTAGCAGTTCTGGTAGTAGCTGCGGGCCTCATGGGGGTTGATCGCCTTGAGACACAGGCCGCCGAACCCCTTAGTCTCGGAGTACCAGAATTGGCCCGGCCCCGGCATACGGAACGTCGGCTGGACGGCGGCGACTTTCGCCAGCGTCCGCAGTTCGAGCGGCGCGCTAATCTGGGGCTGGATCTGCGTCTGGCGCGGGTGCGGCAGGTGGCGGGCCGAGGGAGCGATAGCCAGCACCAGGCTCGCCGCTACTCCGACCGATGCCACGGACGCGGCGATGACGGTCGTCCGGGCGAGCCCCCCGCGGCGGGCGATCTTGCGGTGGACGGCCTCGATCGCACCGGCATCGGTGGTTGGGTCGGGCACCAGGGTCAGCAGGGCCGCGCGGATGTCGTGTTCGGTCCTGGCCATTACAAGCTCCTCTCAGCATTGGTCTGATGCCTGCCGTCCTGGGTGGATTCGTTGGCGGAGGTGACCCTTAGCGCGGTGAGCGCGCGGGTGGCGTAGCCGCGGACGGTAACCGGCGTCACGCCGAGAAACTGGGCAATCTCGGTGTCGGAAAACCCTTCGAAATAGCGCAGCACCATCACCGCCCGCTGCTGGCGGGGCAGCTTGCGCAACTCTTCGAGTAGCGCGTCACGATCCGCGACGCTGGTCGCGTGATCGGGGGTTATCCGCTGGTCAATATCGGAACCACGGCCGCCTGGCATCGTTCGCCATAGCCGGCGCCGGGCCGAGACGAACTCGTTGACGACCATCTTGCGCACGTAGAACTCTGGCCTATCGAGGGAGTTAATCCGTCGCCACTTCGCGTGCGCACGAAGCAAAACTTCTTGGACGATGTCATCGCCACTAGACACATCGCCGGCCAGCACGGCGGCGAACCGCCGCATCGACGGCCCGTGCCGGGCCGCGAACTCTTCAAAAGTCACCGCGCCTCCGTTCGGATAGTTCACCTCCTACACGCGGCGGGAACGCGATTTGTGGTCCGGCTTGAAAAGCGCCTGCCCGCTCCGGTGCGCGAATGCGACCGGAACGGGCAGGCTGGGGTGTTAGCTGCCGGTTACCGCGAACCAGGCGTCGGTGCCGGTCGGGCCGGTCACGAACACGATCGGGGCGAAACACGGCTTGGGGAGGCTGATCTTGGTGAAGATCGTGGAGTCTCCCTTGGAGCTGGCCTTGAAGTCCGCGGTGCTGACGTTGGTCACCGTGGCGGTGTTCCCGGCGCCGATGGTCTGGCAGCTGACCAGGGCCCGGTAGTCAGGGAACGGATTGGTGTCGCGCAGTTGCGCCGGTACCGACGGATCATTGGCGAGCACCAGGCCGTGCACCCGCACGAACAGCCGGCCGTCGCGGGTGAGCGTGCCGTGTCCTGACTTGAGAATCCACGGCAGGCCGCCGCCATTGACGCCGCGAATCGGATTGGCGGTGCCCTGGAACGGGCCCGTCACGGGCGTCATCGTGTCGAATCTCAGAACCGTGGCATCGTGATGGTGGTGGTGACGGTGAGTCGCCGGGGCCGCTGGGGCCGCAGAGGCCGCCACGCCCTGCAACGCCACGGCGCCTACCAGGGCGGCTGCGCTAGCAGCACCCAGCATCCAGCCGAACTTTCGCATTGAAAATCCCTCCTTGCCTAGCGCGCCGGCAGCGCGCTACTCGCCCATTGGGGTTCGGTGCATCACACGTTCGTTCGGCCGTGACGGTTCAGTCAGCGTTCGGGCCTTGACGTCGGCCGGGGCGCCGAATAGCGTCCAGGGCATCTAATAGGAAACTTTCCTATTAGATCTTGGTCTCTAGTAAAGGAGTCAGCGGATGAGACGACACCGCGCCGTGCTAGCTGTCCTGGCCGTCGCGACCTCTACTTTTGCCATTGCCGCGACTGCCGCCAGCGCCTCTGCCACAACCGGGGCCGTCGCGCACCGGGGTCTCGCGCACCGGGGGCTCGCGCACCGGGGTCTGCCGCATCAGGTCTTCGCGCCCTACTTCGAGACCTACGACACGACCGACGGTGGTCTGGCCGCCCTGTCTCAGGCATCCGGAGCGAAGTTCCTCTCGCTGGCCTTCCTCCAGACAGCGCAGGCAGGGTCGTGCACGGCCTACTGGGACGGGAATACCGCGACGCCGATTGCCGCATCCAGCTTCGGCAGCGACATCGCGGCCATCCAGCGCGCGGGTGGCAATGTCATTCCGTCGTTCGGCGGGTTCACGGCGGACACCACCGGCACCGAGTTGGCGGACAGTTGCACCGACGTCCACGCGATCGCCGCGGTCTTCGAGAGCCTGATCACCACCTATCACGTGAGCCGTATCGACCTGGACATCGAGGCGACGTCGCTGTCCAATACCGACGGGATCAACCGGCGAAATGAAGCGATCGCGGAAACCGAGCGCTGGGCCCGGGCCCACGGGCACCGTGTCCAGTTCGCCTACACGCTGCCGACGTTCCCCACTGGGCTGACTTCGGATGGCGTCGCCGTCCTGCAGAACGCCATCGCCGACCACGCCAGGATCGCCGTAGTCAATCTGCTGACGTTCGACTACTTCTTCGGTACCCAGCAGGACATGGTGGCCGATACCGAGACCGCCGCTGAAGGTTTGTTCAGCCAACTGCAATCGCTGTATCCGTCGTCCTCGGCTGCGCACCTGTGGCACATGATCGGCGTCACGGAGATGCCCGGAATAGATGATTTCGGGGCGGCCGAGACACTGAGTGAGGCCGACGCCAGTGCCGTGCTGACCTGGGCTCGGCAGCACCGGCTCGGATTCCTGTCGTTCTGGGCACTGCAGCGTGACAACGGCAACTGCCCGGGGACTAAGGGAGCAGGTAACTGCTCGGGGCTTGACCAGCAGACCTGGTTCTTCAGCCATCTATTCGAGCGATTTACCCGGTGACGGCGGCCAAAACTATCGCCCCGATGTGCGGTCTTTTGCGGCGATTGCCATTGCGTGCAATTGGCGGATAGGGGATCGTTAAGCTTGCGAGGCCCCGGCTACCCCCCCGGTCGGGGCCTCGCCTTCCCATGACCAGCAGAAGCCCACGACGGTCTTCTCGACTGACCTCAGGTACCGCTGCACTCCGTGCCTGCTGAGCGGCACCTGTTCACGCTCGATGATGTCTCCGCTCGCGCTGGCCCAGACCGCCCACCAGACGCGGGCCGGCAACTTGTCCGCATGGAAAGTCACGCTCAGGTTCAAGTTCTCGAGCCGCTGCATGACCGCCCGGCGGAACTGCCGCTCATTCGGCTCTTCCAGGTTGCCCTGGCAGCCCCAGATCGTCTCGTACTCAAGGCTGATCGACTCGCCGACTGACAGTTCCCGCGCGAGCGGGATGGTCGTGGCATACACGCCATCGCTGATCTGGTACAGCTCACCAGAGATCTCACCGCAGCCCTGCCCGACCTCCAGCGTCAGGGCGTTGGTGTCGTAAATGTAGGGGATCCGGTCCAGCCCGTCGGCGGTCGCCTCGACTACCTGGATGGTGCGGGTCCGTACCAGGTGGCCGTCTGGGCCGACGTCGACGTGCTCGTGCATGGACACCGTCTGATGGCGGCGCGGGCCCAGAGCCTCACGCAGGTCCATGGCGGCCTTGGAGCCCATGGCATTCTGGCCGGAAAGGACGGTAACCCTTCCTGAGCCCTCCCAAAGTCGCCACAGCTGGCCGGCGTGCGGACCGGAGATTCCGAACGCGTCGATGAACAGCGTCAACGTCGACCGGCTCAGCAGCGAACCGGACAGGGCCCGGGCCACGGTGTCCTTGAGCTGACGGGCCATCACGTCCTCGTCGCCAGGGACCCGGGGGCTGCTCCACAGATGCCGGGCCAGCACCTCCGCGACCGCGAGTTGGTTGATCTCGGCAGGCCGCGAGCGCACCACGTGCTGCTCCCAGCGCCGGCGGTAGCGTCCCGGCTGAGCCAGCAGTTCGCGCAGGTGCCCGGCCGCCGCCCGGCGGCCGGCACTAGCCCGAGCATCCGTCACGAGCGCCTAGTCCCTGCCTGGTGTGCGAACCAGTTGGTGTGCGAACTATCTGGTGTGCGAACTAACTGCGACATCTACCGAATACTTTACGGCTCAGGGAATAGTTGAGGGGGCGGCCCGCCGCTACGGTGGCGGGCCGGACTTTTTCCGCGTTCCGGCAGTGGTGCTCCGGAGTCGCCCCGGCGGTGTCGCCCCGGCGGTGTCGGCCCGGCGGTGTCAGGCGCCGGCCAGGATGTTGCGGCCGATGGCGATGCGGCTGGATCTGCGCTGCGGCATGGTCGTCCAGTAGTACCAGATCATCAAGGTGATGCCCAGGGCCCAGGCTCGGCCCCTGAGCCAGGTAGCGTCGTCGACGGCGAGTTGGCCGCGGAAGACCTCCCTGGCCGGCGGATCGAGGACTTCCCAGGCCACGATGAGATCGACGGCCGGGTCGCCGACCGCCAGCCCGCCGAAGTCCAGGATCGCGGCCAGGCGGCCGTCACCACCTCCGGTCCTGCCGGCCCCGTTGCGCATCAGGAGGTTCTCCGCGGCCAGGTCGCCGTGGTACCACCTGGGCGCTGGCCGGTTGTTCGCTCCGGGGAGCTTGATGGCCTCGTCCCATAGCCGCTCGGCGGCGTCAAGATCGAGGCCGAAGTCGGACAGAGCCCGGCAGCGCTCGATGTTTCGCCTGGTCACTGGGTCGAGTTCGGCGAGTGGCTCGCCTCGGTACCAGCGCAAGTCCTGGTCGCTGAGCGCATTCGCCGGCACCTCGGCAAGGCTCAGTGCCTTTACTACCTCGGCCAGGTCAGCCGCGAGGTTGCTACGTCGCGGGTCGGCTGGGGTCTCGGGGGTGACCACCTCCGGGTGCTCGCCGTCGATCCAGCGGACTACTGACCAGTGTTCTGAGTAGCCGCAGTCGGGTTCGAAGACGGCGATCACCTCGGGAATTTGCACTGGCAGCGATGGTGCCAGGACCGGTAGCCATCTGGCTTCTTTCGCGATGGTCGCCGAGCCGCCGGGCTGGCGGGGCAGGCGGACCAGGAGATCTTCCCCGAGCCTGAACAGCGCGTTCGATGAGCCGCTGGCGTCGAGTTGCCGTATGGGCAGGTCGCGATAGTCAGGCCTGGCCCGGTTCACCAGAGCGCGGACCAAGGCCGCGTCGATCGGGATCTCGTCGTCATGAAGGACACCGGTCACTGTCGAATTCAATCTCAGCCCCCTGGAGCGCGGGCCACCGGCCGGAGCTACGGCGGCAGTATCGCGCGGGGTTTGCACGCCCGTCGAACGAATTTCCGTCTCACAGCCCGATCAGAAATCCCCGGTAGCAACGCCGCCCCTCAGTGGCTGCTCCGGGAGGTCTTAGCCGCGACCGCGTTCGTCCAGTGCACGCAGGGCCTCGGTGAACGGGCGCTCCAGCCAGGCGAGGTGGTCTGTCTCGCCGTGATGATGGGTCGTGAGCCGGTCGGACCTTCGGACCGCGGTGTGCCGCACGTACTCGCGGGCACCTTCGACGATCGTCCGGATATAGCGGATGCCTTCGGGGTCGAACATCGTCCAGTCGCCGCCGCAGGCAACGTAAACCGGCGAGGTATGGGCGAAGACCTGGCGGCCCCATTCATCGAGGTGACAGTCGACTCCGAACGCTCGGCACGCTATCCATGAGTTCGCCGGGACCAGCAGTTCCTCGTTGATCTCGGCCTGCCGCCCGCCGCCCGCCTCCGCTCTCGCGACGACCTCCCCGTTCATGACGACTTCGAGCGAACGGAGCGGGAAGATGCTCCGCACCGAGGCCTGGATGCTCACCGTCCCTGGTCCGGATAGCCGCACGGTGTCGCCCGGCTCGGATCCGTCGACCGAGAGCGTCACCAGCGGACCGCCAGAAAGGAACGTGCGACCCGAGCGCACCGCCCGGCACCAGGCCTCATAGCTGAACTCCTCGTCAAGCCGGGCGTACGTGCGGTACAGGCCGACCGGTACGGCGCTCGACATCTTGTCGGTGCCACCGACGAGCGGCAGCCGGTAGCCGCAGTTCAGGTACCGGTAGTACTCACTCATCGAGTCATCGGACCGGACCAGCATCTCGACCGCGTCGGCTCGGCCGGTCGCGACCAGGACAGCGGGCTCGCCGTTCGGGTTCGGGAAGTGGGCCGCGACGACGGTGCCGCCCTGGTCGTGCGTCCGGTCGGCCCAGTCGCTCAGCGTCGCGTCCAGCGCGCCGCCGAGCTCGGCCTCGTTCGGACCATCGCTGGACCACGGCATGACCGGTTCTTTCAGGCCCCACAGGAGCATGTGGCCGAGGGCGTGCTGCCGGTTTTCCTGGCCGACGTAGGTCACGTAGCCGCCGCCGTCGATGACGCTGGGCCGGCCGGAGAAATCCTCGGTGCTGGTGAACAGCACACCCCACTGCGCCTGCAGCAAATTGACGACGCGCAGGTCTTCGCCCCGCTGCTCGAGCTGAGCGCCGGGGGTCGACAGGAAATGTACGTGCGAGTCGCCCGACCACCATCCTTCGGCGGCCAGGTCAGCGACCCGCCCGATCTTGAGCGTCAGCTCCCGCTGGCCCGGCTCGATCCGTACGGTCTGCCGCAGCGGCTCGTATTCGAACCCGCGCGCGACGTCCACGACGACGTCGCCGCGCGGCAGCCACCCCTGGCAGGTGCCGTCGATATAGGCGTAACTGCGCTGGCCCAGCCGGACGTCGCCGCCGACGTCGTAATGCCAGCTTCCGAGATTTTGCGTGACGTGATTGTGGTGGCCGTGCGGCTGGTAGGGGATTCCATCGGCCGAACGGAAATGGACGCGGCACGGCACCGGCCGCCCGGTGGCCTCGTCCACGACGCTGACGTGCACCCAGTTGCGGCCGTCCTCCACCAGCTCAAGCGAGATCTGGCCGGCTTCGGCCCGGCCGTCGCGTTCCACATCGCCCCAGCGGACCCGGCCGAGTTCGACCTCGCCCTGCCGGATCGCGACGGTGGCCGATGGGAGCGCGGCGATTGAGGTATACGCCGACTTGCCGTCGGTCGCTCCCCAGCCGGCCCGGTCGTCCTCGCCGGGCAGCGGCTGCGGATAGCTCGCCACTCCTCGGTCCACCTCGACATCGAGGGCGCCGCCCGGCCCGCCGCCGCCTGCCCCGCCGCCAGCTAGCCCGCCGCCAGCTAGCCCGCCGTCGGCCAGCCCGTCTTTCGGCACCAGCCGCACCGGACGGGCCGGCGTGCGAACAAACGGGTGCTCATCAAGGTCGCTGGTCGTGATGCCGGCGACGACGAATCGCCCGCCTCGCGGAATGAGTTCGATCCGTTCGACCGGTCGCTCCGGATAAGGATTCTCCCAGCACCAAAGGAAATATCCCTTGGGCCATCCCATGAGGTGCTCCACCAGGCGGAACCCGGCCTCGCTCCACTCGCCTTTGAATCGCGGCACGTTGTGATCGCTGGTGTCGGTGACGGCGAGGAACGGCAGCCGTCCCCAGCCCGGCGGCACGATCTGGATCTCGAACCGCTCGCGGATGTCCGCGACCACGACCTCGCCGCCGGCCAGATGAAACGCGTATTCCGCGACGGTCTGCCCGGCGGCATGACCGGCCGGCGCGCCGGGCTCGAGCAGCCGGTGCGCGATGATCACGCGGCGCGCAAGCCGCCCGATCATGACCGAGGTCGGGGAGTCGGGCAGCAGCAAGCACCGTTCCGCGACTGGTGGCTCGGACCCGATCAGGAACGGCAGGCCACGCAGATCCACCCGCCCGAGCCGAACATCGCCCGGCTCATCACCAAGAACTTCGACGCCGGCGTTGCAGGCAGCGGACAGGTCTACTGGCTCGTAGCTCGGCATGCCTTTGATGGTAAGGAATCGGCCGGGCCAATCCCATTCGATTTAGGTCCCGTGGGCTCAGGTCAGCCGGGCCCGTCAAGCCGCGCCTCAGGCAGGACCGGCTCGAACAGCTCCACCGGATTGCCGGACGGATCCTCGGCCAGGATCTGCTTGCCGCCCACCCCGGAGACGATCTCGTTGCGGAATCTGACGCCCTGGCCGCGCAGCGTCGCGACCGTGGCCTCCAGATCGGGGACCTCGATCGCGAACCGGTTCCAGCCGCCGGGCTGTGGGACCGTTCCGTCGGGCATCGCCTGGCCGCCGCCCGGCCCGCCGCCGGGCGCGCTGAGCGCCAGCCGCAGGTCTCCCAGCGACAGCATCGCGAACGCAGGGGCCGGGTGCATCACCTCGGTGAAGCCGAGATTGTCCCGGTAGAAGGCGATTGCCGCGTCAACATCGCGGACGATGTACCTGACACTGACCGTAGCCATCAGCCAACCTCCTGGTGCTCGATTAGTCTGCATTTCGCTGAAGAGACCAAGCCGCTTCTATGGCCTCCTCGATCGCTCCGGCGTCACCGCGCATGAGATCGGCGACCACCATCATGTGCTTGCTGTAGCGGGCCGGCACGCTGAAGGTCTCGGGAAAATGCCGCGTTATCGAGTCGCGGTAGTCGAAATCAGCGCGGATCACCAGATGCACATCGTCAAGCTGGCGGGCTACGAGCCTGCCGTGGTAGCGCCATTGCGCCAGTCCGCTAGCCGTCGTGCAGCGCACCCCAGCCAGACCGGCGGCCAGGCGAGCTATTTCCGCCATGTCCACTGCCGAAACTCCCTCCGCCAACCATACGGCGTCACCCGGGCCGGCGACCCAAGAGGGCGATCGCCGCGCTCCAGACCACCTTTAAATTTTTGGCGGAAAATATGGTGCGGGCTTTCGGCGTTGGCGACGCTGAGCGGGTCCGGCGCCCAGGGCTCCGGTCCGCTACCGGGCCTGTCGGGCTTCGGCGGCGGCGTCGAGCAGCGCAGCAACGGTGCGGCGCGGCCGGCCGTCGGCGACCGGGTCGGGGTCGCCGTGGAAGCGCCTCCGCAGTTCCAGGTGGACCTGGGCGCCCTGACCCTGGGCGACGCGGGTGAGGAGCGCGTCCTTGTCGTCCGCGGGCAGGTTCGCGATCCAGCTGGCCAGCTCGCCCGCGTCGTCGCTGATCTCGGTCAGGGGCGGGCTCGCCTGGGCCGCGATGGTCAGCAGGTCATCATCGAGGCGGAGGAAGTCGGCCAGGGCGCGCTGGGGGGCGGTGAGGGTGCCAAGCCCGGCCGGGACCGGCGGTTCGAGCTCGCTCTCTTCGTCATCGTCGAAGGCGTCCTCGTCGCGTTCCCAGGTGCCGTAGGCCGCCAGCCACGCCAGGTAAAGAGGACGCAAATCGCCGGCGGCGAGTTCGGCGCGGATGCCGATGGTGGCGCTGAGAGATTCCTCGGAGTTTTCGTCCCACTCGGGTTCGTCCTCTTCGCTGGTCATAGCGAGAATGAGGTGTTCTCCGCTGGCCCAGGCGGCCACGTCGGGATCGATGCAGTATTGCTCGGCGGTCTCCAGGCTGAGCAGCGCCCGGGGCAAGCGGAGCATCAGCTGGCGGGTACCCCAGTTGGCGAAGTACAGGTGCGCGTCGTAGTAGAGCTCCATCATCTTGCGCGGGTCGCCGCGGAAGTCGCCCCACTCGTACTCGTTGGTAAAGCAGGCGGCCGTGATCCGCGCCCGGGTCGACAGCGCGCGGACTTCGGCCAGCTGCTGTTCGTCCAGCGCGCGGTCGATCGCCAGGAACTCGTAGTACTGAAACTCGCTCATAGTCGCCTTCGTCAGCTTCTTTGGACCCGGTAACGCAGCCTAGTGAGGCAAGTCTGGGCGGGTCGGCCCACGCCGGCAGCTCCGGCAGCGAAGCCGCGCGCGACGATCCCCCCGTTCGTGGACGTTCGGCGCGAATTGAAGCTTCGCATGGGTTCTTAGGACGCGTAGAAGAATAAGTCGTTGGTTCGGGATTTCGGCGGCATGTGCAGTGCTAAAGGGGGGCGGATCGGGACGGAGGCGGCCGGCGGGCGTCCTCGCGCGCTCACGACCGGTTCGGCAGGCAGATGAATGCACATATTCATCCGGTTTTTCCTGATGAATATGCGCATTCATCAGGCCGCCAGCCCTGATTGCCGCCCACCTCCCACCCGCTCGGGCCCACCTACCATCCGTTCGGGCGCACTTGCCATCGATTGCGCTGACTTGCCACCCATTGCGCCGTCGTTATGTCGGTCTTAGGGTGTTTTATCCCCGCGCAAGCAGTGGGAAGTCAGCGCAAGCAGTGGGAAGTCAGCGCAAGCGGTGGGAAGTCAGCGCAAGCGGTGGCAGGTGAACCGCAATCAGGGGGAAGTGAGCCCGGGGGCGGGGATGCCGGTCCGGGCCGTTTGCCGAGGTCCCTGGCACCAGGCTGGCCAGGTAAGTGGCGGCGTGAGCGGCGTGAGGTGTGAGCGGCCTGAGGCGTGAGCGGCGTGAGCGGTGTGAAGCGTGAGCGGTGTGAGCGGTGTGAGCGGCGTGAGCAGTGTGACGGAAGTGACGGGCGTGAGCGGCGTGAAGACGTGAGCGGCGTGAAGACGTGAGCGGCGTGAGGCGTGAGGGGCGTGAGGGGCTAGGGCGATAACGGCCGTACTGCTCGCCGGGCCGCGAACCCGTCAGCTCGGTGAGTCAACAACGCCATGATTACGAACGGTCAATATTGGTAACTCTTTGTAGTGCCTCTAGGGCTGGGGTAGGCGGCCTATTGAGGCTCCGCCGATACACAGACAGGTGCCAGAGCTTCATGCGCAGTGGATTCGCGACTTCGACGCGCCTAGTTGCCGCCGCCGGCGTCTTCGCCATGGCACTGATCGCCGCGGCGATCGCGATCGCCGCCTGGCGCTATGAGGATGCCTTGTCGCGGTCCACGACGGCGCTTGACACCCAGATCGAGTCGCGCCGGGCGGAGGCCATCATCGGCGACTTCGCGCAGGAGCGCCTCGCGATCTATGCCTACCTGGACCGGCCGTCTCCTCGTGCGCTCGCCCAGGTGGCGACATCACACGGTCAGTTCACCTCGATCGCGGCCCGGCTGCCGGCTACGACCGTGGGCACGGACGAGACTCCGCTGGCCGTTCGGACCAGGAATAGCGCGGTGGTGGGGCAGCGGCGTTACTACTCAGAGTTTCTGCACGCCAAGGCTCTGGCCGGCCGGGGACTGGCTCGCGATGTCGCGGAGATTCGCCGCCTCGAACTCATCGCCGGTAATGTCACCGCCCCGCTCGAGGTGCTGGTAAATCAGGACGAGCGCAGCGCCACCATTGCCCAATCGGCGAGTGTTTCCGCGCGGAGCGGAGCACGCGTCGCGGCGGTGGTCGCCGGAATAATCGTGATCCTCATCGGCGTGGCGTTCACCTTGTTCGCGCAGCGCCTGCTCCGGCGCTCAAGCCGTCGCGAGGAAGAGCTATCGGAGGCGCTCGCCAGGCTCGGCGATCGCGATGACCTGCTCGACCGGCTGCGATCGACGTCGGCTGTGCTTGCGCATGTGTCCGAGGAATTGCGCGGGGCGGCCAAGAACGCCGCGGCGGTGACCAGCGAACAGTCGGCAGCCGTCGCCCAGACTTCGGCGACGATCGAGGAACTGGCCACGGCCGCCGGTTCCATCGCCGACAACATGAATGCCGTCGCCGACGCGGCGACCCGCACCGGCGACACCATGGCTGACATGCAGGAGAAGGTCGAGGCGATCGCCGAACGGGCGCTGTCCCTTGGCGAGCGAGCGCAGAAGATCGGCGAGATCCTCGAACTGATCAATGACATCGCCGGGCAGACCAATCTGCTCGCGCTGAACGCGGCTATCGAGGCCGCCAGAGCGGGCGAGGCGGGCAAGGGATTCGCGGTCGTCGCTGCCGAGGTACGCAAGCTCGCGGAGCGGTCCATTAGCTCAACCGACTCGATCAGCTCGATCATCAGCGGGGTCCAGGACGAGACGAACGCGACCATCATGGCCACCGAGCAGGGTACGAGGCACGCTCGGGAGGTCGGTGAACTAATGGCGTCGACCTCGACGATGCTGCAGGAGTCGATTCTCGCCACCCAGCAGCAGAAGTCGGCCGCTGACCAGGTCGATGGCGCAATCCAGCAGATCCGCCAGGCCGCCGATCAACTCGCCGCCGAGCAGGTCCAGTGGGCGGCATCGGCCGAACGGCTAGAAGGCCTGGTCGCCGAGATCGAAACTGCCCTCAACCGCGGCGCCGAGGTCACGAGCGGCCGCGCAGGCGCCGATGCCCGCTCGGACGCGGATGGTCGCTGGGGCGCAGATGGCCGCGGGGGTGGAAATGGCCGCGGGGGTGGAAATGGCCGCAGGGGTGCGGATGGCACCGGAGGCGCGGACGGTCGCCAGGGCGGGAATGGTCGCGGGGCGCGGATGGCGGTGCGGCCATGAGCGGTCGTCGCAACGGTGTCGGTCCAGGCGGGGCGTCGCGGCTGGTCGGGCTACGTTCGCCAAGGTCACCCAGTGGCCGTTTACCTTCGGTTCGACGTGGCCAGCGAGGTCTACGCGATGCCGATCGCGAACGTCATCGAGGTGGCGGCACTCGGCCAGGTCGTTGCGATACCGCGCGCGCCCGGGCAGATTCTCGGGGTGCGGCTCCTGCACGGCTTCATCTTGGCGGTGGTGGACCTCGCGGCCGTGCTCCGGCTGGAGCGAAGCGCCCCTCCGGGCCGGCTCCTGGTGGCGGCCGTCGGTGATCTCCGCGTCGGCTTCGCGGTGGACGACGTGACCGGAGTAACCGAGCTGCCAGAGGCCACCGAGGAGTCCGAGTCCCCCGTTCTGCTCGGTGCGGTGCTGGCCGACGGCGCCCTGATCGGCCTCATCGACGTGGCCCGGGCGATCGAGTGGGCCGCGACTTCGGCGGGCCAGGCAGCTCTGACTGACTCGATGCGAGCCGTCCTGCCATGACTGGCGCTGGAGCCGACCCGGCGGAGATCTTCGTCGACGAGACGATCGAGCGACTCGACGAGATGGATGCGGTGCTGCTCGCGATCGAGTCCGCCAGTTCTGGCCACCAGAGTGCTGGCCACCAGAGTTCTGGCCACCAGAGTTCTGGCCACGGCCGGGCCGATGCCGAGGCGATCGACACGCTGTTCCGTCACGCGCACACCATCAAGGGCGGCGCGGCGATGCTCGGGATGCCCCGCATCGAAGCCGTCACCCATGGCATCGAAGATGTGCTCGCCCTGGCCCGAGACGGCGGGGCCATGCCGGCCGGGCTCGAAACCTTGCTGCTGCGCGCGACGGCGACCGTGCGCCAGCAGGTCACCGGCGAGGTCGCCGAAGCCGACGCGGAAGCCGAAGTCGAGGCTGTCGTCGCCGAACTCGCCGACCGCCAGTCCTGGATCCAGGCCGCCGGTGAGCAACGCCAGGACTCGCAGCCAGCGGTCGCCAGACCAGAACAGCGTCCAAGGCAATCGCGTCCGTTGCGGGTATCGGCGGAGAAAATCGACTCGCTCCTGAACCTCGTCGGCGAGGTGGTTCAGGACCGTCGTGCGCTGGCCCACGCCCTTGGCGACCTGGCCGCAC
>DATNFM010000110.1:0-19835 GCA_035606435.1 Streptosporangiaceae bacterium | reverse complement strand
GAGCAGCATCGGGCCATTGTAGTAAGGCCGTGAGGCGTGACGCAAATATTTCTAACTAAAAGATCTTTCCGTTATGCCGCCCGCGCTAAACACTAAACCTTTCTTTATTTAGAAAGATTTGCGCGGGCGGCATTCCGGGTTGCCTAGAGGTTCGTCTCAGCTAGCCTCAGCCGTCGTCGTCGCCGCGCGGCGTCTTGTCATGCGCCGCCTTCGCTACCTCTTCTCGCAGCGCTGCCGGGATGGGCCGGCCGGCCGTCGCCTGCCAGTCGATCTGCTCGAGGACCGGGCCCTGGGTGTCCTCTCCCTTCGGCATGGCCCGGGACTCGCGCTCCAGTTTCCTGATCGCCGCGGTCTGCGGGAGATCGGCGACCTTCTCGTTGATGAACGACGGATCGGCCACCATGGTGAACGGCCTGAGGTCCGCCGCGGTGAGCTCGGACGGCTGATCAATGTTCTGGAACAGGTCATAGAGCGGCCGCGCGTTCTGGTCGTAAGACGAGAGTGCGGGCAGCCCCAGGATCAGCTCCATCGTGCGGATGACGCTGGCCTGGTCGTAGTGCTGGTGACCGATGTAGCCGCCGTAACGCCCGTCAGCCGAGATGTGCTTGGTCCAGGGGCTGGCGACCAGCAGGACGTTGCGGTGGCCGTCGACGTGGTCGACGCCGTCCTGGGAGTCATCCTCGACCACGAACACGGCCGTCGATGACCAGTAGGAGGAGTGCGACAGGGCCGAGATGATCTCGCCCATCGCCGCGTCGTTCTGGGCAACCTCGGCCCTCGGCGTGTAGGTGGCACCCAGGCCGGTCGTGTGGTCCTCGGGCAGCACCATGTAGTTGAAGTTCGCCAGGCCGTGCCCGTTGGCCGGACCGGCCGCCGCCGGGCTGCCGTCCGGGTTCAGGCCGATGTCCCTGAGGAACTCGGCCGCGCCCAGCCGGTCATCGACGCTCAGGTTGGCATCGCCGTTGATGGCGTTGGGGTAGCCCAGGTCGGAGTAGGAGTAGATCGGGAAGTTGCCCACCGAAAGCAGGGCGTTGATCTGGGCGCAGCCCGACGGCGGGGTCGCCCCGGTGCACGGGACGGGCGCGGAGTCGGTGTAGACCGGCCCGGTGTACTTGGCGCTGTTCTGGCCGAGGAACGGGCTGCAGGGGCTGTTCACCGGCAGGCCGTTGCCGTCCGGCGTGATCGCCCCGTAGAACTCGCCGTAGTTACGCAGCGTGAAGGTTCCGCCGGTCTGGTTCTGCCTGGCCAGGGCGCTCTGGAACAGGCTGCAGCGCTCCGGCTCGGCGACCGGCGACAGGAAGTCCTGGCCTCGGTCGCGGTTCGAGTAGTTGAGGCGCCAGGCCTTCTCGAGCCAGTCGTCCACGTTCGCCGAGGTCGTCCACCAGTGACCCTGGACGCTGGCCTCTCCGTCGGAGAAGAAGTTGTCGCTCGACGCGAACTGGCCGACGACCGCGTGGCCTTGCGGAGCGGACGGCGCCAGGTACTCATAAGCCGGATCGGCGTTGACATCGTTCCTGGTCTTGCCGAGGTCACCGTAGACCTGGTCGTAGGTACGGTTCTCGCGCACGATGTACAGGACGTGCTTGATCGGCGACTGGCCTGCGCCGGCTACGTCGGGAATCGGGTTGTTCCGGCTGCGGAACGTGATGTTCGACCGCTGGATGGCCCGGGCGACGAAGGCGGAGTCCCTGGACAGGTTCTCGGTCCGGCCGCCTTGGCGGTGAGCGCGCGGGCCCGCGACCCGCAAGCGCCCGCCGACCCAGAAACGACTAAGCAGCGCGGGCATGTTGCCCTTGTCGTTGTAGTTGAGCCCCTGGAGTTGCACGGCCGGGTCCGGCGTCTGCGGGAACGTCGAGACGGGAAGCAGCGATGGCGAGCCGCCGAACTGGACCGCGAACGGGACCGGATATCCGGCGGACGGGTCATTGGCGAGGTAGCGGCTGCCCAGGCCCTTGGCCGAGACGGCGAGCACGGCGTGGTCGAGCGGGCTGACGGCGACCGCGGTCGGGTACCAGCCGGTCGGCACGTAGCCGTCGACGTGCCAGCCAGAGGCGCCCTTGTCCAGCACCGCCACCGCGTTGTCACCCGCGAGCGCGACGTAAGCGCGGGAGGATCCGTCGTACGCGACCGCGTCAGGGGACGAACCGTTCGCCTCCCCCGGTGCCCCGTGCAGGGTGAGGTTGACGGCGGGTGCGAGCGAGCCGTCCGAGTTCACCTCGACGATCGAGACCTGGTCGCTGTTGGCGTCCGCCACCATGACCTCACGGCCGTCCGGGCTGACCGCGAGGCCGGTCGGGTGGTCACCGACCGTGGCGATCGGGCCCTTGGCCCAGTTCCCGGCGCCGTCGGAGTCGGCCGTGATCAGCTGGCCGGTGCCCTCGGCGGAGATGTACGCCCGCGCCTGGCCGGTGGCCGGGTTCGTCCCCGTCGCCACGGCATACAGGTAGGACGGGTCGAGGTCGTTGGGTGTCGGCGGGCTGACGAAGTTCAGGATGTTGGTGCCGTGCGGCACGATCGTCGGCGTCCCGAACGCGACGGCCTTCGCCGCGGCCACCAGGTTGCCGGACGCGTCGACCGAGACGGCGTTGAGCGCGCGCCCGTATTCGGTCGTCACCAGCACGGTACCGTCGGCGGCGACGGCCAGTCCACGGTCGTAGGCGGCGCTGGTGCCGGTGAACGTGGAGGTGCTGGGCGGCGGCGCCTGGGCCGGCAGGGCGACGGTGGTCGCGTAGCTGAGCTTGCAGTTAGAGCTGACGTTGAACTGGTACACGGCGTCGGTGCCGCCGCTCGTCGCGTACAGCCGGGTGCCGTTGCCGTTGTAGGCGAGCCCGATGCCCATGAAGTTCTGCGCGGGCTTGGAATTAATGGTGACGAACTGAGTCGACCCCGTGATGAGGTTGACCGCCGTCACTCCTTCGTCCGGCTCGGTGCCCGCCCGGTTGACCCCCGGCACGGCCGGGACCGGCCGGCCGTTGCCCCAGCCTTCGTCGCTGCTGGCCGCGCACCTGCCGTTCGGCGCGATGGCGAGTCCTAGGGAGAAGTCGCCCAGGTTGTACTGGATGCCGGCCGGCCTTACCGGGCGGCCGTCGGGGAGCATGGTCTTCCTAGGAACGTGGCCGCTGCCGTGCCCCGGGCCGACCGGGCTAGCGGACGCTTGGGGTGCCAGCTGTGCGCCGGCCAGCGCCAAGAGCGAGGCCGCGGTGGCGCCCGCGAGCCAACTCGAGACCTTTCCGCGGCGCAGGCGGGTCGTATCCAAGAACGCCATCGCAATGGCTCCTTCGCGATCATGACGAAGTGGACAGAACGGGGAAACCGTCCGTCATCAGATTTGACCGTACATCCGCTCCAGAACGACAGGCCATGGCTCGGGCCGACTATTCATCTTGGGCCAGGGTCCGGCAGAAACGTCTAGCCGGCGCCGAAGCACACGAATCCGGCCGCCGTCTCTCGCTTCAGTGCCAGGGCGAGGGCGGCGGCCGGAGCGCTGCCGGCGGCTATCGCCTGGTGGTAGCCGACCATGGCGGCCATCGCGGTGTCATCCGCGACCCGGGCCACGCTGGCCACTACCGTCCCGGCCCCGGCGGTCAGCAGTGCCGTGACCATGCCGAACGTCTCGTCGCCGGGCCGGACGTCGGTCAGCCCGAGATCGCAGGACGACAGCACGACCATGGCCGGCACCTTGGCCGCTGCCTGCAGGTCGTAGCCGAGCAGCGGGCCTCCGGCCAGTTCCAGCGTCGAGAACAGCGCGTTCTCGGCCTGGTGGTGACCGTGCGCGGCCAGATGGGCGATGGCCGCCGGGCCGAGCTTGTCGAGCGTGGCGGCCGGGGTCGCGTCCGTTCCGGTGAGGATCGACGCGTGCGGTGCCAGCGCGGCGATGGCCTGCACCTCGGCGTCGCCGCGGGCGTTGCCTGGTCCGGCGACCAGGAGGGTAATGGCGCGGGTGTCTTTTCCGGGCGGGCCGTTGGTTCCGGGCGGGCCGTTGGCTCCGGGCAGTTTTCCTCCGGGCTGGCGCCTGCGTTTCGCGGCGTGCCACGCGGTGGCCGATGGCGCCACCGTGACCGGCCGGCCCGCGCAGCCGGGCAGTACGGCCCAGGGCACGGTCGTCAGCACGCCGGTCGGGACTATGACCAGGTCCCGGTCGCCCGCCTGGTCAAGCAGCGGGCTGAGCACCGCTGTAGCCAGCGCGGCGGCATCGCGCCTGGTCGCGGCGGCGACCGCCTGCGCCAGCCGGTCCGGCAGGGCGCGGCCGGCCTGGACGTCGAGGTCGGCCCGAAGGCGCAGCACCGCTTCGGTGGCTGCGGCGTAGTCCCCCAGTGACCGCAGGCTAGCCGAGCCGCCCGCTACGACGAGCGCTCGCAACTGGAGCCGGTCCCTGATGTAGATCACGAGGGCCGCGTCGCCAAGGCCTTCTTTTACTGAGCTGAACATTGCCGGGGCCGGTGCGGGCAAGCCGCGCTGCCCTGGTGCCGCCCACGACTGCTCACGGACCCGGCGCTGCAGCGCTTCGATCCGGGACCGCAGGCCACCGGCGGGCTGGCCCGCCAGTTCCCGCGCGCGCAGCATGTGCCTGGCCTGCCGCAGTTCCTCGATCGCGGCGGCGGCGACCGGATCCTGCGGCGGTCGCAGCACGGGCAGCAGGAGTACCTGGGCCCTGGACCGTTCCGCCCACCGGTACACGGCGGCCGGCGAACCGCCGGCCAGGGCGGCCGCGAGGCCGGCGCGGGCCAGGTCCTGCCCATGCACGGCGGCGCCGGTCTGCAGGTCGAGGCAGCCGAACTGAGCGCGATGCCGGTGCAGCGCGGCCATCCCGGCCAGCAACTGACGGGACGCCTCGCCCGGCCGCCCGGTCGCGGCGGCGAGCTCGGCCCTGGCCAGCCGCCACAGCAGCCTGGTGTCGAGCCGGT
This sequence comes from Streptosporangiaceae bacterium, assembly GCA_035606435.1. Lineage (GTDB taxonomy): Bacteria > Actinomycetota > Actinomycetes > Streptosporangiales > Streptosporangiaceae > Chersky-822. Next base: position 14,931 of record DATNFM010000110.1, on the reverse strand, counting down.
CGACGCGGCCGGGCGCCCCGGGCCGAGCCGCGATCCTGGCGGCCCGGCCCGGCCGGCCAGCCTTGATCAGCGCGCGGGCCGCGACCATGCCGCCGACGCGCGCGTCTTCGGGCAGGCCGAGCCCGGCGAGCCGCCCGGCCAGCGCCTGCGCGCGGGCCGCGATCGCAGTCAGGTGGTCAGTGCCTTGCCGGTCATCTTCGCCGCCGCGCTCGGTGGCCAGCGCGAACTCGGCCCGGAGCTCGAGCAGGGATGCGAGCGCCGCGCGGCGGGCGTTGCTCCGGTCCTGGAACCTGGACTGGGCGAGCCGGGCCCATTGCGCGGCGGCGCCCGGGCGGCCGGCCAGCAGCGCGGCTTCCGCACGGACGCCGATGGCGTCGGCGAAGATATGGCTGAGCCGTTGCGCGGACGCCTGCTCGATGGCGCCGGCCAGCTCGCGGTCGGCCTCGGTGAAAAGGCCGGCCGCCAGCAGGGCCCGCGCTCGTTCCACCGCGAGGCCGGCCAGTCGTCCCGGCGCGAGCCGCTCATACTCGGGGCGGGCGGCGGTGAACGCGCCCAGGGCCGAGGGCAGGTCGCCGGCCAGCACGTCCATGCAGCCGAGGTTGACCCGGCTGAGCACGGCGACCAGCGCCAGTCCGTGCCGTTCCGCGATCTGGCCGCAGCGGCGCAGGTCGGCCCTGGCCAGGCGGATGTGGCCGGCCTCCACGTGCACCAGGCTGCGGTTGTTGAGTACCTTGACCAGGTCGAGCGGGTTGGATTGCTCGGTGAGCAACGCCACCGCCTCGTCGTACTGACGCAGCGCCAGGTCGTTGCGGCCGCTGCGCTTGAGCAGCAAGCCCCGCTGGGCGAGCAGTACCGGCCGCTGGGCTTGGGGTATGTGCCGTTCGGCCTGGTCGAGCAGGGCGAAGCCAACCTCGACCCGGCCGCGTTCGGATTCGGCCCAGGCCAGGCTGATCAGCAGCCGGCCGCGGACCTGCGCCTCCGCCGGCCGGTCGGCCGCCGGATCTGAGCCGATCAGCCGCAACCCGGCCCGCAGCTGGCGAATGGCGGCCGCGGGGCGCCCGTCGTCGCTGGAGGCCAGGGCGGCCGCATGCATCCGGGCGGCCTCGCCGGAGCGGTCGCCGTGATCAGCAGGATCGGCTGGCGGCGCCACGGCGCCTCAGAGGGAGAACGCCGGGGTGACCACTCGCGGGGCGGCGTCGCCGGCGGGCGGGTGGACCAGCAACTGGGCGATCCCGTGCGGAACGCCGTCGAAGGCGAAGCGTCCCGCCGCGTCCGCGATCACGTTCCTGGGCTGGGCCGGCTCAGGCATCCGCAACTCGACCCGCAGTTCCGCGCCGGGCGCCAGCCAGCCGTCCAGGCGGACCAGGCCGTCCGCCTGGTCCGCGATCGTGATCATCACGGTGCGGCTATCGGCGTCGAACGTGATCGTGCGGGTGCGCTCGCTGCTGCGGGCGCCGGACCCGACCGCCAGTTGCTCGCTCAGCCTGGCTACCTCCGCGTCCACGCCCGCCAGTGCGACCGCGAACGAGACCCGCGCGTTCAGGTCAGCGGGCGCCGGGTCGAGCCGCGCGTAGACCTCCGCCAGGCGGTCCAGGACAGCCTGGTCTTCATCAGAAAGGGGCAGATCGGCCGGACTGGTCATCACGCGCTCCACCCGGGATCGGCCTGCAGCATTTCCCGCAGCTTGGCCAGGCAGCGGCCGCGCGTCGGGCCGATGCTGCCCACGGGCATCGCCATCGCGCTGGCCACCGCGGCGTAGTCGGGCCGGGGAACATGGGCGACGATGCGCAGAAGCTGACGGCAGCGCTCAGGAAGCCGCTGGACGTGCCGCCACAGAATCTGGTCCCGCTCGTCGGCAAGCAGCAGCTCGCCCGGGCCAGGATCCGGATCGGGCGCCGACTCCAGCCGCGCCGTCCCGTCCGCGGCCTGCCGCCGGGACAGCTCACGTACCCGCCAGGCCTCGCGGCGGGTAGCGGTGACGAGCCAGGAGGTCAGCGCCTGCGGGGAACGGATTTCGTGCAGCCGCCGCAACAGCTCAAGCCAGCTCGTCTGGACGACGTCGGCCGCTTCCTCGGCTCCCAGGCCCTCACTCCGCGCTACATGCCACAGCAGCGGATTCAGCTCGCTGATGATCTCGTTGAGCGCGGCCGTCTCGCCGTCTCTGGCCCGCAGCAGGCAAGCACCAAGGCGCGCGGCCCGGTCGGACGCGGCCTGGTCAGTGCCGGTTTTCCCCCCGCCAACTGCCACACCGATCATGCTATGCCGCGCTAGCTGGCTCCGGGAGTGCCTTACCGGCAGCAATGGCGGCTGCGAATGACGTACCGCTCCACCACGCGTATCCATTGCCTTCGGCCGGCGCTTCGCTTTGGGCCGGCGCCATTTCGGAGTCTTTGGTCGTCAATGGCATGATGCTGATGACATTCGTGCCCCGGTACCATTCGGTGACCCACGGCCCGGAGTTGCTGTAAGGGGCGCGCTCAGTCGGAGTGGCAAGCGCGCCGACGCTGATCACGGATCGCCGCGACCTGGGCGACAAGGCTTCCTCGGCCGCGAACGCCGCCGGATAGACGGGACGCTCGCTGCCGTCATTGCCGGCGGAGGCGACAATGCGCACTCCCTGATCGGTCAGCCTTTTGATCGGCGTCCTGAGTTTCTCCAGGTCAGCATCGCTAGGCTCGTCCAGGCGCCCGAACGCCATCAGCACGACCTCGACGTCGCCGGGCAAGCCTGGGTTGTCGGCCAGCCAGGTCAGCGCGCTGGCGGCATCGTCTTCCCTAACCTTGCCGTCACTGCTCATCACCCGCATCGACAGCACCTGAGCCTCGGGCGCCGCCAGCCGGATGAGCCCGGCGATGAACGTGGCGTGACCCCAGTGGCTGCGATAGTTCTCCTCCGCGTCGGTCGCCGTGTCGTCGTCCGGTACCGGCGACTGCCAGCCGAAATCCTCGGCCTTCACCAGGAACTGCCGGTCACCGCCGTCCGGCAGCCAGGGATGAGGCTGTACTCCGGTGTCCAGCAGCGCGATCATCGGCGGCGTACCGGATGGCCGCCACAACGGAGCGGCATGCATCTCATAGGCCGGCGCCGGAAGCCACGCGATGGTTCCGTGGCCGATCTTCTTCCCGTCGGCGGCGAAGAGCTTGCTTGCTCGCGCGCTGTGGTCGACGGTGCCAGCGCTGTACTGCCGGTCGGTCATGACTGCCTCCAGGCTCGGTGTGACGGAAGTTGCCGTCACTAGATGAGGGGCAACGGCAGTCGCCGAGATACATCAATGGTCGCGCGAGTTCGATCGCCCGGGCAGCCGGCTGGCCGGACGGTCACCCAGCAGTAGTTCGGGCGGCACGGCCTTGTGACCGAGGGCCCTGGCCAGGGACATCATGTCCTCGCGGCCTTGCTGGCAGCCTTCCACCCAGGCACCGGCGCGACTCATCGCAAGGCGCCAGGTGGCGATGGCACCGATCGCGATGCCGCTGAGCAAGATGAGGGTGTACATGCTGGTCGCCTTATCTTTCGGATTCTGTGCGGGAGTTGAGGGTGATCGCGCGGACAGTGTCTTCGAGCGATGAGCTTTCCGCGTCGTCGGCGGGGATACAGCAGCCGGCGATGATCGCCAGCACGGCGGTGCCGAGCAGGCAACTGCGCTTGTCCTTGTCGATGCCCGCCGCCTCGGGGTCGACGATGGCCCGCATCCACCGCCGCAGCCACTTCCCGCTGGGAAAGGAAGCCAAGCAGGGGCTGGGTGCCGCCGTTCTCAGCGTCCACATCGGGTCCGAGATGCTTCTGGACCAGGTCCATGGCCGCCTTCAGATAAGCGGCGGTCACCGGATCGTTGGCCTGCCGGCTACGGGCCTTAGGATCCCTCCGGTTAATGGCCCGCAGCACCCCCGACAAGTCCTGGTCATACGGGTAAGGAAGCTGTTGCTTCAATTTCGATGCGTGCTCACCGCATCGTTCCGGATCGTCCATGAACCCAGCCTCGCGCTAAGCCAGCACTCGCCGCTAGCGCGCAGTCGCGCGTAATCCAGCCGCGAGGCGGGTTGACTTCAGGTGCACTTGAAGGCGTTGACTTCCGGCTATGGGGACGCACCGGGAGGGAAGCATTCCCCGGGCAATGAGGGCGGCGGTGACGGCGGCCGTCGAGTTCGGGATCGCGCGGGCCGGGGCCGTCGCCGTGCGCGCCCTGGACCGTGACGTAATCGGCCAGGATCATCATCCCCGGGGTACGGCCGGGCGCGTGGCCGCCTGGGAGATGGCCCACCGCCCGTCCAATCGGCAGCGCAGCGCCTGGGTGGTCGCATTGCTCGACGTGCGGCCCGCCGACCAGGTCCTTGAAGCCGGCTTCGGTCCCGGACTGGCCGTCGCGGACCTGGTCCGGGCCGGCGCGGGTCACGTGTACGGCTTCGACCACTCCGAGGTGATGCTGCGGCAGGCGTCAAGGCGCAACGCCGCCGCTATCCGGGACGGGCGAGTGACCCTGATGCTGGCACCGGTCGATCAGCTTCCGCCCGCTCTCGACGGTCCCTTCGACGCCATCTTCGCCATCAACTCGCTAGGACTCTGGCCCGCGCCGGCCCAGCGACTGGCCGAACTGCGCCGTCGGCTAGCGCCGGGCGGTCGCATTGCCATCGCGTTCCAGCCCCGCTGCGCCGGGGCCACGGCGGACACGACTCGCAGCACCGCCCGCGAAATCGAAGACCTGCTCCGCAGCGCCGGCTACGCCAAACCCAGGGTCGAGACCCTCAACCTAGACCCGCCAGTGGCCTGCGTCCTCGCCGCCAATCCAGGCCCATTCGCGTGACCCGCGTCTCCACGCCAGGGCTGATCGAATCGCAGGTTCCGGCCGCGGCGTACGGCTCATCGAAGGCCGCGCTCACCGGCCCGACCGGTACCTATCTCGATGCCCAGGGCCGCTGCCCTGGTAACCAGCCACCACTACAGTGACCCCATGACCAAGTACGGCGTACAGTTGCCTTATTTCTCAGGGTTTGAGCCAGCCGATATGTTCGACCACATTGCTGAGCTCGCCGTGGCCGCGGAAGAGGCCGGGTTCGACTCGGTGTGGGTGATGGACCACTTCTTCCAGCTGCCTTCCATGGGCGGTCCCGACCAGCCAATGCTGGAGGCATACACGCTGCTGGGAGCCCTGGCCGCGCGTACCAAGCGAGTCCAGCTCGGCACTTTGGTCACCGGGGTGACCTACCGCAACCCCGGCATCCTCGCCAAGATCGTCACGACGCTGGACGTCATCTCCCGCGGCCGCGCCGTGCTCGGAATCGGGGGTGCCTGGTACGACGTCGAGCACCAGGGACTCGGCGTCGATTACCCGAAGGACCGGGTGCGCCTGGACATGCTCGAGGAAGCGGTCCAGATTTGCCGGGCCATGTTCACCGGCGACGACGTGAGCTTCAGCGGCACCCACTACCAGCTCGATCACGCGCGCAACGTGCCGCCGCCGGTTCAGCCAGGCGGCCCCAAGATCATGATCGGCGGCGGCGGCGAGAAGCGGACCCTGCGCCTGGTCGCCCGCTACGCCGACATGTGCAACGTGACCGGTGACGCAGAAACCCTGGCCCGCAAGATCAGCGTGCTGCGCGGGCACTGCGCCGATGTCGGCCGGGATCCGGCTGAGGTCGCCGTGACGTGGATGACCCCGCTGATCTTGACCACGTCGGATCAGAACACGAAGGAGACGCGCGGCATGCTGGCGGCGGCCGCGTCGGCTACGGAAACGGCTGGTTTCACCGTCGGCCAGGCCCACGAAATACCCGCTCTGATAGCCGGTCACATCGAAGCCGGCGCGGACGAGGTGATCTTCGCCTCACCGTTCGCCGATGCGAAAGGAATCCGCGCCGTAGCCGAATCCCTAGGCCTCACCGCCACCTGATCAACAGCAGCTTTGCCCCTCCGCTGTAGTAGCTTCCCGAGACGGAACTACAGCGGAGAGGCTTAGCTGTAGTCCAGAGCTACAGCGGAGCGCCCTTGCCGTAGTAGCGTCCCTGGAAGCAACTACAGCGGAGGGGCAACGCTGCTGTTCGGGCCCGCCAAATCCGGTTCCGGGCGACAGCCGGCGGGCACGGGCGACAAAGCACGGGCGACAAAGCACGGGCGACAAAGGTGTGGCGGGCTGCATGGTTACGCAGTACTGTCGCCAGTCGTGATCATCAGGCAAGCGACCGACCAGGACTGGCCGCTGATCTACCCCATCTACGCCGCGATCATGGCGGAGGGAGAGACCTACGCCTTTCCCGAGGACCAGACGCTGGAACAGGCCCGGCCCTGGTGGATGGAACCGCCGCCCGGCCAGACAGTCGTGGCGGTCAGCCACGGCGCCATCACCGGCTCAGCCAAGATGGGCCAGAACCGCCCAGGCCGCGGATCGCACGTAGCCACCGCATCATTCCTGGTCGACCCGGCCCGTCAGGGTGAGGGAATAGGCCGCGCGCTCGGCCAGTGCGTCGTGGACTGGTGCCGCTCCGCCGGATTCGAGGCCATTCAGTTCAACGCGGTCGTCGAAACCAACGCCGCGGCCGTGCACCTATGGACGTCACTCGGCCTCACCATCATCGGCACCGTTCCGGCCGCCTTCGACCACCCCGACCACGGCAAAGTAGGCCTCCACATCATGCACCGCTACCTATAGCAGCGCCTCGGCCCGCAGGACCGACGCGGCCGTGCCCTGACACCGGACATCCCCGGCCATGCCCGCGCCTCCGTTGACCTTGAGCGGGGTCCACTTCCCATTGATTGCGCTGACTTCCCATTGATTGCGCTGACTACCCACCCGCTCCGCTGTCGCCAACCTGCATATTTCGGACATAATTACAGCGCAGCCAGGGGGAAGTCAGCGAAACCAATGGGAAGTGGCGTCTAACGAGTGGCAAGTGGCCGCTGGGCGGACGCTGCGAAGATGGGCGGGACGCTGCGGACAGGCGGAACTGTGACCGGGCGGACGCTGCGACGATGGGCGGACGGCGCCAGCGGGCGGTTCCCTCGGCGGCAGCGGGCGGACGGCGCCAGCGGGCGGTTCCCTCGGCGCATGGCGGACGTCAGCGGAACCGGGCGGACTTGCAGAAGCGGTCGAGCCGTTGGCGCCGGCGAGCCGGCCGAACCGGGTCTGGGGTTGGCTTCTTGACCGGGTTGACTGGGCCGGCTGGACTCAGGCTAGCCGGACAGGGAGGTCCAGATGAGGCGACGAGTACTCGCGAACCGCAATATGCAGGTGCTGTTCGTCGGCCAGTCGATGAACATGCTCGGCAACAACGCGATGCTCGTGGTGCTCGGCATCTGGACCAAGTCGCTCACCGGCTCAAGCGCCGCCGCCGGCCTGATCTTCCTGCTGATTAACGTCACTACCTTCCTGGCCCCGCTCACCGGATGGCTGGTCGACCGGTTCCCCAGGCGCTGGGTGCTCGTCGGCAACGACGCCGTGACCGCGGCGGTCATGGCCTTACTGCTGCTCGTGCACGACCAGGGCGAAGTCTGGATCATCTACCTGGTCGCCGGCGTCTACGGGGTATCTGGCCAGATCTACCGGGCCGCGCGGGGCGGTCTGGTGCACTCGCTGGTGCCCGACGAACTGCTGGGCGATGCCAATGGCCTGCTGAGCAGCTTCACTCAGGCGATCCGCATCATCGCGCCGCTGGTGGGCGCGGGCGTGTTCGCGGCCTGGGGCGGCACCGTCGTCGCTTTAGCTGACATCGGAACCTTCGCCTTCTCGATCGCTTCCTATCTCGCGCTCCGCCTGACCAACGACCTAGCGCGGCCAGAACGCGATCCAGAAGAGGCCCGTCCGCGAGGCGAATTCGCTCGCGAACTGCTCGCCGGCGTCAAGCACGTCGCCCGGCAGCCGGTCATCCGCCGCATGGTGCTGGCGAGCGTCGTCGCCTTCGGCGGGGCCGGGATGATCGACGTGGCCATGTTCTCGCTGGTCAGTCAGGGGCTACATCGTTCGGCCGCGTGGATCGGCGTGATCACCAGCATCGAGGGGGCCGGCGGCGTGGTGGCCGCGCTCTGCGTCGGCTCGCTCTTTCGCCGGATTGGCGAGTATGCGGTCGCCTGCGCCGGCTTCGTGCTCGTCGGATCCGGGCTGGCGGTCTCGAGCCTGGCCACCGTGATGACGGCCGTCATCGGCGGCCTGCTGCTGGGCATCGGGTTGCCGCTGGTGCTGGTCGCCGAGCTCACGATCGTTCAGCGACACACCAGCGCGGAGTTGCAGGGCCGGGCGATCTCCGCCTCGGACGCGATCATCAACACGCCGTTCATGATCTCCATCGGCATCGGCGCGGCGATCATCGGGGCAGCCGGGTACCGCCTCATCTACCTCGGGTGCGCGGCCGCGTTCATCGTCGTGGCCGTCGCCCTGCTCCCCTATCTCAAGATCACCAAGCCCGGGCCCGAGGAACCCGGCGAACAGGCCCGCGCCGGAGAGGACGAGCCGGTCGGTTCAGCTGCCGCCTGACGCCGCCTCCTCCAGCCAGGCCTGCGCCACGGCTGACCAGAAGCTGGCGCAGCGTGGCGGGATGACCTAGATCAGTTCTCGCCATCGGGGCTCCTCGCCGACGATAGACCCATGACAACTGAATTCGGAACCGAACGGGAGCAAGCCGCGCCGGAGCAGACCACAGGAAAGCTGGTCAGCCTGGCCGGGATGGACGGCGCCGGCAAGACGACCCAGGCCAGGCTGCTCGGCCAGTGGCTGCGCGACCGCGGGCACACCGTGGCGATCGAGGCTCCGCCGGGCCCTTCGCTGGTCCGCCGGACGCTGGCCGACCTGGCCGAACAGCGCGGCGTCGCCGACCACCAGGACGTGTTCGGGCCGGACGTGACGCACCTGATCCAGGCGTTCATGCGGCTCCGCGACTGGACCGAACGGGTAGTGCCAGCACTCCCCGCGCATGACTGGGTCGTCACCGACCGCTCGCCCGTCTGCCACTACGCCGCCACCATCTCCGACGGCGGAACCAACGAAGCCGATCTGCGCCTGCTCCTGCGCCGGCTCCCGCGCCCCGACCTCACCCTGTACCTGGAACTGAGCCCCGAGGAGGCGCAGGCGAGGCTGACGGCACGCGGCTCCGGCCTTGAGGACACCACCTTCCTGCGCGCCAATGATCGCGCCTACCGTGCGCTGCCCGAGTTCACCGACTTCGTCGTGGTCCCCGGGTCCGGGCCGATTGAGCAAGTCCAGGCACGGCTGCGCGGAGCGCTCTGCGCAAAATTTTTGGCATAAATAAATGCGGTTGCTTCTTCCCGCAGTCCAGACGCCGGTCGACTCACACCCGCACCACCGCGTATTCGCGCATCGCGAAGAAGTGGCAGACGTCGCACAGGGCCTTGGGGTTCGCCACGCCGGGTTGCGGCAGGTAGGCGGCGCCGCAGGTCCGGCACTGGTCGTGTTCTGGCTTGCCCATGCGCTCGGCGAACTGCCGGAACGCCTCGAACACGTAGTAGTCGATGCCGGGCCACAGGTCGTACAGATGATCGGTGAGGGCGTAGGCCATCGATCGTTCCTGCGGGCCGGTCGTGAACCGACCCGGCGTGCCCTGCCGGTTCAGCTCGGGAGCGACGATCTCCAGGTAGAGCGTCAGCTCCTTCTTCGTGATGCGGAACAGCGGGAACACGTAGTCAAGGTCGCCGATGGTCCGCTTCGGGATGGAGCCCATGATGAAGCCCGAGGTGAGCCAGGTGACGATCGAGGCGAGCAGGTCATCGCCGTTGAGGCCGAGCACGACCGTGCCGACGCCCCGGCGCGCACCTTCGATCTCGATCATCCGGCGCATGACGTGATGGGTGATGACCATCACCATCTGCCTCGAGTCGCCGCCGACTACGTCCTGCATGACCTCGTGGAAGCCGCGCCGCAGCGCGAACGTCTCCCGGATCGCGGCCTCGTCGACCAGCACCTGCTCCACGCCGAGGGACTCGGCTACGGCCTTGGCGGCGCCAAAGGTGGCTGGTTCCTCCCAGTCGGGCAGGCCGGTCACCGTCACCGCGGTCAGCGGGAAGGTACCGATCCGGTCCCGGCAGCGTTCGAGAAGCTTGAGGAACGCGACGCTGTCCCGGCCGCCGGAAAGGCCAACGACGGCCGGGCGGTCTATGGCGAGCAGGTCGTGTTCGGTGATCGAGGCGGAGAAGATGTGCTCGACGTAGTCGGCGAACTGGGCCTCGTCCATGTCCTCCGACTGCACTTCGAGCGAACCCGAGTCGTCGAAGAGCACGGCCTTGGAGTACACCGGCTGATTCGCCGATGGCAGTACCCGGGTCGCCGGGCGCCTGGTGACGTCCAGGTCGTAGTGCCTGACCTGGCGGATTTCCAGGTGATCATCCGGTCCGAGCGTCGCCTTCTCGGCGACGATCTTCCCGCCGACTGAGCAGAGCACGGCGTTGGCCGGGATGCCGTTGTTGCGGAGTACTTCCCTGATTGTCATGCCAACCATTGCCGACAGAGATTCTGCCTGGCCGTCCTTGCTATAGAAGACTGCGCTTGGCACACGGCCTCCTCAGGCGCGTTAGCGGGGGTCCGACATCGGAATGGCCTCCGGGGGAGCAAAACTCCGCTCCGGAGGCCTCTGCTCAACCGTTACAGGTTCGGTACGCAGTCCGAGCAGTTCGTGCGGAACTTCACGATCTGGAAGCTGCGCCGCTCGGACAGCATCTTCTCCACACGCTCTGGCGTGAGGAACACACTCGGCTTGACAACCGGCGTCGTAACCTTGGCAGAACTCTGCGCGACCGTTGCTGGCATTCGCACCCCTTTTCCCGGGACGTCGACGCGACGGTCCCATGCGGACCGCCGCATCCTTTCCCTGAGCTAAGGACAGAGTTTGCCGTCGCGCAATATACCGGAAGGACAATGTTACCTATCCTTCGTTGCCCGGGAGTGGGCGCCAAATACGTCGGTTATCCGGCATCAGTTAGCTACTGTCACATCGATGAGCTTGCTCAGCCGGATCGCGGAGTTCATCGCGTCCTGCTGGCTGCTGCCCTTGGCGCCGATGAACCCCACAATCGCGTTGCCGTCGGGCGGACGGGCGATCACGTCGCCTGGTTCGGCGGCCACCCGGCAGAAGAGCAGGTCCGGTGAGTCCTTGACCTCCGGCGGCACCACGACGCTCGTGATCGTGCCGGGGTCGCAGACGAGCGGGTGGGCCGCGGTGCAGATCCCGGTCGGCTGATAGCCGCGCACCGAAGGCCGGCGTCCGCAGGCGACCTGGACGTGCGCCTGGATCGGGTCATAGCCCGCGCTGGCTCTGGCCATCCGCTCAAGCCCGCCGCCGCCCGGGCGCGGAGTCACCTCGAGCACATAGGGCCGGCCGTCGTTGAACCGGATTTCGGCGTGCAGTGCGCTGCGGTGAAGGCCCTGCCCGCGCACCGCCGCCGTCAGGGCGTCGTGGATCAGGCCTAGTTCACGATCGCTGAGCATCGTCGGCGCCCAGTGCAGGTTGTACTCGAACGTGGACTGGCTTTCGGCGCCGGCGCCGGCGCCGGGCTCGGCGGCGACCCGGTCGACCCGGTCGACGACCGAGGCCAGGACGACCTCCCCGTCCCACGTCACCGCCTCGATCAGGTGTTCCGTGCCGTGCAGGAACGACTCGACCACGAGACCGTCGGGCCCGAGGTCGATGCCGTCCGCCTCAAGAAGGGCCCATTTCATGGTGCGCGCACCCTTGGCGGCGCGGTCGTAGCACCACGCGAGTTCGGCCTGGGATTCGGCGCGGAACACGAAGTTGCTCGCCGCGCCGAGCGCCGGCTTGATCACGACCGGATAGCCCCACTGCTCGGCCGCGGCCAGGCCGTCAGCCAGCGTGGGCGCGTAGCGGAAGAGTGCGTGCGGAGCGCCGGCCCGATCGTGGGCCTGGTGCATCAGCATCTTGTTCCGGCTGGCCACGGCCGCGGTCAGGCCGATGCCGGGCAAGTCGAGCGCGCGGGCGACGGCGGCGGCGGTGACGATGGCCGACTCGGCGAACGTGAGTACCCCGTCGAAGCTCGCCTGGGCGTGCCAGCGGGCGGCGGCGTCCACGATGTCGCCGATCTTCGCCGAGCCGACGATCCGGTACCGCTCGGCCGGCCAGAAGCCGGCCCTGCCCTCGCCGTTGAGCACGTTCAGCTCAGCGCCGAGCCCGGCTACCTGCCGGTACCTGTCGAGGTTGTAGGAGCCGTTCTGACGTGCCTCAACGGCGAGCAGCCTCATCTAAGGCGTTGCTACTTAGACTCGTTCTTCTTCGTCGTCGACACTACGCGGACCTTCTTCAGGCTCCTCATCAGCCCTCCTGCGGCGAATCGGCTCGGCACCTACGGCCATTTTTTGGAATGTAAGCCGACCCGCATGGACTGTCAATTTTCATCAACAACGTTCACACTGGCCACATGGCTAACTGCCGGGCAATGACCATATTGACGCTCGCAGAACAGCTTCTTACGCTATCGGCAACCGCTGATCCAGGGGAGGGTGATGGATCTCACCGCGGAGAACCTGGTCGCGGCGCTCGCGGTCACCTCCGGCGAACAGTCAGAGGACATCGCGGAAATCGTGGATATCGTCCGCAAGTCCGAGCCCGCCTTCGCCGCGACGCTCTTCTCGGCGTGGCAGGCCGAAGGCATCGAACTGAGCCCGACGCTGCGCGAAGAGGTCGCCGAGATCTCCGAGCGGATCGACTTCTACCGCTCGGTGGCCGCTCGCCTGTTCAGCGAGGTGGACAGCCTCACGACGATCAAGGGGCTTGAGGTCGGCGCGCTCTACCCGCCTGGACTGATCCGGTACCAGAGTGACCTGGACATCATCACCTTCTGTGAACCTGACCTGTGGCGGGCGGTGAGCCTGCTAACCGATGACGGCTGGACCGTCGATACCGCCACGTTCTCCTACCTGGACGGCAAGCTGGTCGTCATGGTCAGCGTGCGCAAGCCCTGCCCCAACCCGTTCCGGCTGGCGTACGCGGTCGAACTGGCGAACTATTACACGCTCGGGAATCAGATCGGCATCCCGCCGATCGTCAAGATGCCCGACCGGTGGCTGAGCCTGCCGGTCAAGAACATGATCATGCTGCTGCACGAGCGCTATGAGCAGCCGTTCCGCGCCAAGGACGTGGTCGACGCGGGCCTGCTGAACCGGTCCATGAGCGAGCAGGACCGCCGCGCGCTGCACGAGGCGATCGCCTCTTTGAACCTCGTGCTGGCCTATTCCGAGCTGATCAAGCTGGTCAATGCGGCCGGACTCGGCCCAATGGAGCCACTGCCGGGCGGGCTGCTGACGACCGCGAAGGCGGCGACGATCCGGGGGGCGCGCGGGGCGTCCTTCTTCGTCAGGCCGGTCACCGGGACCGGGCGACACCTGCAGCGGCGCCTGATGATGGCCAAGCCGAGCCGAGCGGAAACGCTCGTGTGGGACCGGGTGCAGCGCCGGCTGCATCCTGCGGCCGCGGTCAGGGCTGGGCTGCTCGGGTTCGGCCTGCCGGTCACCGGGCCGAACCCGGATATGACCGTGGCCGTGTTGCGCCAGCGCGGCGAGCACGCCTGGGTCGACAGTCCGGCCGGCCGGTTCCTGCTGACGCTCGGGGACTACGTGTCCCAGACGGCAGTCGAAGAGCTCAGTGCTGGGGCCGGAGACTTGACCGGATGAGGGCCGCGACCGCGTCGGCCGCGCTGGACTGTGCCGCTCTCGACAATGGCGTGCGCTACGCCTTACTGCACCGGCCGGGCGCCGAGGTCACCACCGTGTCGGCGTGGATCCTGGCCGGCTCCCGGCACGAGCCGATCCCCGGCGTGGCGCATCTGTTCGAACACGTGATCATGCAGTGCGTCCCGGCCGGGCGGCGCGAGCGCGTCGTCGACGAGATCGAGGCCTGGGGTGGCGACGCGAACGCCATGACCGCTCGTGACCATGTCGTCCTGCACGCCCGGGTGCCGACGTCGGACGCGGCGGCAGCGCTCGGCGTCCTCGTCGCAGCGACCGCCACCAGCAGTTTCGATGATGAGCTGGTCGAAGCCGAGCGGCGGGTGGTGCTCGAAGAACTGAGGCTCGCCGCCAGCGACCCGACGGACATCGTGCACGACGTCTTCTTCGAGGCGGCCTACGGCGACCACCCGATGGGCAAGCCGGTCGGCGGTACCGCGGACACCGTGGCCGGGCTCGCCGCCGCCGATCTGACGGCCTGGTCCGGGCTGTTCGTCCGGCCCGCCTTACTTCGCGTCGTGGTCTGCGGCGGCATGAGCGCCGACGAGGTTCGCCTCGTGCTAGATGACAGTCCGCTCGCCTGCCCTGACCGGACCGGGCAGGCTCGCCAGCCGGACAACTCGCCGCCGATCACCGCCGGACGCCGGGACGCGGCGATCGTCAGCGATACCGCCGGCGTCGTGATCGGCGGGCCCGCCTTCGCGCTGAGCGACCCGGCGATCCTGGCCGCCGAAGTCGTGATCGAACTCCTGGCCGGCGGCAACGCGTCGGTACTCACCGAGGAGATCAGATCGCGCCGCGGCCTGTCTTACGACCTCGGCGGCGGTGTCGGCGGTTACCGGGAAACCGGCTCTTGGCGCGTCGCCATTTCCACTGCTCCCGAGCACCGTGAGCACGTGGTCGAGCTCGCGACCGGGCTGCTCACCGATGCCGTTCGCACTGGCTGGACCCAGGAGCAGGTCAGCCAGGCGAGCCGCCGGCTCGCGGGCCTTGCCCGAGTGGAGGCGGAGTCCTCGCTCGAGGAGGCGATGTTGTTCGGCGATCACGCCTATGTCGGCGAGGCGCCAGGCTTCTCGCTCGGTGCGCGCCTCGCCGGGCTCACCGCCGTAACAGCTCGCCAGGTGAACGACGCCGCCGAATTCATGACCGACCGACTGGTGGTCGCAACGGCCGGCGCCGACTAACACGCGATGGAAGGAGGAACGCCATGGACCGCAGTCTCAGGAGCAACCGCAGGCCCAAGATCAAGAGGAGCAAGTAAC